>CAYJCW010000001.1:0-424251 GCA_964368785.1 uncultured Candidatus Saccharibacteria bacterium
GGAGGGATTCGAACCCCCGAATGCCAGGACCAAAACCTGGTGCCTTACCACTTGGCGACACCCTACTAGCGTACCGAAGTATTATACCGCATTTGTAAGGTGGGCTCAAGGGGAAGTGCTACTTTGAGGCGGCTTCCTTGTGGGTGTCTTTAGCAGTAACTTTCGCTGGTTTCGGCGCCGGTTTCGGTTTGGCTGCAGAGGCATCAAACTGGCTGCGAATTTCAAACGTAAGATACAATACAGCAGCAAGAATAACCGCTCCAAAGAGGATGGTTACCACAAATGCCAATGCATCGAGGCTTAGAATAGCATTAACAATAATTGCCACTGCAGATACTAACGAGGTGACAAAGAGGAGTGTCCACCCCCTCTTCTGTTGCTGCCTCAATGGTTGAATGGCAAACGCAAGCAGGGCAATTTGCACCACTACAAATATAAGGCTCACGACGGCAACCGTTGTTGCCCATGCAGTAATACTCCCAACCGGTAAGTACGACGTAAAAGAATTAACAATCGAGATTCGCCTAAAGAGGTCAATAAACCCAATTAATGAGGCAAGCGCCCCGATACCCACACCAGCGGCAACAATCCACCAAACATTCGTACCAAGCCACTTGCGCCCACCTTCGGGCAAATGGGGGGCGTCTTTGGCTACTTTCGCTACCATATTTTCAAGCTTTTTAATCGTTTCCATGTTGTTCTCTCCTTACCCCCATCATACCGCCCCCAGAAGGCAACCGCAACTATTTCTTTTGATGCGTTCCAAAAGGCCACATGCCCCAGCTTGCCCATGCAGCGGCAAGCCCCATCATGGCCCCGACACACACCGCCCAAGTACCGGGTATAAGCGGCACAGCCGTGCCTAAAAAGCCAATTGTGTCAGGGGCTTGACGGGTAAGCACCACCCACAAGGCAATACCCGTCCAAAGAAAAGCCACAAGCCAGCCGGCCCCCATACTCACCACTCTAAAAGCTGGGCTGAGCCACATGCGAAGGAGAAAGGGAAGCGCTGCCACTTCGAGTGCTACGAGTACCGCTGGCAAAGCAGTAACCAACCCAGCGTCGAGCGGAAGATGGAAAGAAGAAAAAAGACTTAAAAACTGTTCAAACGTAAAGAGCTGCGCCAGCGCCATTGCCGTAAGGAACGCCGCATACGCAAGCGCGATTTGCCGCGAAGCCTGGCTCTTGGGGTTTGGCGCCTGGGTTGCCGTTACAACTATACTCATGGGTATAAGTATAGGCGCGGTCACCCTGTTCTGCAAATGTTGTTATTTTTAACATTATGCTTGCGCTTTTTATAAAGTACAGGTACAGTAACAAGAAGCGAAAGTTACAAAAACAAAAACTCCACAAAAAAACTTGTTGTAGCTCAATCGCTCTACGATATCCACCACAACAGAAGAAATCCGCTCTCTTGGCGGATTTTCTTTTTGGGCTGAACGTAAGAGGCTTCTCGCCGCAGGGGCTTGCCACTTACCCTCTAGCAATCTTTAGCGGCTTTGTGTGACTGTTCCTCACGCCACTTCGCAATTGCCCCATGGTTGCCACTTAAAAGCACCTCGGGCACCTTCATGCCCCGAAACTCCGCTGGTTTCGTATACTGCGGAAATTCAAGGGTTTCACCATCAGAAAAACTTTCAATTTCAGCACTCGCCGCACCACCCAGTACCCCTGGAATAAGCCGAACAATACTATCAATAATGGTCATTGCCGGCAGTTCACCACCCGTAAGTACATAGTCACCAACACTCACTTCTTCATCAACCAGCGCCACGATACGTTCGTCGTAGCCTTCGTAGCGACCGCAGACAAAAATATACCCATGAGGCGCATCAGCCCACGCCTGTGCAACCGCCTGCTTCCAGCGCTGTCCACGAGGGGTCATAAGTGCCACTTTTGCCGTTGGGTCATTTTTTTTGGCCTGTTCAATGGCGGCAAAAAGAGGTTCTGGCTTTAGAAGCATGCCATCGCCGCCGCCATAGGGGGTATCATCGACCTGTTTCCGAGGGCCAATGCCAAAATCGCGAAGATCAATCAGCTCAAACTCAACAATCGCCTCGTTTTGCGCCTTCCACATCATTGAGCTATTGAGCACCCCATCGAACATTTCCGGGAAAAGGGTAATCACTTGTAGTTTCTTCATCTGTATTAGTGTACGATACAAAACAAAAAGACGCCACAGTAAAGGCGTCTTTTATACACATAAGCTCTCAACAAATGTGGTGGTTTGTTGCTCGCAGTGAGCTACTTCTCGCAGTTCAAAAAGTTTCGTTGAACTTACGGTTATTATATATCAAGGTCGTCGAGCTCTGCAAGCTCTGCGCGAGTCTTTTTTGTGTAGTCTGAAGCGTTGTCCACAGGTTCCTCTGGTGAGGTTTCCACAGCATGAGCAGTTTCGTCGGAACTTGAACGGTTTTCAGCCTCATCACTTGAATAATTCGCACCCGTTTGGCCATCGTTATTAACAATTTTTAGGTTATAGCGCGCATCGTTTTTCGTGCCAAGCGCACGAAGCAGTGTGCGAAGGCTTTGAGCAGTCACACCACGCTTACCAATAACACGACCAAGGTCCTCAGGGTTTACCGTAAGCGTGAGAAGCACGCCCTTTTCGTCAATCACCCGCTCGATGACGACGTCATCTGGGTGCCCCACGACAGATTTAACGATATATTCAATGAATTGCTGGTCAATGGTCGACATAAAGCCCTCCTCCGGTCGTTCCCTAGTATCGTACTTTCATTGTAGCACGGTTTGCCCTTTAGCATAGCGGAACTGTATTCATTATTCAATTTGCTCTATACTCAAGAGTATGCAGCGCATCAAACAAGCCATTCTCTCGCATCGCCGCGCCTATGGAGTAGCCGGGTGTGTGGCTGCACTTGGTATCGCGACGCTTTACCTGTTTATTATTCCCGGCGGAGCTAAGGCGGCACCGTTCCCCTTCCAGCTCATCCTCCTCTACGGCCACTCTCTTTGTTGGCTGCTCCTTGGCTGTGCTGCTATTGTTTTTGCGCTTAAGGGTCCTGCCAAAATTACCGCCACGCTCGCCTATAGTGCTCTTGTTGTATACGGTATCTTTGTGGCAACGCTACTTGCTTTTTAATAATTTTATGCTATAATACAACCATCGGAACGTCCGATACAGAGGTGATTCTCTGCGATTCCCGAAGGGGAATAGTTATGCGAAACGAGTTTGACCGCCGAAGCCGCAACCTGCGCGCACCCCATACGCCCGGATCACGGCGGCTGGAAACGCGCGAGCGGCTCCTGCAGCAGCACGACCGCGCTCTGAGCACGCTCAGGGGAAGCGGGTATCGCTACAACAGCCCGCTGTACCGAGTGGCCGTGGCAGCCCTCAAGGAAGTGACGCGCCTGCACATCGAGGATGGCATCAAGTACGACGCCGCCTTCGACCAGGTGCAGAACGACCTGTTCGCCAGCCGCTACGACGAGTTCGGCGAGAGCCTCCACGACCTCATGCGCATGCTCAAGAAGGCCAACAACAAGGCCTTCAGGATCATGCGAGAGGAACACGAGAAGCGCTACCACCGCCGCTCGCGCCGCCGGGCAGCCTGACACACCCACCCACGGGCCTCGCTTCGGCGGGGCCCCTCCCTTTTGCCTATACTGCTTAATATAAAAAACACCCTCGATCGCGGAGGGTGTTTTTTTATAACAAAATGGATTTATTCTGCGCTTTCAGCAGCTTCTTCTGCTGGAGCTTCTGTTTCTTCAGCCACTTCTTCTTTTGGTTGGTTCTTGCGAAGCTTTTCGGGGTTGCGAATTGCTTTTTGCTTGTCAGCAGCTGCGTCTTTTACCCACTTTGGAAGTGTTACGCCAGCGTCCTTAAGGAGCTTAACCACACGAGGGGTTGGCTGCGCGCCGTTGTCGAGGTATTTTTGCGCCACTTCAACTTGAACTTTAGCCTCTTTAGTGTGCGGGTTGTAGCTCCCGACGTAAGCGACAACACGACCACTTGACGGGTGACGTTGCGCTTCTTGAACCGCGAGGCGGTAGGTTGGGTAGCCCATGCGACCCACGCGTTGCAAACGAATTGCGAGCATATTTAAAACTTTCCTTTAACTCTTTAGCCTATTAACAAATAGCTTTTATTGAATTCTCTGGTTATTTTACAGGTTTTATCTCTGTAGGTCAAGGTGTAACGCACAAATTTTACTGAGTATACACCTTTAAAGCCGCCTTCGCCGCCTCTTGCTGCGCCGCCTGTTTGCTTGGACCAACTCCCTTACTGACCAAACGAGCACCCGCATAGACCCCAAGGGTAAAGATTTTATCGTGATCAGGGCCGACCTCTTCAAGCACAACGTAGCGAGGAGTTACGTTATCTATCCGCTGCATCACCTCTTGGAGGTGCGACTTTGGGTCGCGCCACGAGCCCTCCTTAAGAATTCCCTCAAGCTTGGCTGCAATATGCTTTTTAATAAATACTTCAGCATCCTCATAGCCTCGTTCGAGATATATCGCCCCAATAAGCGCTTCAAATGCATTTGCGAGAATTTGGAGACGAGCTCGTTCACCGCCCTGCTTTTCGCCTCGGCTCATGCGCACAAGAGGCTCATACCCAAGCTTCTGGCCTGCCTCACCAATGCTTTCAGTGCGTACAAGGGCGGCACGCCAGCTTGTGAGAATACCTTCGGCTTCTGAATAATTGCGAAAAAGGAAATCGGTTACCACCAACTCAAGTACCGCGTCCCCCAAGAACTCGAGTCGCTCATTGTGTTGACTAACGCTTTTACGGTGTTCGTTAACATAGCTACGGTGCGTTAAGGCCGTAACGAGCAGTTCGATATTTTTGAATTCAAAACCGAGTACGTCACGCGCAAATTCTTGATAGGGGGCTGTTTGCATACCACTCATTATATTATAAGTTCTCCTGACGGATTCGCTTCATAGCAAGGAGCATTAATTTACCAATATCTTCATATTCAATAGCATCGAGCGCATCATGAAACGAGAACCACCTAATACCGTTCATCCACTCTTCTTTTTGAATCGCGTTAGTGTCACCCTTGGCGCGCACCAGGTAGATTTGGGTTGTCATGAGCACAAGCTTGTCGATACGACGGTAGCGGAAATGGATTTTACCAAGCCAACCAAGCATATCGACGTCTTTTAGCCCCGCTTCTTCACCGATTTCACGGCGGGCGGTTTGCTGGGCAGATTCGCCTTCTTCAATGTGACCTTTCGGAATCGTCCAACGGTCTTTGGCATCTTGAATCAAAAGAATCTCAATACCTTTTTCGCCATGACGAAATACAATGCCGCCGGCCGTTGGCTCACGGACAATTTCTTGGATGGATGGTTTTTTTCGAGAAAAGTATTTTTTAAACTTATCGAACTGCGGTGTCGCCATCAGAGGCTCCCTCTACAAGAGTACGGTACGCGGTACCAAGTACCCCGTTCACGAATTTACTCGAGTTATCGGAACCAAACGCTTTAGCTAGCTCTACTGCTTCGTTAATTGCAACCTTAGGGGGAACGATGTCTGTCTGGTGGAGTAGCTCGTACACGCCAATCCGAAGAATGCTGCGGTCAATACGAGCAATCTGCTCTATAGGCCAATCGGGGGCAATAGGCTGAATCTTGCTGTCAATATCGGCCTGTTCTTGAAGGACACCTGTTACCAGAGCCTCTACGAACTTCGTATCATCAATTGCTGATTCGTATCGCTCAAGGTTTCGCTTAAGAATGCCCAGAGCGGTTGCGGTATCATCGCCAGATTCTGTGCGAAATTCAAACTCATATAAGGTTTGAAGTGCAACAATGCGACCGAGATGACGATTAGATGCCATAATGCGTTAGTTCTCTTTTGTTATTAATGTAAATGTAGCTTTTATATATAAAGGGATCGTTTTATGCGAAAAACGCCTGCTTGATTACTTAGCAAGCGCCTTACCAGTTTCGCGACGAGTTGTTTTAACCTTTACCGGTGACGTGCCGTTTACACGACGAGCGAGCTCAAGACGCAGGTGACTGCGACGGAGACCCGTTTTGCGAGGGCTGCTCTGCTTCTTTGGTTGTGCCATTGAAGGTGCTCCTTTTCTTAGGTGTTATTTTTAGACTTAAGGCCCATTATACTATTTTTTGCGTGTTCACTCAAGGGGCAGCGGCCTGTTTTGCCTGTTTTTACCCACTATAGTAATTATGCTTTTTTAAAAGAGTGTGGTATTTTATAGGTATTATGTCAGAAACACCACTGAATGACGATCCAAACAAAAACATTCAACTTACGTCCGACGCGCTTGATGATGCACTCGCTCTTCAGCACGCCGACAATGATTATCGGTTTGACAGGATAATACAACTAGGAGCCACCGGCGCAAGTCGCCGCTTTATCGAGGAAGAAAACGACAAACAACGACCAGCACCCGCAAGCCGGCGCGAAACAATCATTGCTGGTACGGTACTTGCTGCAAGCGTTGCAGGGTTCGGTGCTGCCGGAGCAGTAGCAGTCCAAGGCCCTAATATTTCAGACGAAACAGTATGCCATGTTGTTCTTCCGGGCGAAACCCTCAGCGACATCGTTGCAAAAATTCCCGGTAGTAATACTGCCGACCGTCGAGATATCATAGACTCGATTGCAGGCGACCCTGCTAACTTCAATGTCTTTAATGACGAAGATGGACACCAAATTAATGTAGGTGATACGCTCAAAATTCCTACAAGCATTAATGGGGTTACTAACGAAACGGCCGAAGAATAAGAAAAGCTCCCAGGCGGAAGCTTTTTACATTGCCCTACTCTCTAAGCAACGATACTTACCAACCGCCCCGGTACATAAATCACCTTCTTAGGCTCGCCTTCTACAAACTTCTGAACATTCTCATGCGCAAGGGCCTGCGCTTTAATAGCCTCAGAGTCAACATCTTTTCCGACTGAAATTTCGCCGCGAAGCTTACCATTTACCTGCACGGCAATCGTAATAACGTCCTCAACAATAAGGCTTTCGTCCCATACCGGCCATTCAGACTGCTGCACAAGCGTTTCACCGCCAAGTTGGCTCCAAAGCTCGTCGGCAATATGCGGTGCAACCGGTGCAACTAACTGCACAAGCACCTTCAGGGCGTCGCCCCAGGCTTCGGTAGAGAAGCCGTCTACCTTAAACTTATACAGTTCGTTTACGTATTCCATAAGCCCGGCAATCGCGGTGTTAAAGCTAAGGCGTCGATAATCATCAGTTACGCGACGGATGGTTTTGTGTTGCACAACGCGAAGAGCGTCGTCATTCTTCGTTGTGTGCTTCTCCTTAGCGCTAAGATATTCTTGAATAAGCGTCCAAATACGGTTAAGGAATCGGTAGACCCCGGCAATCCCGCGCGAATCCCAGCTGGCATCAAGTTCAATCGGCCCCATAAACAGCAGGTAGGTGCGAAGGGCATCGGCGCCATACCCTTGGTCAATAACATCAAGCGGGTCAATAACATTGCCCTTGCTCTTACTCATTTTGGTGCCATCTTCGGCATTAATGTAGCCGTGGTATACCAATTTTTTCACCGGTTCTTTAAAATTAAGCAACCCCATGTCGTTAAACACATGCGCCCAGAAGCGAACATACAGCAGGTGTGCTACGGCGTGGTCGCCACCGACGTAAAAATCGACTGGGTTCCAGTAGTTAACTTTTTCTGGATCCCAAGCAGCAGCACTGTTATTCGGGTCGCAGTAACGAAGTAGATACCAACTTGAACACGCGTAGCCATCCATGGTGTCGGTTTCGCGTTTCGCTGGCTTGCCACAATCAGGACAAGTCGTGTTCACCCACTCGGTTGCATGAGCCAAAGCAGACTTACCGTCACCCTTTGGCGCGTAGTCTTCAATATGTGGAAGCACAACCGGAAGCTGATCTTCTGGAACAGCAACAGCGCCGTGTTCTTCACAGTGAATAATTGGAATTGGCGCACCCCAATAACGCTGGCGGCTAATGAGCCAGTCGCGCATTTTATAGGTGGTTTTAGCACGGCCAAGGCCTTTTTCTTCAAGCCACTGCACAATCTTTTCGCGCGCGTCGCTTGAAGATGTGCCATCGAACTTACCCGAGTTAATAAGACTGCCCTCACCGGCAAATAGCGTGCTCTCGCCCTTGAGCCACGCAAGAATATAATCGAGTTCTGAAACCGGCTGAAGCGTATGCAATTTATTTTCTGGCGTCCACTGCGTTTCGAAATCTTCATGCGACTCTTTGGCCGTGTCGATTTGATCAAGACTATTGAGCTTAAAGCGAAGTACCGTGGTGTTAATATCTCGATTCACATCTTTATGTGCCGCGTAAAAGACGCTTTTCATAGTGAGCGGCAATGCCCCTACAAAAGTGAGGTCAGTGTACCCTGTTTCTTCAGTAATCTCGCGACGCGCAGCCTCTTCAGCAGTTTCACCCGCCTCAATGCCACCCATAACAAAGTTATGCCAGTCAAACTTATTCCATTTAAGCGTCACGAATGTCCCGTCAGTAGGGTGTTCGATAATACACATAACGACGTTTCGTGTTGTGTTTTCCTTACCTTCTTGTGGTGGGTTAGCCTGATCAAGCAAACGAGGTACCACCACTTGCACAATCGGCAGCTTAAACTTCTCGGCAAAAGCAAAATCGCGTTCATCGTGCGCCGGGACACCCATAACCGCGCCCGTTCCATAGCCGCCAAGTACATAATCTGCAACCCAAACAGGCACTTTTTCACCAGACACAGGGTTAATGGCGTACGACCCGGTAAATACACCTGTTTTTTCTTTGGTGTCGTTGGTGCGCTCCATTTCGGTCTTTTTCACCGCTTCTTTAATATATACTTCAGTTGCTTCTTTAAAATCACCCGTTGCAAGCTTTAATGCCAGTGGGTGTTCCGGTGCGAGCACTATGAATGTTGCTCCAAAGATAGTGTCAGGGCGCGTAGAGAAAACGGTGATTGTGTCGGCAGGCAGGTCAGAGATTTCTTTCCTACTCGAGGAAACATCTGCAGCCCGAGAATCTGAGGGCGTTAACTCCCCGATAGATTCGCGGCGCGAAGCCGTTTCCTCGAGTAGGAAAGAAATCTCCGCACCCACTGAACGTCCAATCCAATTCGTCTGTGCCGTCTTAATCTTTTGTGGCCAGTCTAAATCTTCAATTTCATCCAAAAGCTCATCGGCATATTCAGTAATTTTGAAGAACCACTGCTTCATTGATTTCTTCTCAACTAACGTACCACAGCGCCAGCAGTGGCCGCCCTCTACTTGCTCGTTGGCAAGAACCGTTTTATCTACTGGGCACCACCACTGCAAACTTTCCTTCTGGTAAGCAAGGCCGCGCTTAAAGAATTCGGTAAAAATCCACTGCGTCCAGCGATAGTATTCGGGGTCGCTGGTGTTAATTTCGCGGGACCAATCAATTGAAACGCCCATGCGCTTAAATTGTTTTTTAAAGTTAGCGATGTTCTCGGCGGTCACAACCGCAGGGGCAGTTCCTGTTTTAATCGCATAATTTTCCGCAGGCAACCCAAACGTGTCCCACCCCATTGGGTTAAGTACATTATGGCCAAGCTGGCGATGAAAGCGGGCAATCGCATCAACAATTGAATAGCTGAAGGCGTGCCCCGTGTGCATACCAGCACCACTTGGGTACGGGAACATTCCAGAAACATAGGTCTTTGTTTTCGAGGTGTCAACAACAACCTCGTTCGCTTTTGTATCTTCCCAAACGTGCTGCCATTTGGGCTCAATTTCAGATGGATTATAGCGCTGCATATCTGGTTTAGTATAGCAAACACCTCCCTTGTTTTAAAGGGAGGGTGTACGTTTTCCCAAAACGCACGATCCATACCGTAAGCACCTTAATTGTATCTTATTTCTGAAGATATAGCCGCTTGCGTGCCATCCACTCAGGGGATTGGCGTACCAACTTTGCTTCATCATCAGTCGAGTGCAGCACAACTTTTACAGCTTCTTCAAGGAAGATTCCGCCCTGCGAACCCTTGAACAGGATAGCCGCGCCGTCTTCAAGAAACTTACTTGCATAGGCGCCCGCATCAATTGGGTTACGAACACTTACCACATGGCAGCCATTGGCCCGAGCGGCGGGCGCAAGGTATTTTTCAGCCTCCTCACCCATCGTAATAACATGCGAGAGCTGCATCGGGTCACACAGTTTGCCAAGCGCTTCATGCTCAGCCGGCGAAGCTGCGCCAAGCTCATTCATACTCCCGAGCACAGCAATTTTTTGCGGTACATTCATCTGGTACAGCGAACGCAGCGCCGAGGCAGCAGCAAGGGGGCTTGAGTTGTACGTATCATCAATAATGATCGACGATTGCTTTCCGCGAAGAACGTTCATGCGGCCACTGACTGGGCGAATATTTGCCATGCCCCGTGCAACCTCTTCCGGTGTCAGCCCAAGCTTCGCCCCCACCGCACCAGCCGCAACGGCTGCTCTAGAGACGTGTTCACCCATAAGCCGAATCGTTACCGAAACGGGCTGGTTCCACTCAGGTGCAAAAAAAAGCCCGCTAAATCCATCTTCATAGGTATAATCTTCGGTTTCAAAATAATATTCGGCGACGGACGTGCTCCCGTAAGTAGTTATAGAGGGATTGGTAATATATTCGGCGTATTTTCCCTCAATATCATCACGATTAATGACCGCTTGCTTGCTAAAATTTGCCGCAGCGAGCTCCTCTGCAGCCACGGCGTCGAGCGCTCCAAAAGCTTCCATATGTTCAGGTGAAATAGCGGTTACCACTGCAATATCTGGTTTTAAATAAGTACCAAAATGAGGAATCTGCCCAATACCATCGGTCCCAAGCTCCTGAATAATCACGTCCACACCAGTCGGCCATTTAATACGCTTTTTCACAGCCCTAAGCACCGTAAGCCACTGCCGTATGCTGTGCGGGTTTTCTGGGTATTCGATACCCAATATAGAAAGTGGCGCACTTAGTTCGGTATTATGATTATTTTCTTCAAGACTAATGCGATATTTTTCGGCCAGTACCGTGCCAATTGCCATTTTTGTACTGGTTTTGCCAACGCTCCCGACGACTACCACCAACTTAACCTCAGGGTGTTTCTTAAAATACTTGGCAACCCCTCGTTCAAGCCTCGACTGTATATATTTCTTAAACATTAGGTTTATTATACCACGAGAAAACAGACGAGCCTTGCTTCAAACTTTTCAAAGAAGCTTGGCAGCGATGTTCTACTTACCTGCTAAAGCGCCCCGTATGGCCGCTTGTGTCTCTTCCGAAAGTGGCCCCGACGAAACGAACCCAACATTGCCATCGTCCATGACGTAGACATCTTGACTCTGAGCCTGAAGGAGCGCCGCCTGAACAGTATACCAATCGCTGGCACTCAACCCCGCTGCTGTCATAAATGCCTCACCGCCCATTCCTGGTTGAACCTCAGGAAGCGCAAGGGGTGGCTCCGGCTGGGCCACTGCTGGCTCAACAGCCACCGGAATCGTTTCGTAAGCGCGTGTATCTGCAGCTATACTTATGTCATCAAGGGGCGATGTATCAGCAAAGGGTAAGGAAAAAGCGTGTTCCGCTGCCTGTACAGCACCAGGGGAACTATCGGCAGTAGCCCCCGATTCCTTCGCCTCCGGCACGGTTGATGCCGAAGAAAGACTCCCTGTAAAGACACCCCCAAAGGCCAAAAGCAAGGCAGCACCACCAAGAAGCTTGCGGCGCTCATAGCGAAGAGGGCGCTGCACCTCTCGCTCAACCACAGGGGGAGCTGCGGCAGGTACTGGGGGCAGTACCGGCTTCTCTTTTGCCGCAAAGAATGCCACTACACCACCCGCTGCATTACGCAGCGCCTTCTGCATACGAGTTGTAAGCGGCGGCTTTGGATAAAAGCGTTGTTCGTCGCGACGTATTTTCCAGTTCCTGTGGACACGTCGTAGCGGTGTCTCGATTGGGCTCGACGGTGGGAGTATTACGGGGCCATCGTTAAACAACCGTTCTACGGATGCGGCAGTTGTTTCTTGAACCGGCACGTGCGTATCAGGAGGAAATAAAGTATCTATAGCTTCAGTAAACGGATTAACGTTACTTGGCCGGCTTAAATCAACAGCCCCAAACAGCGAAGGTGCTACCTCGTTAATTGCACTTTCGAGTTGCGCCGCGCTCAGGTACCTTCCCTGCAGCTTGGCCTTCGATGCTTCGACTTCGTTACCCGCAGCTTTGCCCCTCAGCATGATGCTGCCACCACCCACCTTATGCTGGCCAGCTTCTAGAATTTGTGCTGTCATTTGATTACCGGTTGCACGAGCTTCTAGCAGCAAGCTGCTCCCCTGCGACGCAAGACGAATAATGTGCTCGACTGTTTCAGCCGTAAACTGCCGACTCAATGCCTGAGCAACTTCCCCTTCATGAATATACGACTCCGCGATATGTTGGGCAGCGTTCGTATCAGCCCGCTCTGACCGCTTTCCAACAATGCCACCGCCACCCCCAAAAGTCGTGTCGAAATTTACCAACGAAAGCCCCAGGCCACCAATCATTTTTTCGTGCGCCTTTACCTCGGTTCTGGTTGCCTTAGCAATTTCTTCAAGGACAGCATCCCCAATCGAAGTAAGCGGAGGTGCCGAAAGAGGCCGGTCGGGAGATTCGGGCAGCCTGGTGTCGTTAAATAATTGTTCAAGAAGCATATTAGTTACATACTATACCATAGTAGTTGCAATTGAGTCAATTATGTGTGGTTTATGCTTTGGGGATTACGGCGTGATTTTGGTGGAACTCTCCTTTGCTGACGCAGGAAAATGGGCACCTCTGTTGGAGCGGGCGCGGAAGCCTGTAGCGGTTGACCAGGAAACCTGATCCACTACCGTGGAGTCCTCCGAAGCCTACGGCCCTCTGCGGCATCCTCGAGAAGAGTGAGTCGATAGTAAATGGATTGCGCCGCGAGGTTCGTGAGGAGACGGGCGTTGAGGTGGACAATCTACGCGTATCAGGGGTATACAAGAATGTCGAGATAGGGGCGGTATCAATTGTTTTCGCATGCACCTATCTTTCTGGCGACTTGCGCGTATCAGAGGAAACGAGTCGTGTTGAATGGGTGAAGCGAGATCGTGTTCATGAGTTGGTCAATGAAGCATTTGCTTGTCGCGTGACTGACAGACTGTCACTGGATGTGAATGTGAGAACATCCGATGGCGTGCACCTTCTTTAGAAAGCTTCGCCGAAAGCAGCGGCGTAAGTTCGCTAGCTCTAGCATAATCGAAGACAGTAACCTTACCGATGAGGCCAACTCACACATTCAAAGTGATCTGGTCTCGTCGAGAGATCGACGCACCGCAGGAACATGAAGATCGTCGTTTCCTTGTGTCACGAGGAGGACTTTCATTGGCCATCCTGTAAGTAACCACCCATCTTATATACATTTTTACGGATAGGAGTATTCTTCTATCTCAATAAAAATGTATATAAGAAGGAGGGTTGCTAACACTGTTGTGACGACTGCTCAAAAATCAGCGACCCTCAAAAGACAACAGCCGAATCGTCAAATCGATCCGCGCCAATCGCGACCTCGCCATTATCAACAATAACGACGAAGCCTTGACTCCCGATGCGCTTCACCGTCCGAGCCTGCTGCTCTTTCCATCGCCGAACTGTCGCCGCGCGCTCAGCCGCGACTCTTTTCTTTCCGGCCATGTTAGATCTGCCCTGCTCTACAGGTGGCGGCAGATCTAGTTCGTGTCCGCAACTTGGACACTGATCCGCAACAGCTCGACTCCCAAGCGCCCGGCGAATCTGCTCGTCGGCTTCGGTGCGCTGATCGCGCTCTGGAGATGGTAGGGGTGTCTCGCTGCGCTCCATATACATACTGAGTATGCATTTTGCCTCCGGACTTGTCAACAAGGACTGACGACGGCCCCGACACCGCCCGTAGCGCTCTCCAAGCCGCGACCACCCGCCACACCAGCCCAGAAACGCCAAAAACCGCCCCAACGGGCGGTCTCACGGCGGAACGACAAAAACTCTGGCTCGAACTGCCAAACGGCGTTTACGAGGACGCCGATTGCAGTAAGGCTCTTATGGTGGAGCATAAGGGATTCGAACCCTTGACCTCTTCCATGCCATGGAAGCGCGCTAGCCAACTGCGCCAATGCCCCGTACCTTATTTATAATACAGCATGGTTCACAAAAAACCACCTCAATGTAAGAGGTGGTCTTGTGCTGCTGCGCGCCCACCCGGGGCGGCTTTTTGCTTTTAAAATATGTTTGTTTCTTCAGCGCGGGTCACCCCAATGCGCATCAGCATAAGTTAAGTATGCCCCTAAAGTATCGAAAGCACAAGGGGTTTGACAAAAATTTACTAGCTATTTAAGACGATATATGGTTAGATAAGCATGTTCAGAAGCACACGCGTATCAAGAGCATACGAGCGAGCTTATCTCTTTCAGAGGTACTCACTCTCTTCGCTACAAAGTACCAGGCAGGTCGATCTGACGAAGTAGAAACAAGAGAAAAGAGTATTCACACATGTCACAGAATCTTTTCATCGGTAGCCTTGCTTACGCAACTACCGACGACAGCCTTAAGGCATTCTTTGAAACTATCGGTGAAGTATCGAGCGCACGCGTTGTGACCGATCGCGACACTGGCCGTTCAAAGGGCTTCGGTTTTGTTGAGTTTGCTGATGAGGCAAACAACCAGAAAGCCGTCGACGAGCTTAACGGCAAAGAACTCGACGGCCGTGCGATTAACGTGAGCCTTGCAAGGCCAAAAGAAGACCGACCTCGTCGCGACTTCAACGGTCCACAGGGCGGCGGTAACGCATTTCGTCAACGCAGCTGGTAGTTTTTTACCACTGCAACCACAAAACCCCGCATACACTGCGGGGTTTTGTGGTTTCGGCCGTTATACGCCTACCTAAAAAGTGGCGAAACCAGCCAGCCTTGGCCAAGCCCTAAAAGATGGTTGAGAATCCCAAATCCGTTGAGCAACCATACAGTTGCTACTACAACGACACAGGTGAGGGCCAATACGACAAGTTGTATGCCGAGGTGTTGGCGCTTGAGCCATTCGGTCCAAGCAGTATATTTTGCTTTTGCATAATCGAGCACTTTTTGTGCAAAAGCAAATTCAGTCGCCAAAATAGCCAAGCCCGCAAAAACAACCAACCAGCCGGGGCCAGGATAGGGAATCATAACCAGACCAGCAAGCACAACCATACCGCCAACAATGGCGATGAGCGTTTTTTTACTATGTCGTCGTAATGCCTCCATGTGTTTATTGTAGCAAAAAATAATGAAATTAAGCTTAAAAGGCTCTTAACCTTGCAACAATCCGATGAACTGGTCTTCGGTAATAATTTCGGTACCATACCGAGAAGCCTTCGCCAACTTACTTACCCCCACGTTACCACCCGCCACCAGGTAGGTAGTGTCTTTTGCCACGGCCGCCTGAAAAACACCACCCTTTTCACGAATGCGTTCTGCTGCTTCATCGCGCGACATCGTTTTCAGTGTCCCCGTTACGACAAACGCTTTGCCAACAAGGCTCCCGCTCTTTCGTTTAAATACTGGGCGCACCCCGAGTAAAGTAAACTTTTCGAGCAATTTACCATTATCCTCATCGGCAAACCATGCCATAATCGACTCTGCGACAATCTCTCCTACCCCCTCAACCGCTTCAAGTTCATCCAGCGTTGCCTGTGCTAGAGCCTCAACCGATGTAAAAGCGTCGGCAAGATCAATAGCTGTCTGAGCCCCTACATGGCGAATACCGAGCCCAAGGATAAATCTTGCAAGGGGCGGCTGTTTCTTTTCTTGAATCGCAGCAACGAGCTTTTGTGCTGAAAGTTTCGCGAAACGCTCGAGTTTTACCACCTGTTCAAATGTCAGTGTATAAATATCTGCAATATCTTTGACAAGACCCGCATCAACTAAGGCGGCGACATTTTTTTCGCCGAGCGTATCAATATCGAGCGCCTGCTTACTTGCGTAGTAGTGCACGGCCCGCTTTAGAATAAGGTCGCTCGAGGCCCCTTTCACGCGATACACCACATCGTTATTTGGCCGCTCAAAGCTGAGCTCAGGATATTGTTGCCTGAGTGCTTGCTCGTAATCAAAGGCCGGGGCACCTTTTGGCCGAAGCTCTACGACAACGCTTTCAACTTGAGGAATAATATCGCCCGCCTTAAAGATAACCACCGTATCCCCAATGCGTATGTCTTTACGAGCAATCTCATCGGCATTATGAAGGCTTGCGTGTTGCACAGTAGTACCAGCAACCTGCACAGGGTCGAACACTGCCACGGGCGTTGCCGCACCAGTTCTTCCAATGCTAATAACGATATCGCGGACAATTGTTGTTGCCTGCTCGGCCGCATACTTATAGGCAACGGCTGCTCGGGGCTGCTTCCCGACAATGCCAAGCTCGGTAAACTGAACCCGATTGTTCACCTTAATAACAAGCCCATCAGTATTAAACGGCAGCGTATGGCGAGCTTCATCCCAATAGCGAACAAACGCCATGACCTTTGCCACTGTCGGAAATGATGACGCCTGCTGGTTACGGCGGAACCCAAGTTCAGTAAGGGCTTCGTACGCCTCGGCGTTCGTTGTAATATCCTCTGGGCTGTCACGGATAAGATCGTAGGCAATAAAAGTAAGGGGGCGTTCAGCAACCAATTTTGGGTCAAGCTGGCGGATTGTTCCGGCAGCCAAATTACGAGGATTTGCGAATGCCTGCTTACCAGCCACTTGTTGCCGTTTGTTCAGTGCTTCAAAGTCTTTCTTGAGCATAACAATTTCGCCACGAACCTCGGTTCGCCCAGAAAGAAACTTTACGTAATGAGGGGTGGTACGCAACCGAAGAGGCACGGTAGCAATTGTCCGCACGTTGGCAGTAACGTCTTCGCCAACAAAGCTATCACCTCGAGTTACGGCCTGGGTTAAATAGCCGTCTTCGTACACAAGCGCACAAGCCAGCCCATCCATTTTTATGTCAGCAAAATAATCGTGAGGCTGCCCCGCAAGAAGTTTATCCACCCGCTCGGCCCAAGCTTTTACCTCGCCTGGGTCAAAGACGTCGTTAAGGCTGAGCATACGGCTACGATGCTCTCTTTTACTGAACCCCCCAAGCAGCTCACTACCAACCCGTTGCGTAGGGCTATCTGAGGTAATATATTCGGGGTGGGCAGCCTCGATAGCTTTAAGTTCTGCCATAAGGCTATCGTAGACCGCGTCGCTTACCGTTGGTGCATCGAGCACATGATACGCATAGCCGTAAGCCGCAAGCAGTTCACGGAGCTCTGCAGCTCGTGCCTTATTGTTATTTGCTTGGGTGCTCATTGCCCTCAACAACCTTCCTGTAAAGTAGGTAGACATATGCCGCAATCCACACCACTGAAAATGTGCCGAGTAAAAGCAGTGCAACAGGAATAATCGGCAGCCATTCAACTACCGGCCACAGCGACTTCACGCCCATATCTAGTAGAATAACTGGAAAGAGGACCGCCACCCAAGTCACCGTAAGCATCAGCACCATCCACACCCACCGAATAAGAATCGCGACTCTTCGGCCTAACACCATATCGCCCGAAAGCCGTAATGCGCGCATTGGGTACATACCCGGCAACGTAATCACAATACCTGCTATAAGGCTGCTCGTTACCCAATAGAGTGATAGCATTCCAAGAAGCCCGGCCGCAAGCCAGAAAAGCATCGCCTCTACCCCGCCCGCAAGAAGCCCGCTCGCCGAGGCAGCCGCATATCCAATCATGGCAAGCAAAACGGGCAGAAGCTGCACAACGATAACACCTGCAATGAGCATTGTTGCAAAAAGAGGCGCTCCGGCATTATAGAGCCCATCGCGGAGGCGTACCTTATGGCCAGCAAGCAAATTCCGAAGAAGCCAAACCACCGTCAGCCACACCATAAGGGCGAGCAAAATAGTAAACACCTGCTGAGCTTCGCCTGGCACATTGTTGATTCCTACCGTGGCTATCGACACAAAAAGCAGCCCAGCCTGGCCAAGAGCGTTCAAGTCGCCGCCGAGCAATTCTTCGCCTGCGCCCTTAATTTCTTCAGTGAATGAAGTGTAGGTATCCTGAGACCCAATGCCAACAAGCACCGCGAAGAGAATCGCGTACACAATGCCAAGAAGGGTAAAGGTTGTTTTATACCGCCACAGTGTTTTATTGACTTCGGCTGTAAAAGCAAATAGCCGAGGCAATCCCGATGGACGAGCATAATCGCGGCGCAATGTCCGCCGAAAGCTACGATGAGGACGCCGTGCAAGAAAGTTCTTTAAGCGCGCCTTTACTGTCTTCTTTGAAGCAACGGCCTTTTTCTTGGGGCTCATCTTTTTAGAATTTTGCGGCATTTTCACGGAGCCTCTTAATTCGGTCGGGCAATGGTGGATGCGAACTAAAAAGCTTTGCAATGAAGCCGGGCTGGAGTGGGTTACTAATAAAAAGCTGCGCGGTTGCCGAATGCTGCTTTTGCATTGGGCGGCCGTATGTTTGTAGCTTTTCAAGTGCTCGAGCCATACCCTCGGAATCACGGGTGGTCATAGCCCCTGTTGCATCGGCAAGATATTCGCGTTGACGACTTACCGCCATTTGTACGATTGCTGCAATGAGCGGCGCAAGCACCCCAATAATCAAACCAATGATAAGGATAATGGGGTTGCTCCCCGCGCCATCACGCCGGTCGTTACCATAAATAAGAACGCGAAGGGCAATATCGGAAAGCAGCCCAATAGCACTGACAAGGCCAAAGGCAATCATGCTCACGCGAATATCATAATTTTGCACGTGCCCCATTTCGTGCGCCATAACCGCGGCGAGTTCACGGTCATCCATGATGTCGAGCAGCCCGGTTGTTGCCGCAACAATTGCGTTTTGGGGGTTTCGACCCGTTGCGAACGCATTTGGAGCCGGGTCGTTAATAATATAGACCTTTGGCATAGGCATGCCAAGCGTAATCGATAAGTTCTCGACTGTACGGTAAAGGCGTGGGTTGTCGCGCTTCTGAATTTCTTGCGCACCGGTCATGGCCACTGCAAGTTTAGAGGCAAATATATATTGAATAAAAGCATACACAAGTGCGCCAACAAGCACCCAAAGCGTTACCGAGACTTCTCCATAAAGAACACTTACTAAATAGCCGATGCCCGTAATAATACCGACAAAAACAGCCATAATGAGGAAAGTGTTGCGCTTGTTGGCGGCGATTGCGTTATACATAGAATCCCTTTAATGTATCAGTTGTTTAAACTAGAACTTAACTTCAACTGGCTTCTCAGCAGCAGCACGTTCGGCTTCGTCAACTTCAAAGAAGGTTCGATTTTTAAACCCAAACATTGAGGCAACAACATTGTGCGGGAAGGTTTGGATTTTAGTGTTAAGGCTGGTAACGCCCGAGTTGTAGAAACGGCGTGATGCCTGAATTTTATCTTCGGTGTCTACAAGTTCACGCTGCAATTCAACATAGTTTTGATTAGCCTTAAGGTCTGGATAGGCCTCGGCAACAGCAAAGAGGCTCTTAAGAGCACCTTCAAACTGGTTTTCTGCGGCAGCTGTTTGCTCTACACCCTTGGCGTTAATAACATTTGCACGCGCCTCAGTAACAGCGCTGAAAACACCAGATTCGTGCTTTGCATACCCTTTTACGGTCTCAACAAGATTCGGGATAAGGTCGAGACGACGCTTAAGTTGCACGGTAATGTCGCTCCATGCTTCGTCAACACGAATGCGAAGGGTGACAAGACTGTTGTAGGTAGCCCAAAGGAACAAGCCGATGAGAACAACGATAACAGCAATAACAATTAGTGTAATTAGCATTGGTTTTTGTACTCCTTATTTCTAATACTCTTAATTATAGCAAAACCTCGACATATTGCCGAGGCTTTAATGTGCTTTTCTTGGTGCGCAGAGCGGGACTTGAACCCGCACGGCCGTGAAGCCAAGAGATTTTAAGTCTCTCGTGTCTACCTATTCCACCATCCGCGCACAATACTTTATATTATACATCGGGACTGCAAATACATAAGATGTTATAATTACCATATGAAAATTTGCTCAAAATGCAACGTACAAAAGACCCTCTCCTCTTTTTATGTAAAAGACTCAAGAACCGGAAGACTTCATGCACAGTGCAAAGAATGCTATAAAATATATCGCCGTTCGCACTATTCCGAGTACTACCAAGCCCACCGAGAATCCTATAGAAAACGGTCGCGCGAAGCAAGGGCACAAGCAAGATTAGAATTTCGAACCAATATGCTTCGATATCTCAAGGATAAATCATGTGAAATCTGCGAGGAAAGTGACATTCGGACATTTGAGTTTGATCATATCAATCCAGAGTTAAAGCTTTTTAGTATCTCTCAATCCGCTCGGCTTGGATACTCTTGGGAGAAAACCGTTTTAGAAATAAAAAAGTGCCGCATACTTTGTGCAAATTGTCACAAAAAGCATACGGCCACCCAGGCAAGCTGGTATAAAATTTAGAAACTACCTTGGAGGCACGGACCGGATTTGCACCGGCGTACACAGTTTTGCAGACTGCTGCGTAACTACTCCGCCACCGCGCCATCTAGTACCTGATTATACCAGAGGTGTGCTAAAATAAGCTCTATCTAATGAAAAAATTCACTCAAGTTCTTGTGAATACCCTCCTCGCAAACGTCACGACGAGCTTCCTGTGGTTTGGCCTTACCTTTTGGGCCTATCTTGAAACAAAATCGGTCCTTGCAACGGCAGTGATTGGCGGGAGCTACATGCTCCTGGTTGCCATTTCTAGTCTTTTCTTCGGTACTTTTGTTGATCACTATCGCAAAAAGGCAATTATGCTCTTCTCGAGCCTCTTTACACTCGCTACATATCTTGTTGCAGGGCTCGTCTTCGTTCTTGCCCCTGAATCACAAATAGCCTCGCTTAACGCACCAGTCTTCTGGGCGTTTGCTTCGGTAATTCTTATTGGGTCGGTCGTCGAAAATATGCGCAATATTGCGCTTTCAACTACCGTTACGCTGCTCGTTCCTAAGGAGAAACACGCAAATGCCAACGGGCTCGTTGGAAGTGTGCAGGGCATTGGCTTCCTCGTAACGTCGGTTTTTAGTGGGCTCGCTATTGGCTTTCTTGGCATCGGTGGAACGTTAGTGATTGCCATCGCTTTCACTATTCTTGCGGCGCTTCACCTTATATTCTTTGTTGACATCCCGGAAGAAAAAATCGCCCACGACCCCGAACTTGCCAACAAAAAGCTCGATATAAAAGGAAGTATTGCGGCAATCCGCTCTGTTCCGGGCCTTTTTGCACTCATTATTTTCTCAACGTTTAATAATTTCATCGGGGGTGTCTTTATGGCCCTTATGGATCCGTACGGCCTGACGCTCTTCCCGGTTGAGATTTGGGGTATCGTCTTGGGTATTACCAGCACCGGGTTCATCGTTGGCGGGCTCGTCATTGCCAAGAAAGGCCTTGGCTCAAAACCGCTCAAGACGCTCCTTATTGCAAACATTGTTATGGCAATCGTTGGAATTGTCTTTACTATACGTGAAGTCTGGCCCCTTTACGTTGCCGGCATGTTCCTTTATATGTGCCTCATTCCCGCCATTGAAGCAACCGAGCAAACAATTATTCAGCGTGTCGTTCCCCTTAAACGGCAAGGGCGAGTCTTCGGCTTCGCCCAAAGTTTTGAAGCTGCCGCCGCGCCTATTACTGCTCTTCTTATTGGCCCGCTTGCTGAAACCGTTATCTTTCCTTTCGTTAACGGCGACCAGGGCAAGGCGACCCTTCAGTGGCTCCTCGGTACTGGCGACGCCAGAGGCATTGCGTTTATTTTCATTCTGGCCGGAGTTATTATGCTGATTGCAGCGCTCTTGGCTTTTACGACAAAATCGTATCGAATTCTCAGCAAATTCTATGCAAAAGCATGATTAAATAGATGGTATGACACTCGAAACAGAACAACCCACTCTACAAACACCAGCTCCCACGGCGCACCAGGCTCAATCACCTATCTCAAGAAAACGAACTCTGGCGATGGTTGCCGGGAGCATCGGCGCCCTTATGCTCTTCGTTGGCATCGGCCTCTTGATCGGTTTTTCACTTCAGCAGCCGCCCGCATCAAGCAGTACGGCGCTCACCTCTTCACACGATGGCAATACAACTACTACCACCCAAGAAGAGGCAACAATCGCATCGGTCGCTGAAAAAGTAGGCCCGAGTGTTGTGTCGATTGTCACTGAATCACGTGTTCGATCGTTTTACGGCACAACTTCTCAAGAAGGCGCCGGCACGGGGATTGTCGTAAGCAAAGATGGTTATATAATGACGAATAATCACGTTGTTTCCAATACCTCTACTGTCTCGGTTGTTGATAGTAACGGTGAGCTTTACGAAGACGTCCGCGTTATCGGCCGTGACCCACTCAACGATATCGCCTTTCTTAAAATTGACGCCAAAGATACCAGTTTTACTCCGGCGGAACTAGGTAATAGCGCCACGCTCCGTACCGGCCAACAGGTCGTGGCCATTGGCAACGCCCTTGGGCAATATGCCAATACAGTGACCAGCGGCATTATTTCTGGAAAAGGGCGCCCCGTTACTGCTCAGTCGAGCAGTGGCCAAGCCGAAAGCCTGACCGACCTTTTACAAACCGATGCTTCTATTAACCCTGGCAACTCTGGTGGCCCGCTCGTCAACATGGCCGGGCAGGTTATTGGTATTAACACGGCAATCGTGGAAGACGCAAATGGCATCGGCTTCGCCATTCCGATCAACGCAACCAAAGGCATCCTCGCTGGAGTTCTTGAAACAGGTAAGGTATCCCGGGTATTCCTCGGCGTTAACTACCTAAGCATTACACCAGAAATCGCCCGTGAATATAACCTCCCCGTTCGCAGCGGTGCCTATATCTACGGACGCGCCGGTAACCCCGTAGCACCCAATAGTCCTGCCGAAAAAGCGGGCCTTGAAGCCAAAGATATTATTCAAAAAATAAACGACTCCCCCGTTGGCGAACACGGTGGGCTCTCAAGCATTATTGGCCAGTACAAGCCTGGTGATACCGTCACCGTTACCTACCTCCGCGATGGTCAAACTAAAACAACACGACTGACATTTGGCGTATACGAAACGAGTCGATAATCACGAAAACATGTGACTGAGCGTATAATTGAGCTATGTACGAGCGTTCATCCCACCTTTTACACGAAACGCCCACTGAAGCACATTTTGCCCAGAAAGCCCAGAAACAGCTTGAGCGTCGTGGACGCTTGCCCATTAAGGTCGGTGCGGCGGCGCTTGCTCTTTCATCGCTCATCTTTAGCTACCGTTCTGACGTTGAAGCAAACCAACGAATAGTCGAGGCTTCGTCGGTAGCCATCAACACTATCCGCCCAAAAGATGACAACGGCTACCGCTACGAGCAAGATGACACTCTTCCACGCGCAGCAACCATCGTTGCCGACGGCTTTAACGCTTACGACGCGAACTACCTTACGCGCACCCTTGCACCTGCATTACGTGAGTTAAACGAAACAGGGCCGCTCTTTTCAATCAGTTATAGCAATGCGTCGCTTGACCGAGAGAACATTGCGAGCACCGTCGCAGAGAGTATACGAGCAAGCGCTCCTGACACAGTCAGCTTCTTCGGCTACAGCCAAGGTGGAGTAACAAGCCTTGAAGCCGCCGCTGACCTCATTCACGACCCAAATGTTACCATTGATTCCATCATTTTTGCTTCAACCCCGTTTGGCTTTGAGGGGCTCCGGCCCGAGCAGCAAGAAAAGATTGCCCTTGGACGAGCGCTCCTTGCGCTCCCCGGCGCCGAATATTCTTCTGCTATACGATACGTCTCAGAGCTGTTGAACTATAGCGGCGTACTAATGCAGAGTGAACAACCGTTTGACGTATACGCGGTTGGCGAGGCCTTTGAGCACGCCAATGACCGTGTTATTCGTAACGCGAAAGCAACAACGAATAGCCTCCTTCTCCAACAGATACTCAAAATTGACTCCGTTGACTTTGCCAAAGAATTTGAAACAATCGCCTCCGCTCGCGGCACAAAGCCGCTTCCACTCATTGTTTATTTAAAAACAGGCCCCACGGGCTACGATACCGTTGTTGATGATGTATTCTCTGCCCAACATATATGCACTGCGGCCGAAGAAGCTGGCCTTTACTGCCTCATACTGGAAGTCCCCGATGTTGAACACGGCTTTTACTATCAGCGGCCCGATGCCTATGTGCAGACACTCAGTGAGAATAAAGAACGTATCGATAAGCTTATTGCGCTTAATAGGTTCCTCTATGAGCGTGGGCGATGAGCCTGGCGGCCAATCATACTTTAGGTGATATTGGCAATGGTGCAAGAATGCCGACGGTCGCGCAAACCATGATCCACCCCTTCGTTCTCCCACTTGAATTTTTCTCTAAGTAACCACAAGGTTCGTACGTGCCTACGCGGAACTGCCGAAATTACTCCCCCTTGTCTGCGGAGTCAATTTGCCAGTACGCCAGTTCTTTGCCGCAACTCCACTTGTGCGTAAAGAGTCCGCAGCCGAAGATGCAGTAGAGCGGTCAACCGACTCGCCTTGCATCAATCTCTCGATCAAAACGTGCTCGTCTACCCCAGCAGGGTACTGCGAGAACAGTTCCCGCATCCTTAACACAATCTTTTCATACCGCTCGCGTTCTTGACGTCGCTCATGCCCCAAACGCCTAGCTCCCTGGACCAGGAGTGTCGTTGTGGGCTCTTGCTTAGTGATAGGCACGAAAACTGGCAGGGTGCACTGTTCGGCCAACGCGCTGCCACCAAGTACTCGACGTACGCGCGCATTGTCTGGCTTCTGTCGTTTGCGCTCTGGGAATGATGCTGGTTCGGCCTCGGGTTCCATAGTGGGGAGTCCTATACACGACATCTCCGGTTTTATCAAACAATGTTGGTCGGCGAGGTGCGTAGAGGCAACAACGCAGGCCACCGTTGCCGGTGGCCTGCTGGATGAATTCTTAGGGGCGCTACTGCTACCTGAGGGCCTGCAAAAGGGCCAGAGTTGCAGTAGGACTCTTATGGTGCAGCATTTGGGTAAAAATTTTCACTCAATTAGAGGCGAGTATAGCCGATGGAGGTCAATTCTGGATGAGATATATAAGGTGGCGATGACAATTAAGTGAGTAAAGAGACTCACACCTAAGTAATTACCGTGGCTTCGGCTCAAGAACCACTCCAATTATGGAATGACTCAGTCAAGCTGTAATCCTGAGCGTAAGCTATCACGTATAGTTGATAAATAGCTTCTTTAGTTGTATAATATAATTTGTCCGTGAGACACACTACCTTCCACTCAAAGGAGCACTTATGTTCTGTCGTATCGGTTCCACCGTTGTCAACGTCCTCGAGATCTCGACCGTCATTCCAGACGGCGATGACTTCATCGTCACCATGAAGAACGGCCAGCAACTTCGCTGCGTCGATCGTCAGGTGGCAGGCCTCTACGAGGCGATGGACACCCTGGCGCCGCTAACCAATGCCGGCTTCGCAGATGCACTGTCCAACCACGCCTCGGTCACCGCACGCGCCACCCGGCATGCTGGCGATGCCACCAAGAGCGGCCTTCAGTCGGTCGGTTCGAGCATCATGGGTGCTTCGGGGCAGCACACCAGGGTGTGCTGAAACCGCACTCATGCGTCTCGAGCAAGAAAGGAGTATCTCCGGAACGAGCCACACCAGCACGGTGTGGCTTTTCCATTCCCATGCAAAAGGTCGCCATTGTAGTATATAGCGACCTCTGCAAAATTATTCTTCGATAATCATAATCGTTATGGTGCGGGGTATGGAAAAAAGTTTTCACTCCATAAGGGTTGAGTACGAACGATGGAGGGTAATTCTAGTGGTGTCTTATCGAGCGTATTTGAGCAGTAAGTAAGAAGAGAGACTTACACCTGTCTATACATATTTCAATTGCTCAAGGATCTCATCATCAACATCAACAAAACCACTTGCTTCAGCTTCCTTGTAGCTTGCGGTTGCGCGTTCACCTGGCAGACGCATCTCGTTAGCTCCTGGTTTCTTTCGAGAAGATTTAACCTTTGAAATAAGGTCTGAGGTATTGGCCTTGAATTGCTCAATGTCTACGAGAAGATTAGGGTCAATGGCAATGAAAGTGCTACCCCATTCTTTGTCGAAAGTTTCACAGTCACAATACGCAGATGCCGCAAGTGGACCTGACATAATCTCAACAACCATACCCATACCCGAGCCTTTGTACGCACGATCAAATGGCAGTATCGCACCACTCATTGCGGCTACTGGATCGTTAGTGGGCAGCCCTTCACTATCAATAGCCATGTTATCAGGGATTTTTTCAACCTTTGCCTTTGCTAGAATTAAGCCGTAAAAAGTCATTGCCGATGTAGCCATGTCAAATACGAGCGGATCACTATTTGTAGGGAACGAAAAACCAATAGGATTAGTACCAAATAGAGGGTCAATACTATCGAAAGGCGCGGTCGAGCCAGGTGAACGAGCCATAACGATACCAATGAGATCTTCTTTTGCGATTCTTTCGGCGTAGTACGCTTGCGCACCGTTACTTGAGAAGGTATTGTGTACGCCAACAATAGCAAAGCCGTGTTCTTTTGCCTTCTGAATTACCGTGTCCGTAGCCTGTTGACTAACAAGCGGTGCAGGGTAAGCGCCCGCATTGATAAGTTGAGACAGTTTCGTGTCGCGTTCAATAGTTATGTCTTGAACTGGCTTTATATCTTGCAAGGGTTCAGTTCCTGTCATCTTAATAATGCCCTGAGTCTTTATACCCGACATCTCTGCCCACACTAGATAGTCAGCAATTCGGCTAGATTTTTCTTCATCAAATCCGCTACTTAACGTTGAAAGTATTTTTTCTCTAAGTTCAGTAATAGCAATTTTCATATTAGGCACTAATTCCATTCAATAGTTTAATTTCATCATCGCTCAACGTAATTTCAACCGACGCTATATTCTCATCAATATGCGCTTTATTGATCGCCTTCGGAATAGGTAAAATGCCCTGAGAAAGTAACCAAGCAAGAGCTATCTGCGCAGGTGAAGCATTGTGCGTGGCCGCAACTTCTTGAATCGTTTCGTTCGCAAGTACTTCCTGACGCTTTACTGGCTGATAAGCGACAATTTGGATATTGTTATCGCGACAGTAGTTTTTGAAAATATCACTCACTTCATCTTTATAGAGCAAATTGTAGTTCATCTGATTTGCTACAATACGGTGTTTCGAGATTTCTTGCGCTTCTTGCGTTTGGGCGATAGTGAAATTACTAACTCCAAAATCTCGGACAATACCTTCATCAATTAGTTCGTTAATTTGCGGTATCGCTTCTAGCCAATTTATGTCGTCCCAAGGCGCGTGAATGTAGAGCATATCTAAATAATCAGTCCCGAGCTTTTCAAGCATCTTCTGAACCGTTGGCCGTACCAAGCCTTTGCCCACACTCGCTCTCCATAGTTTATCCGCAATGTACAAGTCTACTCGTTTGAGGCCTGCGATAGCCTTACCGACCACTTCATCCGTATGAAAAGCACCGTAAAGCTCGGCGCAATCGAGATGATTTTGACCCTTTAATATTGAATGGCGTAATGCTTCTATTTCGGCATCTTCGTTATCGTAAGCGGGTTCTGCACCTTTGTACTTTGCACTAGAATCGGCACTGAAAGTACCGCCTATATTCCAAGTACCTATACCGATTGGAAAAAGTTGCTTACCAGATTTTGTGCGCATATCTGTAAGTATACCAAATATCTTAGTTAAATACTCGCCTTGTTCATCTGTTCACCTATAAAATTTATAGGCAATCAAACGTGAGATTTTTTCTGGAATATACGTGTGGCATTATTGTGTAAGTTGCTATGGAAAACACGCGTTTTTCTGACGTAACAAGTCGTGAAAACACCAAGGAACCCAGTGAAATGTCTAAACAAATGTAAGATAACTCAGTATCCTATACTGATTCGTCTTAGCGACATTCATCTTTTCTGCAAACACAACGTTACTGCTAAGATGACGATAATATGTGTCGCGACTTATCCCTGCATATCTACACGCATCACTCACAGTGGCGCTGTCCTGAGACATCAACTTTCGCCGACGAATCGGGGCAGATTTCAACCGCCGTTGACACGCACACCGAGAGGACGCAAACGTTGTGATTTCTACGGCTTCCCAGCCGGCGACAGAAGCCGCATAGTTGAACACAGATATGATGACAATTAACACCGGCGCAAGCGATTGGCTCTGGCGGGATGAGAAGGCTCCGCTCCCGCCAGTGGCGCCCACGAAGTTGCACATGCTCATCGGGAGCCAATCTGTGTGGACCGACCATCTCAACGCGCAGGGTAGTGGGGGGTGGAACTAACAGCGTATGGAGTTCCCCTCGACTCCAGATTCGCCAGAGGTGTACCCTCGGACGTACCGTGAACGACTTCGCGCCACACTTGGACGCGTCGCTCAGGTGTTGCTGTCGAACGAGGAATCGCAGGATCGAATGTCACGCAAGCACAATTCAGTGCTCGAGGCCGAGGTTGTCCTCGACAACTCGCTAGAGATGCAAGCGACTGCGGCGATGGACTGGCTGACCGCATTCGTACGCGACGTGGAAGCAGGAACGCTTCCCGCCGTGCTTGCCGATGAGCCATGTGTGCAGTTCGTACCGTTCCAGGACATCCGTCGAGTCGTTGGCGAGTGGCGAGACGATAACCGAGCTTGGCTCGATGCCGCAGCGGAGTCAACGAAGGTCTGTAGGGACCTGGGGTGCGATCAGATTAGTAGAGAGAGTCTGATGGACTACTGCGCCGACGTTCCTGCCGCGGAAGCCAGTCTCCGTGTGTACGTCGAGAGCGCACTCGAGGACTACCACCACTCCTAGCGCGCGGTCGTTCGTCAGCTGCCCTTCGCGCGACGATCCGAACGCTTCTGTGCCGGACGAATGCTCGAGGCGTTGGGAACGAGCTGACGGGAGGTACCCACGTAGCCTTCTTGGCCTTGCGACTGACGGGCACACCCGCGCACCGCAGCGCGGCATGGATGAGAACCCGGGAAACTCCGGCGACGCCGACCCATACGAGGTGCACCAGCGGCTTGTCATGGAGTACCACCATGATCGAGGCGGTCGTGCTGCCAACAATGACGATCTCGTCGTAGTCCTTGGAGGGGAAGAGCGACGCAGCTTCCTCAGTCGTCATGCATTGACCTTATCCACGGTCAGTTCACACGGCTTCACAAGGGAGCCCTCAGCCCTCTGACGTCACTACTCGCTGCGCAGCAACTCCAACGCCTCAACCCCTAGCGTCTCGGCCAACGAGGATGCCACCAAGTTCACCAAGCGGCCAGAAGCTGAGCCAGGCGAAGGAGGGATTGTCTGCGATAGCTCAAGCAAGCGTGAGGAGAGCGATTCCGGCTCCAAGTGCAAGCAGAGCCACGATGGTGACTTTAAGAGCATAAATGCGTTGGAGTGGGTCTTGCTTGTGTTTCATTGCTGGGGTTGATTATGAACTAGAATGGGATATTTACCAAGCCTAGCGACAACTTGCTGATACTGCGGAAAATATTTCTCAGATTGGAAGGCCGAAACTCCAGGTCAGGAGGTCTTTCCCGTTTCGTAAACAAGCAGACCTTGGTCTTCCGCAGCCCAAAGATAGTCCGCGATTTGCTGGGCGTGCTCTGAATCCCGCGCGTCCACAGCCAATAGCGAACCCGAAGACCACTCCACTAGAGAGCTCATCGACTCAAGCGTATCCACGACTTGTTCTTGATTTCGCCGCATCGACTCGTCGAAGTGAACACGGAATACGTATCGTCCCGATGAGGCGATGACTCTGGTCACGACATACGCTCGCCCCGCAAGAGTTTGCGTCTCTACAATATCCCCCAGAGCGACATTATATAGAAAGAAAGGAATACAACACAGCTCGAAAGAATTACTGGTGACCCGTCGACACCAGAGTTGCTCAAACCGATCCGCCTCAGTGAGGGCGGCATTAATAATGAAGTCCGACCGGTCACGCCATACCGGCTCATGATGTATAGAGTACAGCTCACTTGGCACCGCTCGAATACTTTCTTTCTTCAACCCCATATATACAATATCTATTGTAACAGACTTAGACTGCTCCTATAGATCTATAGCAATGAGAAAAGGACTGCTCAAACTTTGGACAACCGCAACCGATTTCATAGCGATACGAGCCCTCATAGAGACGAGCTCACCACCAAGGAGGGGGCCACGGGCCAACATAGCCAGGGGGTGGCGTCCGGGGAAAGTCCCTTGCACCCTTTGATGCATTGCAGTGCGGGCATGCGGTCTGCGCATTTCCGGGTGTCGCATTGCCGCCTTGTGCGCGCGGGATAGCGTGATCAACCTGTGGTTTGCTTGTCTCCATTCGGCAAAAGACGCAGGTGCTCGGATTCTCCGAGAGCGCCTGTTGGCGAACGCTCTGAGGAAAGGCCCGTCCGCCGGACGGGCCGCCCACTGATCCAGGCTTGATCTCAGGTACGTGATCGACACCGCCCGAGTCCGAGCGAAACTCCGGGACATCGCGAGGAAGCGTGCAGAGCTCGAAGAAGCACTGGAGAACATCTCGGACAGCATCGGGCCAGGCATGGAGTACATCGATGCTCATCTTGAGCTTCTTACTCGTCCGTACGAGTTGTATAGATATGCCAGTGACCAAACACGACGGATGCTCAACCAGGCCATCTTTAAGCATGTCTACGTTCTGAACGAGGAAGTCACTGGCGACGAGCTGAACACACCGATGCGGGAGCTGCTGGCGACCCAGCGCGGATGGGTGGCACTCGAAGAGACAGGAGATGCTGGGCTGGCCCGCGAACTGGCGGTGGCAGAGGCAGGGCGCCGCGGAGGCGTAGGGGCAGTGACAATAACGCAGGCCACCGTTGCCGGTGGCCTGCTGGATGAATTCTTAGGGGCACTACTGCTGCCTGAGGGGCCGCAAGAGGGCCAGAGTTGCAGTAGGGCTCTTATGGTGCGAGTACAGGGACTCTAACCCTGGACCTCTTCCATGGCAAGGAAGCGCTCTAACAGCTGAGCTACACTCGCGTACACAACAAATTATACAGATAGACAACCAGGATTTCAAGAGGGTCAAGGCATTCTGGTGCGCCGTCGCCACCTTGTATACCGACGACGGCGAATATAACGAAGACAAGCGACGCCAATAATAACCAGTCCGATAACCGCACTAGCAGCGGTAATTATTACCCACGTCGGGATTATCCAAAAGGTTTTTGTTATGCCAATCGATTGATTCTTTGAACCATAAGTAAATACTGCCGTAATCGTATACTTGCCAATGCCTTCAATCTGGCTTAAAGGCACCTCCCAGCGTCGTGCGCTATCGGGCAGAATCATATCTTGACGATTGCGATTATTGAAGTTCGTTTCGTACACAATGTCTTTGCCCTGCGTCACCGATATACGCCCAATAGGGCCCAGTTGTACACCGCCATCGTTCTGCAATCGCAGCGCCAACGTTATATTTTCGCCACTTGCAAAGAACGTGCGCGGGACTCCGTCTCGCTGGGCAGAGAAATCGGTTAGCAGCAGCCGCTCTGGCACCACACCGTTAACGCGCAGTAGGATAATTGAAGCGACGTTTGCATCAAGCTTCACTTGCGCCCCACCAACAGGATTTGCCGAAGCAAAGCGCAGCGCACCAAAATACCCCCCCGGCTCAGCCGAAGCCGGAACGTCAAGTGTTAGTTCAACGGCCACGGTCGTCTTTGCCGGGACAGTAACGATACCAATTGGCTTCATGAACCGTTTAAGGCTGCGTTCTGGTGCAAACGACTCCTCGTCAAGAATCAGCGCAGGCGTCCCCTTTTCGTCGGCGGCAATAAAGTCATTCTGAACAGGACGCACGGCAACTTCCGTATTTGATGGATTTGCAATGCTCACCTTCACCACTTTTGTCTCGCCGGGGTTCATGGCAACATCCGTTCGAACGGGCGAAATACGGAGCGCCTCTGCAGGTGCTGGCTGTGCTGCCACGTCTACAGCTTGCAAACTGACAATAGCCACGAGCGCCCCCGCAACAATGCTCCCTAGCCACAGCCTTTTCACCTAGAACCTACCTGTCGCAATTAATCCGAGTTTTGTTGCATAGGTACCCGCCGGCGTATCGTTGGCAATGGTAATGCCCAACGTAAGCCGCATGTTCTGATTACTCGCAGGGGCACCTGCGGTGTCTAGCAACGGGTCACCAAATGCGCTCGTTACACCAGAGGCGGGGCTCTCGCCGCTCGTAAACCGTAGGGCGAAAGCATCGTTGTTATAGTATGAGCCATTTGCGGGTTGCAATACACCTGTGGCGGATCGGGCAGGAGTTGGAGTGGCAGGGCTCGTTTTAATACCAAATTTTGCTTCGTTTGCAGCAGGGTTAATGCCTGTATTTTGCGCTGGGTGAATGTAGCATGTCGTCTCCCCCACCAGCAATAAGCCGCCACATCCGTCGGCAGCATTTTTCAAATAAACAATGGCGCCTCCGTAGGCGTTCGTTGTTAGCTGCACGTATAAATCGTCCTGGCTTAGAACGCCTGCCTGTAACACACCAACACCTCCGATCACTTGACCAAGCGTTAGCGCTGGTGTTGTTACGGTGGCGCAGTCATCATTAATTGGTTCGGCCGAAACACAAAAAGTCATTGTTTCGAGTACCGTCCCCGATACGCCAATCGTTGGGGTGATGGCAATCGCAATGCTGCCTTCGTCACGGTTACCTATGAGTGCCTCTGGCGTCGAATCAAGTGCATTCTGTTTAGTGTCGAAGGTTACAATGCGCGCATACATCATACCATCAACACCCGGGTTTAAGATTCCCGTTATTTCAACCGATACATCATCATCTTCACTAATACTGCCAGCGACAACAATTCGCCCCTCACTCCCTGTAATATCACTAAACGCCGCGTCGGTTGATACGGCGTTTTCGGCAGAGAAGTCTGTTGGTGTGGTGCAGGCCTGCCCAATTAACGGCGTGTTGCTACAAAAATCAATCACAAATGCACTGGCCGCCTGATGTGCTGTGAAGCGAACGGTATAGGTGCTCACCGTAGCAACTGACGAACTCGACAGCTGCATTGATCGCTCGCTCAATATAAAAGCAGCCGACGTCCGTGAGGCAATGATTGGCACTAACAAACTACACAGCATAACAGCACAGACTATGCGCCAGCGAGTCGTACTACGGTTCGCTTTCATAAGGCTATCTATCCACGCGGTCCTGCTGATAGGCATCTCGTTCTCTCATCATCTTAGCACGAAGTGATACAAGTTGGCTGCGGCGACCCAACCAATACGTTGGGAGTAGCAGTAAGACCGCAATGGCCGCCGGTACCCACAATACAGTCACCTTAGGCTGGGTAGTTTCGGCCGTCGGTGAAGCTTCTGGCTCGACTGTACCACTCGACACGGCAATCACTTGCAGAAACGCCGTAACACCATTAGCATCGACCACTCGGATATTCGCCTGATAAATACCAGCTTTTTTATACGTATGGGTAATCGTCACCAGGCCTGCCAGTGGCTGGCTTAAAAGTTGAGTATCAGTGCCGTCACCCCAGTCAACTTGAAAGGCATAGGGCCCAGTGCCACCCGAAAGCTGCAATGGCCATACGAGCTGAGTGCCCGTCGGAGCCGACCGACGACCATACGCACTCGTTAGCGTAATCGCTTGCCCAAAAGCCGTGAAACGTGTGTCGGCGTAGGTAACGGTGACTGTATTTGATTCGGGGCCAGGTTGCTCTAAATCGTCAAAAACCGACGCCCGTAGCTCGTTGGTGCCAGGGAAAAGGCTCACTTCAACACTAAAGCTGCCCCCACTGCACATTACCGACCCGGCCATGACGTTGTTATTATAAATCTGTACCAACAGCCCTGCAGGGCAAATGCCGCTCACAGTAATGGGAGAGTTTGTAAACGATGCCCCACCGCCCGGCACGGTAATGCTTGCACCCTGAGTGGGCGGTGCCTGCCGCTTAGTAGCCTCAACACCATATGAACCCGGCTGCGGGTCGGGGGTTGGTAGCGGGTTCAAGGCCGACACCGACACCGTACTCGCAAAAACAGCACCCATGGCAACCACTACCGCCGCAGCAGATATCGCCAACTTGGTAGTGGTTTTGCGTATATATGTCATAGAATAAGCTGATGTATCCAGGCTCACCTATCGGCAACGCTGATAGGTATTAACTATTATTTTCGGCGACGTCTTCCTGAAGGAACGTTACCCTTACGTCGAACGAATCGGACAAACCTCCAGATATGGTAACCAACAATGAGGAGTACAACAACGACAATTGCGATAAACCACCATGGTAGGTACCAAAAATACGAGGTGCCGGCCAGCTCTTTTGTCTCGTTACCATTACGCCCATAAAATCCGTCAAGCGTTACTTTATAATACCCTGGCCATAATTGCGGCTCAGCACAGGCGGCTGCCTCAGACCGAGAACCGTTAAAGTTAACGTCTTCTTTCATCAATTTGATACATGCCTCAAAGGTACGCTCCTGCCCAATCAGGGCCAAAGATTGATTAGGATTGATGTTGGCAATCTTCGTTTCTTGACCAAACAATGAAGTCAGCGTAATACTTCCGACAGGCGCCGCGGTAACGCTCCCCTTATTTTCTAGAGTATAGGCAATGCGCTTTGGCTGAGTCCCCATAAAGTGCACGTATTTTTTAGTTGTCGAATCGTATGCCCCAAGATCCTTAAGTTCAAGCCGCTCGTTCGCTGGACCTGGAATATCCGCAAAAACCAGCGTCACACCAGATGCATTAAGGCCAACGTTACCACCCTCAGAGCTGCCTGAAGAATATACAATGGCGCTATACAGTGACCCACCGCCTTGATTTTTTGGAATCGCAATACTCATATCTATCGTCTTACTTCCACCCGGCTCAATCGTTAACGACTTAGGTAGTTTCAGGAATGACTTAAGCGACCACACAGTTTGCGGAGCATCCTCGGCGAGCATCAGCTTCGGCGTGCCGCCATCATCGGTATAAGTGAAGTCGATAACCCGCAAGGAAAGATTGAGTTCAAGCTTGCTATCTAGGTTACGGATTAACAGCGTATCGTTTACTGTCTTTCCTGGTTCAATAGTATAGTTTTTCTTTGGCACGATGCCCAATGCGGCAGACCCTTGAGCCTGAGCCGACGGAACACCGCCAGTCAAAAGCCAACCAACACTTACTACAGCCACAGACACGGCCAATACGATGCTTTTTAGGCGCTTCATGATAATTCCCTCACGTGTTACATTTTCCCAATAAGTATAAGCCGTATTGTATCACTAAAAACGACCACTGGCTATGAAGTTGATTGTTGTAGTATATACACCAGCCCTTAAACTTGGGCTTGCATTAACTATATAACTGACGGTGAACTTCTTCATAAGGCTCACATTCGGTGAATAGGCCACGGTGTCACCTGAGCGAAAGAGGTATCTATCGGGCTGCCCATAATCGTTCGCCACTACGGCGTTTGCCCACTCACCCTCTGGGTCGCCCCCTACAGCCGGAGTGGTATTCGAGACCAGATTAATACCAAACTGGTCTTGCCCTTGTTGGCTTGACGTTGGCTGGTTTAATGACGGAATCGTTTTTGTACCAGCGCTCATTGGCGGGCCATTGGCAGTGATTGCAAATCCTCCCGATGCATTCGTACCAACAGCCATCTGAGACTGAGCAAACAGCGTACCTGTTGAGGATAGTTCACCCATATCGGTATAGTAAATGTCGTTCGTACCACCACAGTTATATTCTACCTCCTGGGCAAGGCAGAATATAAGCATTGGCGGCACTTGAGTCTCAAGACGAATGAGCTCGGTAATTTGTGCGCGCATTGATCCAAAATCAATCTGTGGCCCACTCGCATCAGTTGAAGCAAAGGTTCGCATACGTACCGAAAAGGCTGTGCCAACATTTGCCGGGTTAATCATGCCATCAAAGGTGTAAACTGCTTTATCTCCGGTTGGAGCGGCTGGCGCTCGCTGCATAACAAGGCGGTTGGTCGAAGCACTCGCCAACGTAAAGCCCGTGTCACCTACCTGCTGGGCCAATGATGCGCCTGCTACGTTCAGCCCCGGAGGCACAACACATGCATGATACGGAACTGGGTCATCACAAAACAAAAATTCTACCGAACCCACGGGATCGGCGCTCATATAGCGAAACGAGATGCGGTAAAAAGTTGAGGCTCCCGCCTCGGTTGAATTCATATAAATACTGCGGTCCTGCAGGCGCCGTGCGGCCAACACGGGGTCTACAACTATAAATGCCGCTATAACCACCAGCAGAAACATCTCAACAGCCAGCCTGTGCCACATAATTGATGAGGCATGCATTCGAACAATTTGATGTCGCATATAGCTATTGTACTACAATGAGGAACGTATCGACGCAAGGCGGATCGTTGGTCGCAATTTTCGCGCAGCGTTGAGGGGTAGCTACAACAAAGCCCCCTGTACATACAGGGGGCTTGCTTTAAGTAAGATTCTATCCTAGTACTGAGGAGCAGCGAGATAGTTAATCTTTGTTGTGTAGACACCAGCTGGGGTATCTGCAGCGATGTTGGCAACATAGCGCATCTTAGCTGTTGAGCACGACACAACTGTTTCATTTTGCTTGGCAATTGGCTCAGGTATAGTCAAGCTTGATTTGAGGAACTTGAACTGTGCAGTACCAGCAGCCGTACCGGTCTGCAGTGTACCCGTTGCGTCAGCATAGTCATTGCTTGTCGCCTGGGCGGTCAGTGTGTTGAACGGAGCACCCGATGCTTGCCCAGCCACGGTAATAAATGGGTAGCTTGTTGGCGTTTTGTAGTCAGGATCAGTCGATATAAGCGTAGAGAAATCGGGCGCTAGCGTATCAAGACCGGCATCAACAAACCCAAGACCAAACTGTTCAGTTCCGGGGAGGCTGTAGCCCTTTGTCGTCAGTGGACGAATTTCGTCTCCAACAGTGTTAGCAAGTGTGTAGCCTGAATAGTACACCGTTGCACCACCTGATGAGTTTGAACTAAGGCGCCAGTATGAATATTCGTCGTAGGCCGTCGATGTACTGAGCGAGTATTCCGCAGCTGCTTCACCAAGTCGAATTTGTGCGTTTTCAGTAATTGGATCACAGGTACCATATCCGGGGCGACCAGCCACTGTGTCGGGGTTCCGTGTACCAACTGAGAATGACATGGTTTCCAGTACCTTCGTGGTAATGTGGATTGAATCAGTCATCACATTCGCCACAGTAACACCACCGTTTACAACACCGGCGCCGGCATAGGTGTTAATCTTAACAAAGAACTCGTGATCACCAGGGTTTGTCATGTAGACGCTTTCATTCGGGCGGAATACAACACGAACGATATCGCCGTTATTAATTGAGGTTCCGGTTGATCGAGTAAGCTCAATAAAGTTGCGTGCACCCGACAATCGGTTGCCCATAACTGGGTGTGAGCCGTTAAAGCCATCGTCCTCAAGGTTTGTAGCAGCGAATGACCAGCCCGAGACAGCAGTTAAGCTACCCTCGTTAGGCCCAACGAGTACCTGGAACGTACCTCCCCCAGTCATGGTACTCACAGGGCTACCGGGCACGTACGACATTGCGTCACTTCCCTCGGCAAAGTTTCCTGTAATTTGAAAGTCGCTGCGATTATTCGCGTGTGCCACAGCATTTGTTTCACGATCATCCTCTGCTGGACGAGCATCACCCAAGTTTGTACCAGGCGACTGACATAGACCCGCTGCTACTGTACAGTACTGCAGTGATATCTTGTCGATGCTAGAGCTTGAGCTACTTGCACGAAACGTAAATGTTTGCCCTGTCTTTTTACCATTTGGACCAGATCCAGCCGGCGCAAGCGTACCGTTACTTGCATTTGGCGCTGCGGTTGAATTGTTAGAACCGTCAGTATCGATGTAACCAGGTGCTGATGAACTAAGCAGCAGCGAGCGCTCAGTGAGCGGGTTCAATGCAGATTCAGCAAATGCCGTTGCCGCTGGTGCTATTGCCGCAAGAACCAGTGCTCCTGTTGCGCCCAACAGCGAACCACGCTGAATAAGTGACTTAAATGTAGCCATTTTTATGTTGCCTTCCTTTTTTGTTTTACATTTACCCCTATTTGACAGGGAGTCTACCTCGAATAATAGCATAGCTCTATTAGCAAAAGCAATATATTTTTTTACAAAGTTTTCCACAACTGCGCAATACCCCGACTGGGCTAAAATCGTGGCGTAACAACAGCAGCGTAATCACCACTAAAATGCCCCGCAGGAGTACTGCCCGCCACGTTAATAATCATACTAATTGTGTAGTCTGTTTGGCCCGACTCAGAGTCGCTCTGTGCCACGATGTCTCCTGGTTGGTACATAAATAGGTTGGGTGTAGCATAATTTGGCAGAACGTACCCGACTCCAATATTGCCCGATGCAGCCTGGACAGGGCCCGCCCCCACCAATGGAGTCGTATTTGCCACCAGATTAAGGGCAAACTGCTCGATACCTGGCACTGAAGCGGTAGGCACCGCTGGAACCGCCAGGCTATGACCTTCATACCGTGGCGGGCTACCCGTAAGTTGAACAATATAACCGTCACTAAGGTAGGTTCGAATTTTTAAAACTACCGTCTTGTGCGATGTTGTGTCGGTACTAAGTATCCCCAGATACGACGCCCCTGGTTCAATAATCACCTCTAATAGGGGTTCATCCTCTAGTAAGTCTGCTGCTGTGAAGGACGCCGATGAGCTACCGCGCATACCACTGCTCATATCACCAATTGACGCCCGAGCGCAATATTCTCCCGAGCACGTCTCAAGAGCCGAACCTGCACCAAATTGCGGCTCTTCTAATTGAAACGTAGGCGACTGCGAACTTTGGGCTAAAACTGCACCCGCGCCCAGCACAACAGATGCTGCTGCCAGCAACACTACACCAACCCAACGATAGTAGAATACTCTCCCCATAAGCTTATGCCTATTATCCCATACTCACACAAAGAATCCCATAATCTAGTACTAACCTACCAAATATAGTAAGCTAAGGTAAAGACGTAAACCATAACCATCTCACAGAAATTTATGAACCAAGACGACCCCAGCACCACAGACGCCGACGAGAGAACCGGAAGTGAAGCGCTGCCATCAACGACGCCCGACCAAGACGCTCCAACCGATGCACTGAGTCGAACACCCGATGATTTGGCGGATGAAGAGACAGCTCACGAAGCCGTGCAGCACCCCGAAGATGCACCGGCAACTAAGAAGCTTTCACCGCTACGTCGCCTGATGCGCAAACTTAATGTGTACTTTTTACTTTTCCTTCTCGTCTGTATCATTGCGACTGTGTTCGCCGTGGTCAGCTATCTCAACAGCCAAAAAGAGCCCGAGGTTCCTACAATTAGCAGCCAGGGCCTGTCGCCTGAAGCTCTCAAACAACTTGCCAACACCGATGCGTCGGTAGGCGGTAAATCGCAAACGCTCACCATCCAAGGCAATGCCATCATTGATGGCCAAACCTTAATGCGAGGCAACCTTAATGTTGCTGGTAACATTCAAGCCGCCGGGTCGCTCCAAGGAGCAGGCCTCACTATATCTGGCAGCTCTAACCTAGGGCAAACCCAAGTTAACAGCCTGCAGGTTGCTCAAAACGTTGCTATTCAGGGCACTACCACCATGCGCGACCTGAGCGTTTCGGGCACCTCGACCTTCAGCGGCGCTATGACGGCCTCTCAACTCACAGTGACAAATCTGATCCTCAGCGGTAACGCCAGCCTTCAGATTCCCAACCACATCGGCTTTACCGGCCCTACACCAGGGCGCAGTATCAATACGGCTGTCCTTGGTGGCGGGGGCACCGCATCAATCAGTGGATCCGATACAACAGGTACCGTTACAATTAATACCGGCACAAACCCTGGGGTTGGGTGTTTCACTCGCATTAACTTCAATCGAGCGTTCACCAATCAGCCGCATGTTATCATTAGCCCGATTGGGCCAGGTGCAGGCAAGACCCAGTATTACGTTGAGCGTGATCGTACCGGATTTAGCATTTGCGCTGCCTCGGCCGCACCCGCCAACCAGGCATTTGCCTTTGACTACTTTATAACGAACTAGACGCTCCGATCCCAAGCGCGCTTACACATCCATAAAGACAACAACACGGTCTGCCTTGACGTGCATCAGGGCGCGATGAACCTTAACCGTCCTTGCCGAGCCGTCGAGCTGCCTCACCATAAGTTCGCACGGCACCAACATGCATAAGAAGTTTTTGTGATGCGGTAAAATATCAAATGGCCCCGAGTCGTTAACGGCGCTCACACTAACCGCCTCGCCCTCGAAATACACTTGAAAAGGTGCGTACACCTTAACAGCAAGTACCTGTTTGGCTCCGTGTTCACCCTCACTTTGTGGTGTCACACTCTCATCGGTCATGACTCGGCCAACACTTCTTCTTTAACCGTTTTACCAATAATCGCCTCAACACCGTCTAGGGTCTGCTCGCGTGTCACGTGTTCACCAGGAACACCCGTTACCCTTTCCATAACATTAAACCGCTGCTTGAAGAATTCAATGAGCTGCTTCGCCTTGCTGTAATCGTCACGATCCTCCGCTGACAACTCCGACTCGCCAATAATCGCAATAATACCTTTTAACGACTCGTACTTTTGCAAAATCGCCGTAGCACGTGTAGCTAAGTCATAATGCCGCTCACCCACGACCTCAGGCGTCAGAAGGCTTGATTTAGACGCTAAAATATCAACTGCCGGGCGAATACCTTGCGCCGCTACCGCACGCGAAAGGACGATAACACTGTCTAGTTCGTGTTGAATCATCTGCACTGCCGGGTCAGACAAGTCATCAGCGGGTACATAAATAGTTTGCAATGCAGTAATTGAGCCGTTATCATTGCTTGCCAGGCGGTCCTGAAACGTCTTAACGTCGCTAAAAACTGTTGGCTGGTAGCCGCCCTCTGCCGGCGTTTGGTCGATAATGGTCGAAACCTCGTTGCGTGCCTGGATATACCGATACATATTATCGGCAAATAGCAGCACATCTTTTTTCATATCGTCACGGAAATATTCCGCTAAAGTAATCGCCGATAAGCCAATCAGCGAACGTTGCACAGGATTCTCGTTCATTTGGCCGAAAAACATAGCCGTGGTCTTAAGAAGGTCGTTGTCTTCGAGCGTCTTATATAACTCGTGACCCTCACGAATGCGCTCACCAATACCGGCAAACATACTAATTGCACCTGAACCTTCTGCCACATTATTAATGATTTCCATAGTCAGCACCGTCTTGCCGACACCGGCACCACCAACAATACCAATCTTGCGACCTTTCACAAATGGGGTAAAGAAGTCGAGCACTTTCATACCTGTTACCAAAATGTCATCCGGGCGACTCTCTAAGCTTGTCTCTTGAAACGATGGAGAGAAAATCGACCGTCTTGGCATTGCCGCCAACACATCATCGGGCAATTGCGGTTTGCCATCAATCGGGCGCGCCATCGCATCCCAAACGCGGCCAATCATGGCGTCTCCTACTGGAATCTCTAGGCTGCGGCCACTTCGGAGTACCGTATCACCCTTTTGAATGCCGTAATCGCCACCAATATTCAGGCACACTGCCATATCACCATGAGACAGGCTACTAACGAGCAGCGGCGATCTTTTCTGATTATCAACGTATAGTACTTCATTAATATCAGGTACGTTTTCGCTAAACTGCACCCTGATCACAATCCCCTTAAGGCTGCGCACTACCCCGTTTTTATACGTTTGCTGACTACTCATGATGCGCCCTCCGCTCGTATCTTCTTCAATCCCGCCAAGCTCTCCTTCAACCGTGTATCAACTTGATTGCGCTTTGCCCGGTTATATTCGGTATGCAGCCCGCTTGCCGTTTCAATGGAGCGCTCTTTAGCCGCAGACATTGCCTTAAACCGGCTCGCTACCTGCGCCAGGCGACTATCGTAAATAAACTGCGAGATAGTAAGGCGAAGAATCGAATTCTCAAGATAGGCTGCCACAGCGTAGGGGTTTGGTTCAAAAATATGATTCTTTTCACTCACAAGATTATCCCCAACAACCGCCATATCCGCAACACGTCCCTTGCGAGAAACGACCTCGCTCAAATCAACGTCCACGATCTCCTGTTGACCTAACGAAATATAATTTTGATAGAAGATACGACTTTTAGAGTATTTACGAATAATTTCCATGAGTGGGTCGACATTGATATAGTCTTTTTCGGGCAGGTCAAAGTAGTACGTATACTCCACCTGAGCCTGCTTCAGCTTAATCGCCCCGTGATGGCCAATGACCAAAACATCATTCTTTGTTTCATCGTAGCGCTCCATAAACTTACGAATCAGCCGCTGGTCAATGTCACCACTAAGACCCGCCTTGGCCGTAATTAAAATGAGCAACTCCTTATTAATCGGCGTATCCTCTGGTGCCCGCCCAAAATTAAATAGCACATCAACACGAATCTGTTTGTATATGTTCCAAACCTCGTCGAAGAATTGGTTACTAATCAGCACCTTGTTCTTCGTCTTGGCAATCTGCATACTGCTCAGGCTTTCTAGCGCAGACGTCAGGCTTACGACCGAGCGCACCGAAGCCTCCTCAGCCTTGATTTCTAAGGGTCGACGCATACTACGTACGCTCCTTCACGGGCACTTCTTCGGCTGACACCGCACTTGTCGCAGCCTTGGCGGCCTCATCTGCTTGACGCTGTTTTTCGGCTTCAGCCTTAGCAGCCTTTTCAATTGCTTTTTGCTTTGCTTCGTCAATGGTTGTCACTTCACCCTTAAGGGCAGCGTAAAGCTCGTCAAAGTTGCCCTTCATGTCTTTATCTTCGTGCAGTTGTGCTGCATATTCATGAACCCGTTCTTTAAGTTTTTTTATGTTGATAATTTGTTCGGGAGCACTTTCAAGGACGACACTCATCAGAAACTGTTGTTCTGCAAAACTATAAATTTCACCAATCGCCTGGTTCATCAGCTTAAAAAGGACCTTACCCTTGTCATAATCTGCTTGCGCCTGCGGGCTCAGCTCGGTTCCAAAGTGTGCATACTCTTCAGCCGACCGGTAGCCTGCAAGCGTTAGGTTTAATTTATCTGCTAGGGACTTTTGGCGACCATTTTGCCCAACACCACCCACACGAGTCACCGATAGGGCCGTGCTTACCGCGGGGCGCATAGTGTCTTTAAAAATCTGGCTATCAAGAATCCACTGACCATCAGTAATCGACATAACGTTCGTAGGCAGGTACGCCGTGATGTCGCCACCCGGAGCATAAATAATAGGAATGAGAGTTTGGCTTGCATGATTGGCTGCTGTTTTCCCACCACGCTCTAAGAGCGATGAATGCGCATAGAACATATCGCCTGGGTAGCTATCCCGACCCGGACTCACCCCTGCAATGAGAGAGATTTCTCGGTAGGCTTGGGCGTGAGCCGTTAGGTCGTCGTAAATAATCAAGGTATCCATGTTACATGTATGCCAAAAATATTCACCGTGTGCGGCGCCCACGTAGGGCACAAGGTAGGTCAAAATCAACGATTCAAATGAATTTGTCACAATAACAATCGCTTTGCCCAGCGCACCGTTCTTTTCGAGGCTCGTCACCAAGTCGGCTACATCACGCTGACGCTTAGCAATAAGAACGTAAATCACGGTGACATCAGTATTTTTTTGATTAATAGCCACCTGAGCTGCCAATGCGGTCTTGCCCACCTTGCTGTCACCCAACATCGCCATACGCTGACCACGAGCAAGCGAGTATTCTATATCGAGAATAGCTACCCCTGTTTCGACAGGCGTATCAAGCAATTCGCGTTCGTACAGAGCCGGTGCATTATGAAATACATCCCACTCTTGGTCGGGCGTAATTGGCCCCTTGCCGTCAATCGGCTCACCAAACACATTAATAACACGGCCAATGAAGCTCTTGCCAACGGGCGTCATAATGTCACGAGCCTCAACCACACACACCATACCAATGCGGAGCGGTGATGGGTCAAGTTTCATAACAATGACATGATTATCGAGCACTTCGTGGACATATCCACGGGTATCATCCTGGAACCGAATCACCGCATGGACATTAGCCGGTTGCAAACCACGAACTTGAACCATGAACGAGTCAATGCCAATAATCTCACCGACTGGATTTCCCGATGCAACCAGCGCCTCAAACTTTTTAGCGCCCTGCATAAATCGCCTCCAATTCTTCACGAATAAAATGTCGTGCATCAACAAGCTGCGCCCGAACACTCAAATCATACACGTGGTTTGTAGTGCGAATATGGACTCCACCAATCAGGTCGGGTTGCAGCCCAATCGTTAATACCGCCTGAGGGTGAATCAGCCGCCGCGCACAGGCCGCCAGCCATTGCACGCTTTCGGTATCTGCTTGAGCAGCAAACGTCATATGAACAATTGGCATCACATCCTTGAACTGCTCCAACCGCTGCACCAATGAGCGGCGCGATGATGCATCATCCAACACACCCTGGTTTTGATGAAGGAACTCGGTCAATCTATCCGAGAGCGTAAAAGCACCCCCAGCTGTTGCTCCGACCCTATGTCGCAGCTCGGCTTCAACAAGTGCTGCATCAACACGCACAAACTCCCGGAGGAGCTCCATAACATCACGACGTGTCGCAATGCTTGGTGGCAGTACTAGATATCCCCGCGGTCCTTCTCTCTCACTCATAGCGCAATATCATTCATCATATCTTGTTTATGTTGCTCCATTTGGTGCAAAATCGACGGCAGTTGTGCGCGAAGCTCGGACTGCTCACCGAGTGCGCCAATAATATAATGCTCGACAATTCGCGTCATATTATCACCGACCGTCTGCGCCATCATAGCCTTCTGCTCAGCAACTGTTTTATCAAGAAATTGTGCCATTTCTTGGTGCTTCGCCTCGAGCTCGCTTGCACTTGATGTCAGGCGATTAAGGATATCGGCCTGCGCCGCGCTAGCTTCGCGCGCCCTTGTTATGTTCTCCTGGTATACTCCCTGAAAAGACGCCTTTTGTTGTTCAATTGCCTGGCTCAATTCATGCTCAAGCTGCTCAGTGTGTTGGCGTGTCGTATCAGCAGAGGCGCGCAATGAACTCAGCAACGCGTCCTGCTCACGCCGGATGGTCTCCATGCGTACCTTATGCTCCTGAAAAACACTAGCTATCAGCACCTCCTGCTGCGCAACTACCTGTTGCAGCGAAGCGCTGAGTTGTTGATATTTCTCACGCATATCTTGAGCGTCATGGTTCAACGCCTGCGTCATAGCATCGCGTGACTCTGCAGCTATTACGTCGAACTGCTTAAGGCGGTCACTTAACTGTTTGGTAATTTCAGTGTTAACGCGCGCGACCGTCATGTCGAGCTGGCGCTGCATATAATCGCTTAAGTCGATCGCTATCTGCTTGAGGAGTGCATCCACACTCGGACCGATATCAACCATATTTTCGCTGAGCAGCTGCTTAAAATGCTGGAGACCTGCTTGGCGCAGCTCCTCCTGAAAATTCGCATCATAAGCCTGACGAGCAAGCTCATCAGCAGCCTCCGCCGCAGAAGACCGCTTATTGCGTTGTGTATGAGAAAACAGCCCCACCCTTACTTTACCCGTATCATAACCTTAATAATAAATATACCGCAAATAAGCCAATTGTTAAAATTAAAAAACTTGTAAGAATCACTTCTACAAGTGCCCGAAATATCGATTTTTTTGACATCGGATTACGACCAATCGATATAATACCGTTGCGCACCCCTGTATAGATGACGATAATTGCCGCCACCAAACTTACTGCGGTGATACCGAGGCTAATATAAATGCGAATAGGGCTAACCTCTTTTTCTGCAATTGCCTGCCCAATGCGCTCGAGTACTTCGGGTACGTTTGCTTTTGTCGATTTTTCGTTTGGATTACGCTTGATATCTATAGTTACCGGCACCGACCCCAGCTGTACAGTCTTCTGGCCACCAGTCGAATCTTTCAGCTGAGTGCTGCCGACCACCGTGCCCTTACCATCAAACGCACGAGCTGCTCGGCCAAACACCGTACCTTCTTTGGCTCCAGCCTTCATGGCCACGCCGTTCACTGACGAGAGCGTCACGTAATCACCCTGAGCAATGGCGCCACCCTCAGTGCTCACTAAAACGTTATACGTACCCGAAACAGCCACAAACACCTCATTCTCGAGCTCGCCTGTTGTGAGCTTTATTGACAACTGTTGCGGATCAACTGCAACGCCGAACATACTTTCCAATTGATCTTTACCGACAACAGCCACTCGGCTTGACGTGTCGCCAGCCTGTTTAACGATAGTCCCGTAGCCAATTGGCTGGTCGCTCGCATAGCCCTGCACGCTACCGCCACCGTACGTCTCAATAGCAGCAACGGGTGCTGAAATAGCGAGCACCGTGACAACACCCAGTACTGCGATGCCAACAATGAGTCGCTTCAAGTTAATATCCCCCGCTTTTCTTTACTGCTTATTCTTTGTTTATTGTAGCACAATAAGCCTTGATTGTACGCTTCATTTTAAGAGACGGGCAGCCCTATACAGCAGTAAATAAAGAGAGGATCATGAGCATTCTTAGACCGCAAAATAGTTGTGTCTCCATTCATGTTTATGCTAATATATAAAGCAAGCTTTGATGAACCACCACACGTCATAAGTGAAACAAATAGCAATCACCCTAACAGGGGTAAAACAATATAAATGACTGTGTGGTGGAACGTGTCCGCAATTTTCTACAGGCGGCCTAACATGCGAATGCTAGGCCTTGGATTACTATTCGCTGTGGTAATCACAATGCTCTTTTTTGTCACGCCCGCATCTGCCGCGCCATCTCAAGATACGGTCAGCTTTTCCGCCCGCCTTAAAAACAGGACCGGGGGTATTGTGCCAGACGGCCGTTATAATATTCAGTTTACGTTCTATGCCACGCAAGAAGGTGGCGCCGCAATATGGACAGAGACCTACCATGATAGCAATGGCATTGCTGCTGGCCAAGATAATCGTGTCCAAATAACCAACGGGTCCTTTAACGTTAAGCTAGGATCAATTGCCCCCTTCACCAACATAGACTGGAACGGTGATATATGGATGACCATGAATATCGGTGGCCGTAGCCAAATTGCATCTATCGGCGATATAGCCTGGGATGGTGAAATGACACCTCGAGTCCAGCTCTCGGCCGTACCGTATGCCATGAATAGCAAGGCTGTTGGCGGCAAATCGGCGAACCAGCTCGTCCAGCTCGGCCAAGGTATGCAAACATATACCGGCAGTAACCCTGGTATTGCATTCAACAAGGTTGGTAGCGGAGACTTATTGCATCTTCAGTCGTCAGGTGTCAACGCGTTCACGCTAAGCGAAAGTGGCAGCATTACACTTGGTTCTGCTACTCATCAATCAATTACCGTAGCGGCCGCAGGGGACAATCCTGGCCGTAATCTCACACTTACCGCGGGCACCGGTACGAATGGCGGCATTCTATCACTCCAAGGCGGGAGCGCATCGGGTACTAACGGGTCTGGCGGTGATGTAGTCATCGACGCTGGCGCCGGCAACGGCGAAGGGGTTGGCGGATCGATTTCAATTGGTACGGTTAATGCTGGCAGCGTCACCATTGGTAATGCCGGCTCGGTTACCACTGTTGCTGGCGAGCTAAGCACCGACACGATTGACACAGCAAGTGCTGGGACCCTAGCAATTGGAGGAAGCAATGCAACTGCCATTAATCTTGGGAAGGATACAACAATTCAAGGGTCAGTCACCGCGCGCGATGTGGCCAATAGCGATGCCGCCTTGCAAGTTCAAAGCGCTGAAGGCGTTGAAGTATTTACGGTCAATACAGAGGAGAGCCGTATACAAATTGGCAAGGTTGATGCTTCGGCAACGCTCCTCGTACTTGACACCAAAACATCGGCAGGTGACCCTGACGGAGTAAATGGTGCGATGTACTACAATAGCTCGCTTGGAAAATTCCGCTGCTACGAAGAGAATGCCTGGAAAGACTGCATTACCCCGCTACCCGTCTCGAGGGTCGCTAATGTTGTTACCTCAACAGATGGAGTTTCCCCTGTAAACGTCGAAGATTTGTCATTTAATCTTGCCCCTAATACCAAATATTATTATAAGTTTATAATCCTCCACGAAGCCGGTGAAAACACCACAGGCGTTGGCTTTGGCATCACGACACCAACTCTACCAACAAAGAGCAACTGGTGCGTTAACACCGCCGCAACACTCCTTTCAGTAACGACAGGGCACTGGGGATCATACTGTGGAGTCGGTGATGCCGATGCCACCACAGCAGGCGACGACAACCCAGGCGATGTCTTTACTTCAACAATGGAAGGGTACATTGAAACAAGTGGGCAAGGGGGTCCATTGCGTCTACGGGTTAAATCAGAAAAAAATACCAAGCAGGTCACTGTCAAGACCGGTAGTTTTGGTATCCTCCAAATCGTTCAATAAGACCGAATTAGTTAGCTCGTTTGAGATTTGCCGCCAGCGTGTTGATGATTGAAGTGTTCACAGCCTGCACGGATGTAATAAATACTAATGAATCACCCATGTCAAGAAGATACTTGCTCGCACCGCCCGCCGATAAATCATACAACGTACCACTAGAAAGAATCGTACTTTTTACCGACCCCCCTTCGGTCATTTGGCGCATATCAAGGCTTGAGGGGCGCGGCTGCACGGTAACAGTAATACCATCGCCCCGCTCATTCGCAAATGAGTAGACAATAGTACTATCGGTAACGACCGTTCTGTTTTTTTGCAGTGTATAGCCTTCTGGCGCTGCCTGTGGTGCATACACGGGAAACTGAGCCTGTCGAATTGTTGAGTCATCAAGAACCGATGCACTCGGCCATAGTAGATACGCACCACCCGCCATACATGCGGCAACAATAGCCCCGCCAATCAGCATACGCTTTGGGGTAATACGGGCGGTCTTAGATGATATCAACAAATGACGACGAATCATAACTATACACTGCCCCAGGCCGCAGGAAAAATCCTACCGATTTCCTGACATGTACTTCTGAATAAGCTGGGAGACTTTACTTGACGGCTTGAGGTTTTCGTAATAAAGTACCTGCTCTCGGTTAATAATCATTTCATCTTCAGGGCCGTGAACTTCGTCGCCCCGTTTAATCAGCTGCATATCACCATCTTTAGCTTGGACATCATTCGTCGCATTGGCGGGAGTGCTATCACCTGTATTGGAGCGGATGTAGAAGACCTCTCTTAATTCGACATGGACACCGTCAAGCGTCTTGAGCTTACCAAAGAGAATCTCTCCGTTTGACATAAATACTGCCTGGTACCTGTCCTTTTGAACAGGAACAACCGAAAATGCCCGCCCCTGGAACCATACCCACCCTAGAGCGATGATGAAAATAAGCGCAGCCCCAGCGAGCACCCAGATATTCAATGGGTGCAAGCGGCCTCGACGCCGCGTCCGCTGCTTCTGTTGCGGCGTACCCTGCCCAGCCGGTGCCCCAACGGGCTGCGGCTGTGGTGCCAGTTGCGACTGCTCACCTTCATTATGACGGAACGAAGAACCGAACTGTGTACTTGCACGCCTCTCAACAACTTGTGAACTACGTGACGGCCCCCCATCTAGCATGACCTCATCTCCCTATCCCCTCAACTCTCGTTTTCTTATCGCTCATCATACCATAACCTCTATCGTCTCGACAAGTTATACAATCACCTTGTCATCGATTATTGATTTGCAATTATACATTGCCAACCCATTCGCCTTGTAATTCCATTAGAACGTCAGCATTGCTCGCCGGTCATATGGCTGTGATCTTCAACTGTAGGATAATCAATACCATATACAACGGTGGTCGAGAGAGTGCGCGCCAAATAAAAAAACAGGCACCCGCCTGTTTTCATAATTCTATTTGGTGCGACTTGGTGGCGCCACCTGGATTTGAACCAGGGACACAAGGCTCTTCAGGCCTCTGCTCTACCGGGCTGAGCTATAGCGCCGCAACTCTGCCTATTTTACTAGAGGTCGCCCTTTATAGCAAGGGCAACCCCACGTAAAGCGCCTCACTACTTGTGCGATTTGCTAGTAAGGCCATCACCGATATTGCGGACGGCATCAATGAGCTCAATCGGGAAGAGCATGGTGGTTTTCTGGCTTGGCTCGGTACTAATGCGCTCAATGGTATTAAGCGTACGTAGGTTGAGTGCACCAGGAGTTGATGAGATAATTTGCGCAGCAGCAGCAAGTGTTTCGGCGGCAGCTCTTTCACCTTCAGCATTAATAATGTTGCTACGGCGTTCACGTTCGGCTTCGGCCTGCTTAGCCATTGCTCGCTTCATGTCACTTGGAAGCTCAATATTTTGAATTTTTACGTTTTCAACATCAATACCCCATTGCGATGTTTGGCCATCAACAATTTCTTTAATTTTTTGGCTGATTTCTTCGCGCTTCGAAAGCAGTTCATCAAGCTCAAAATTGCCCGTAATGTCGCGGAGCGCCGCCTGAGCAAATTGGCTAGTTGCATAGACATAATTAGTTGTTTCAAGCACCGCCTTTGCTGGATCGAGCACACGGAAGTAAACGACAGCATCAACGCCAGCAGTGACGTTATCACGAGTGATAATCTCTTGCTTTGGCACATCAATTGGTGTCGAACGAACATCAACACGAATCAGCTGCTGGAAAATTGGAATAACGATTCGGAGCCCAGGCTGGCGAAGGCCGGTAAACTTACCAAGGGTGAGTACAACACCGCGCTGATATTGGTTGATAACCTTAAGACCACTTAAAATAAATATAACGACGACAATAGCGATTGCCCATAGCCAAAACGTTGCTGCTTCCATCATTCCTCCTCTTTACACCTCTAGTATAGCAAACTTACTCGAGGCAGTGTAGTAGAATAAGGGTATGACACAAATGGAGAATACTACTGCGCGTATTCCACTTGCCGAGCGCATGCGGCCCCAAACACTTGATGAAGTGATCGGCCAAACACACCTACTCGGCGACAACGAAATCCTGAAACAAATCGTTAAAAACCGCGAACCAGTCAGCCTTATTCTATGGGGGCCGCCAGGCAGCGGCAAAACAACTCTCGCGCGGGTTATTGCCAAAGAAGTAAACGCTGAATTTATTGAACTTTCGGCGGTAACGAGCGGTAAAAAGGACGTTGAAAAAGTGATTGGGCATGCGCGGCAAAACTGGAACCTTCAGCTGCGGACCCTTCTTTTTGTTGATGAGATTCACCGCTTTAACAAAGCCCAGCAAGATGCATTTTTGCCGCATGTTGAATCGGGGCTTATTAACCTTATTGGTGCTACCACCGAAAACCCAAGTTTTGAGGTTATTGCCCCGCTCATTAGCCGCAGCCGCGTATTAGTCCTTGAGCCTCTGGCCGAAGCACATATTATTGCCATCTTAAAACGTGCTGTTGCCACTGAAAAAGCCGAAAAACGCATCAACGAAGAAGCAATAAAGTATGTAGCCAAGCTTTCTGGTGGTGATGCACGTATTGCGCTCGGTACCCTTGAATTAGCCCTGAACCTTTCACGAGGCAGGCGCGATAAGGTTGACATTGAAATCGTTAAAACTGCCGCCGGGCGCCGCCTGCCGGGCTACGATAAAAAAGGCGACATGCACTACAATGTTATTTCAGCTTTTATTAAAAGTATGCGCGGCAGCAATGTTGATGCTACGCTGTATTACCTTGCCCGCATGATCGATGCTGGTGAAGACCCTAAATTTATTGCACGCCGCATGCTTATTTTCGCCTCGGAAGACATTGGCTTGGCAGGCAATGGAGCGCTTGGCCTGGCCCTGAATGCCTTCCAGGCGGTTGAGCGTATTGGCATGCCAGAATCAAGCTATGTTCTCTTCCACGTTGCCGCAGCACTCGCTAAATCCCAGAAGTCACGCCAAACAACCGAAGCAATGCACCGCGCACAGAACCTTGCCAAACAATACCCCGATGCGCCGGTGCCGCTCCACCTACGCAACGCCCCAACAACACTCATGAAAGACCTCGGTTACGCCAAAGATTATAAATGGGAGGCCGATTTTCAGCACAATAAAGGCTTTTTACCCGATGAAATAAGTACCCTATGAACAGGTATGCGGAGCATAGGTTGGCGAAGTCCAGGTAGTCGGGGATGAACGCTCGCCATTGGAGCCTATGGCATAAATAGCAATTGACCCACTTGAAGCGGTATTCGATGGCCAACGGGTGGTGCTGGCCCTTGCCATAAATGTCGACAGTGTGTTTGTAGGTGAGTTTTGAACAGTGACGGGCGATTGACCGTACGCTACCCCTTCAGTTCCAACAACCATATATAGCGGTACATGGTAACCGTAGGCTGTTCCGGTCCACCATATATCAACATCCATCCAGGACTGCCCACCACTAACAGCACCACATGCGGGCGTTCCTACGGTAGTAATCACTGGTGCCGGAAGAGCCGTACGGTACTTGGTGGCCGACCAGTCTGATTCGCCAGCACTGTTTTTTGCTCGGACCTCATAGTCATACTGAGTCAATAAGGTCATCCCGGTCACTGTTTGAGTCGGCGCCGTGGCAGCAACCTGCGTCCAGGCCCCCATGCTTACTCTGTACCGCACATCATAGCCTGTCGCCCCTGCAACCGGTGCCCATGTCACCTGCGCGGTACTCCCCTGTACTGTAACGTCAACTTGCTTGGGAATGGCCGGCTTGGTTATGCTCGATGGCTGAGCTGGGCAAACCCCGGCAGTTGGCTCACCGCCGCCTGGGTAGGTGCTAAGATAGAACTGCTTACCCGGCGCCTTTGTGCTGGTTGCCTCAACACAATAAGCAGTGCTCGTGCCGTAGCGGTAGTTAAGCGTTACGTCTTGGCTGGCCTCGAAACGCGCAGGCAAGGTTGTTGGATACCCATTATCAAACGTCCGCGCCGAGTCCATCGCCCCCTTCAGCCCATTAAGGTCACTCATGAGCACCTTTTCAGTCACACTCGTACGCCATGCACCGTAACTTACTACCGACATCACCACCAAAAGTGCAATGACAATCAATACCACTATGAGCTCGACTACGGTAAATCCAGTATTTGCACGCTTGCTTTCTGTCATCTACGCCTATTCTATCAAACAACCCCCTCCATTTATATAGACATAAGTGGTATACTATACCCCATAGATTCTAAGGAGATACCATGACAGAGCATTCTCACCAAACAAAACCGGCCGAAACGACTCCAGCAGTAGCAGCACCGGCAGCGTCTCCTGCTAAAAGCCGCACCGGCCGTTTAAAATTTGCCTTCCTTTATGTGCTGGTGGCTGGCCTGGTTATTTCAGCGCTTATTTCAGTGGTGGCTATTCTTATTGGCGAGTTTAACTCGATTGTTCAAAAAGCTATCTTTACCACTGTCAACTTAGTATTCCATAGTATTATTGTGCTTCTTATTGTCCTTGCCGATGATAAAAACCAACTTGGCAAGTCGATTATTCCAACCACTTTGGTTGCAACAATTATTGCTAGTATGCTTACTTCATCAATGGGTATCTGGGGGTTGCTCGGCGAGAACAACATTGCAGGCCGCCTCTTTAACGTATACGCCCTGCTAGTTGGCGCGGCCTTCCTCGTTGAAGGGGTATTGCGGCTTCGGCTTCAAAAACAAATTATGCACGTACTTGCCTACGTGAGCATTGCTCTCGTTTCACTCCTCGTTCTCTTGTTCATTCCGTGGATTCTATTTTTCGATGCAAGCTGGGTTAACGACCTTTACTACCGGCTTATTGGCGCGGCAGCAATCTTGGCGGTTACTTCTGTGGTAATCACTGCCATTATGAACCGCATTAGCATTGCACAAAAGCCAGAACTCAGCGCAACCAAGCCGGTCATGCCCGTCTACTCGGGAGCCATGCGTGGCGTCACTATTGCGATAGGGGTTATCGTTGCCTTCATCTGGTTCTTTGGGCTCGTTTCATTCGTCTACCAAGCATCAACCTACAATGAACGCCAGCACTACCAAGAGCAACGCTACGACCGTTCAGATGGCCGTAAATACAACCTGTAAGACTGCTAGCTTTTAGCAGCCCGTTTACGTTCGTTGGGGTTAAGGTGCCGCTTACGAAGTCGAAGGCTCTTGGGAGTTACCTCAAGCAGTTCATCGTCTTCAATAAAGTCAATGCACTGTTCGAGGCTTAGGTCGGTAAATGGCGTAAGTTGAATGGTACCGTCGCTCGATGAACTACGCATATTTGTAAGCTGTTTACCCTTACACACGTTAATATCGAGGTCCCCCGCACGGTTATATACTCCAACAATCATGCCTTGGTATACCGTGGTACCTGGGCCAACAAAGAGTTCGCCGCGAGCTGCCGCAGTATCGAGAGCATAGGCAGTCGTTACGCCCGCTTCGTGTGCAACAAGTGCACCATTACGCATCTGTTGAAGCTTGGGGCCAAGTGGCTGATAGCCATGCGGCAAGGTATTCATAATTACCGTTCCCTTGGTTGCCGTAAGCAATAGGTTACGCAGGCCAATCATAGCCCGAGTTGGAATAAGGTAGGTAATGCGCGTTGTGCCCGAGCTGGTCTGCTCTTGCTTGATAGTTGTTGCACGGCGAGCACCCAGCTCTTGGCTCACTGCTCCAAGAAATTCAGCCGATACTTCAATTAAGAGCTCTTCAACCGGCTCTTTAACTATGCCGTCTTCTTCAATCGTTACGGCTTGTGGCCGGCCAACTTCAAACTCAAAATCTTCACGACGAAGGGTTTCAATAAGTACCGAAAGGTGGAGCTCACCACGGCCAGAGACGATAAAACCAATTCCTTCTTCGCGAACACGAAGCGATACATTGGTTTCAAGCTCTTGCTTAAGGCGATCACCGATTTGGCGGCTCGTGTTATATTTCGCCTCCTTCCCCTTCATTGGACTCGTGTTTGGCCCAAGGTACATACTGATTGTTGGTGCTTCAATATCAATGACCGGCAAGGCTTCGGGGTTCTCTTTGTCGGCAAGTGTTTCACCAATGTGCGCATCAGCAACCCCGGTAACTGCTACGATATCGCCTGCGCGGGCTTCATCCACTTCTTCACGCACCAAACCGCGATAGCCAAAAAGCTTATCGGCTTTAGCGTTAACAAGCGCACCATCACGCTTAATGAGCGCAATCTGTTGGCCACGCTTAATTGAACCGCGGTTAATACGACCAATAGCGTACTTGCCAAGGAATGAATCGTGCGCCAGCGAGGTAACTAACATCTGGAACGGTTTGTCTACTTCAACCGTTGGCGCCGGAATATCGTTAATAATTGCATCAAAAATAGGCGTTAGGTCGGTATGTTCAGAAGGGTTGTCAGGAAGTTCGGCCCAGGCCTTCCCCTCACGGCCAATTGCATAATACACAGGGTAGTGAAGCTGGCTGTCATCAATAGCAAGTTCAAGGAAGAGTTCAGAAACTTCATCAAGCACCTCATCGATACGGCGCGACGGTTTGTCGATTTTGTTAATGACCACAACAGGCTTAAGGCCAACTTCAAGCGCCTTTGAAAGAACGAATTTAGTTTGTGGCATTGGGCCCTCTTGGGCATCAACAATAAGTAGCACACCATCGGCCATGTTAAGAGTACGCTCTACTTCACCAGAAAAATCGGCGTGGCCTGGGGTGTCAATAATATTAATCTTGTAATCACCATAATAAACAGAGGTTTGCTTGGCGGTAATAGTAATGCCGCGCTCGTGTTCTTGGTCGCCACTGTCCATAATAAGAGACTGCTCCATCTCGGCCTGATTGTCACGAAAGGTGTTACTTTGCTTCAGAAGGCCATCGACCATCGTTGTTTTGCCGTGGTCAACGTGTGCAATAATCGCTACGTTGCGAATAAATTTTGGGTCTTTCATAAAAATATGCCCTTCCTTTGGGCGAGTACTTGGTTACTTTTATTATAGCATAATGGGCGGTTACTTACAAACAAAGGAAAACCGCCATTCCACGGGGGTGGAAATGGCGGCATTCCTTGGAGGGTCAGGTGGGGCTCGAACCCACGACATTCTGCTTAAGAGGCAGACGCTCTAACCAGCTGAGCTACTGACCCATAATCATTACTATTATAGCATAATAGATGCTATAAATCAATATGGTACACCCGGCACGATTCGAACGTGCGACACCTGGTTCCGAAGACCAGTGCTCTAATCCGCTGAGCTACGGGTGCTCATGGCTATGCACCAGGTTTGCACCAAAGTACAGAGGTAATTGTAGCATGGAATTTTCAAAAATGCTAGAAAAAGGTATACTTTTTACAGACATGGATATTCACACAAAAACACCACTAAAAAATTTCCTTACTATGCGGCTTGGGGGGCCGGCTGCTTTTTTTGCAGAAGCCCGTACCCCAGCCGAAGTACAAGCACTGTATCGCAATGCGAGCGCCCATTCGCTCCCCGTTTTCATTCTTGGTGGCGGTAGCAACCTTGTTGCTCAAGACGCCGGTTTTCGCGGGCTTGTTATCCGTATTCGTATTCCCGGCTTTGAGGTGCTTAGCGACGACCTTTATACAACCACTATCAAAGTGGGGGCTGGTGAAAACTGGGACGAACTTGTCGCAAAAACGGTTGCTATGCACCTTTCTGGTATTGAAGCCATGTCAGCCATACCCGGAACAGCAGGGGCTGCACCAGTTCAAAATGTCGGGGCCTATGGCCAAGAAATCGCCGACACCCTGGTATCGCTTGAAGCGTATGACACACAAACCGATGCCTTCGTTACCTTACAAAACGACGATTGTGGATTTTCTTATCGGCACAGTATGTTTCGCGGCGCAAGTACGGGGCGGTACGTTATTACCTCGCTTACCCTTAAACTATCCAAAAATCTGCCCACTCCGCCATTCTATGATGCACTTCAACAACATCTTGACGATACCAGTGTAACCATTTATACCCACCAAGCCATCCGCGATGCTGTTATCGCTATCCGCAAAGAAAAACTCCCCGACCCTACTGAAAAGCCCAGTGCTGGATCGTTTTTTAAAAACGCAATTATTGAATCATGGCAGTACAACGACCTTAAGAAAAAGTTTCCCGATATTCGTGCATACGAAATGGCTGACGGGCGGCAAAAAGTCTATACCGGGTGGCTGATTGAAAAAGCGGGCTTTAAGGGGCAACTTCTTCATGGCATAAGGGTCCATGAGAAAAATTGCCTCGTCCTTATCAACGAATCAGCATCCAGCTACAATGACCTTGCAGCAGCCCGTGACGAAATTATTGGCAAGGTGCGCGATACTTTTCAAATTATCATCGAGCAAGAACCTCTCGAACTCCCCGCTTAGCAGCGCCTCCCCTTGCGCATCGACCGTAAAACGCTTATGCTATATACATATGAAGCGGTGTGGACTCACAGTAGTCGAGGTTGTGATTGTTATTACCATTATGGGAATCCTTTTAACGCTCGGGGTCGTTATGCTAAGTTCAACTCAGGCGAATGCTCGTGATGACGAACGTAGGTCTGACGCCGAATCTTTTGCAACACTCCTTGAGTCATACTATCGTAACGCCAGTCTGCCCAGTACAAGCAGCCCAGGCACCTTTTTTGGGCGAACATATCCAGCGCTCGATTCGGTTGCATCCTTAACCGCACTGCAAACAGCGCTTCCCGACCTTGACCCCAAAATTGTGCGCACCCCCAACAACCCTGGTAATACCTCATTTAACGTGGTCGCCGCCACAAACAGCCTAGGCGCACCCTTGCATGTCATGCCTAAGCCATCAGCAAGTAATGATGTTTTTGTTTACCAACCCCTTCAGCCTGGCGGATACCTCTGCACCACCGTTACCGAGGCCGTTCGCTGCGAAAATTTTAACCTCTTCTACTACCAAGAAACGACCGGCACCGTTGAGATGATTACGAGTAAAAATCAATGAACCGTATAAAACGTACTTCCGGATTCACTGCCGTTGAGCTACTCATTACGCTTTTTATTGCTGCTGCCTTCCTTCTTGCTGGCTACCAGTTGTTTGACGCAGTGATTCGAGATGGCGCCCAAACACGAGCCGAAGCCCGCGCGCGAAATATAGCCTACGAGTACCTAAGAATGGTGCAAGGGCTGATCAGCAGCAACCCCTGCAATAATAACCCATCAATGGGCGCAAAGCTTCCCGATACCGATGGACTCACCAATATCTTTGCAACACTCTCGGTGACCTGCCCACGGCCAGACACCCCGAGCCTTAATAAGCTTACGGCAAACATTACTTACGGAACCGAGGGAAAGTCCCTCCAGGTCTCGACCTATTTCGATGCATCACGGGGAGCCACAGGGACTCAAAGCTTTCAAAACGGGCTGGTTGGCTGGTGGCAATTCAACGGTGACGGTGCCAGCCAAGTCGGGCCAAGCTCCTACGGGGCAACCCTTCAAAGCACTACCTTTGCAGCAAACCGTTTAGGCGAGGCTAATAAAGCACTTTATATGGGGGCTGGCAGTCGGGCGACCTCAAGTACAAGCGATTCGCTTTCGCCGCGGTCCATTACCATTTCGCTCTGGATTCACCCGACCGCCTGGATTACTTCAGAAGCAGCGACCGCATTCGTAGCGAAGCGCGGCAGCAGCGGTACAACCGGCTTCATTCTTGGGCGCCTTACCGGTACAAACTCTGTCTTCTTTGATTGCGGAGGAAGCGGGGAGCGCTGGCTTCCAGGGTATAGCCCACCCCTGAACCAATGGACACACCTAACCGCTACCTGCGAGCCCGGAAGGGTTGCTTTCTACGTTAATGGTTCATTCCTGTCTGAGCGCACCTCGAACGCCGCCTCAACCCTAAACAGCAGTGCACCACTTACGATTGGCGAAGATTCGCTCAACATAACCCCGCGCTACTACTTCACCGGGTCAATCGATGACGTACGCATTTATAACCGAGTACTCCTTGCAACCGAAGTGTCGCAAGTTGCAGCAGAGGCGCGATAATGAAGCGTACTGGCTTTACCCTCGTCGAAATGCTCGTCATCGCCCCTATCGTTATTTTAGCGATTGGCTCTTTTATTACCGCAATTGTTAGCCTTACTGGTGAAGTCCTTTCGTCGCGAGGGGCCAATACGCTCGCCTTTGATGCCCAAAGCGCACTGAACCAAATCGAGGAAGATATCCGGCTCAGCGTTGCCTTTCTGGCGGTTAACGACAAGGATATAAACACCACCTCAATGGGCGTTAACAATACAACCACCCCCTTCACCAACCTTGGCACCACTACAGGGAGCAAGAGCCTTATCCTCAGCAGCCTGGTGACTACCGACAACCCGCTTTCCGTAAACGCCCGCGCCCTTTACCTTAACAACAGCCCCTACCCGTGTGCCAGCCTGCCTGCAACTGAATATTCAAAAAACCAACCAATGACCCTTAATATCGTGTACTACACCCGAACTGAGAGTAACGGCGAAGATAGCCTTTGGCGGCGCGTGATTATGCAGCCAGATTACCTCGCAAGCACTACGTATTGTGGTTCTCAGATACCTTGGCAAAAACCGAGCTGCCTCAATGACGTTTCGGTCGTTACTCCAGGTACGGGCCACTGCCTTGTACGCGACTCCCGACTCCTTACCGGGCTCGACCCAGATAACGGCATGGCCATTCAGTACTACCCTGCCGCCTGGTACCCCTATGAAATACCAGCCGCCTATAGCACCACCGATTCGGTACGCAAGCAAGCACTCGCAGCAACAAGCAGTGCTAAAATCACCCTCAACATGAAGCGTACAATTGCCGGGCGAGCCATTACCTACAAAGCAGGGCTGACTACCACTCGGCTTACGACCAATGCGGCAGCCCTTGCCTACGTACCTGAAGTGAAAGATGTACCCGCAGCCCCTACTGTTTCTGGAACTGTTTCAGAAGGACGAAAGGTAACGCTCAATTGGCCAAGCGCTGCTACTGCCAATACCTATTCTGTTCGCTACCGTATCCGAGATGGCGTCACCAATACGCTGGGCAGTTGGTCAACAACAGCCTCAATTGGCACGAGCCGCTCTTATCAAATCACAACCGCCAACCACGGCGACACCGTACAGGCCGAGGTTTTTGCTACCAATAGTAAGGGAACGGGTACGGCCGGCACTAAAGATGTACTTGTACCGCTTTGGGCACCCCTTGCGCTGACAAATGAATGGACTGAATTCTCGGGTGAATACAGCCCTGCAAGCTACACGCGCACAAAGGCTGGCCTGGTCATGCTTCGGGGGCTTGTTAAGAAAGCGAGCGCACCAGGGGCTGCAGAACTCATTGCCTCACTTCCAGCAGGGTATGCACCAGCAGGCGGGCGACTCGTTTTTGGAACAACAACCTCTGGCGACACTTCGGGCCGAGTAGACATTACCGCAACCGGTGAAGTCCGCATAAACAATGGAAGCAATGTCTGGTTTTCGCTTGAAACAGTTCGCTACATTGCGGCCGACGCCGGCTACACCCGCTCTGCGTTAAGCTTGCAAAACGGCTTTACAAATTACGGTAATGGCTATGCATCGGCCTCCTATGTACAAGACAGCTCCAGCCGGGTGAGTGTTCAGGGACTCCTTGATAACGGCACCAGAACTGGCGAAACAGCAATTCTTACCATTCCAAGCCCTGCACAACCCGCAAGGCAGCAGCATCAAGCCTCGCGCTCCGGAAGTGGCTTTCACTACTTTGGCGTAAAAAACACTGGGACGCTCGCCGTAAAGGACAGTAGCACCGGAGTCTACTCCATAAACCTCAACTTCCTCCCGGCGTCGTATACCAACTGGACCAATCTCTCACTCCAAAATGGCTGGGCAAACGACACAGGGACCCAATATCCAACCGCACAGTACACCAAAACGAACGATAATGTTGTTACCCTTAGGGGGCTTGTGCGAGGTGGAAGCGCCGCATACGGCACTGTTGTAACAACACTCCCTTCTGGCTTCAGACCCAAGTATCGGATTTTGTTTGCAACAATTAATAGCGGGGCATTCTCGCGGGTTGACATAATGCCCAACGGCGAAGTTCGTTGTACCGGCAATACCAATGCCTGGTACAGCCTTGACAGCATCACTTTCCTTGCCGAGCAATAAAACGCTTGTGGTGGTAGGTAAAAACTGATACACTTTTAGCATAAACATAATAACCATTAGGGGGCAACTCGTATGAGTCTCAAAAATATCAAACTAAAGAATCGCGACGGGTTTACTATCGTTGAGCTTCTTATCGTTGTTGTTGTCATTGCTATCTTGGCAGCAATTACTATTGTTTCTTACAATGGCATTACCAACAAGGCTAACGCGTCTTCGGCTAAATCAGCCGCATCAAGCGTACAGAAGAAGATTGAGCTCTTCGCCGCCGACCAAAGCCGCTACCCAATCACCCGTGCTGAGCTTCAAACAGCCGATAAACCATATACGCTGTCATCAAGTTCATTTGGTAACAGTGCCCCGACAGCATCTGTTGAGGCAACTAAGGGTACCAAATACGTTCGTGTTCAAGCATGTCGTTCTGATAGCGTAGCCTTGAGCGCAAGTAACGTTACCGGCTCGCGCATTACTTATTGGGATTACGAAAAAGCCGCTGGCTCAGAGCTCGTTACCCTTGATGTGGGCGTTTGTGCCGCAACGCCAAACCTTGCAGACCTTGGGTAGCCCATAAAAGCTCGCTGAAGAGTGGCCAGTTTCATCACTGGCCATTTTATATTGCCACAAAAGCATAACCAACATATTTACATGCCTAAGGTTCTGTAGTAAAGTTACTTTAGAACAATCAATGATTTTTTAAATTAGGGGGCAACTCATATGAGTCTCAAGAATATCAAAACAAGCACTAAGGGTTTCACTATTGTTGAACTCTTAATCGTGGTAGTCGTTATCGCAATCCTTGCAGCAATTACTATTGTTTCTTATAACGGCATTACCTCAAAGGCTAACGACTCTGCGTCAAAGTCACTTCTTAGCAGCGTTCAAAAGAAGGCCGAGCTCTTCTACAGCGAAAAGGGTGGCTACCCAAACACAACCTCGCAGTTCCAAGCGAGCGGCACTTCCTACGACATCCCGGCTGCAAGCTTCAAGGCGGGCGCCCCTACTGCAACTGATGGTACAAAGGTCGTACAATACGCGCCCTGTGGTACAGCAAGCGGTACTTCGCCAAACCAAGTAAACCCTGGTGCAGACATTACCTACTGGGAATACGGCAAGTCAACTCCCGGTACTACAACTGTACGTATCGGTAGCTGTTAGTTATCTTCACGCATCAAAGAAAGGGGGCCTTACAGCCCCTTTTCTTATAGTGAGCACCCGGTGGAGCCTACGCCGCAGAGGCTGAAAGAATCGTGATAATTCGAGCAGCAATCTCGACCATATCGGCTTCAACCGCCCCCCGTGTTGTAATTGCCGGCGTGCCGAGGCGAATGCCACTTGGCCGAAAGGGCGGCAGGGGATCATCGGGTACGGCATTGGCGTTCACAATAATACCTTCATGCTCAAGCCGCTCCTGCGCCTCTTTGCCATCGATACCGAAGCTTTCGTAAACATTGGCAAGCATAAGGTGATTCTTTGTACCACCGGCAACCAGTTTTAGCCCGCCCTTTTTAAGTTCCTCAGCAAGCACCTGGGCATTGCGAAGCACTTGGGCAGCATATACTTTAAACTCTGGTTGGAGCGCTTCATGAAAGGCCACCGCCTTAGCAGCAATACTATGCATATGGGGCCCACCCTGAGTACCCGGAAATACCGCACGGTCAATAAGAGTGGGGATATTCTCAATTGTTTTTTCAGGCGTCTTAAGCGGATTACTCACGATACCCATTGAAAGAATCAACCCGCCCCGTGGGCCACGAAGGGTTTTATGGGTGGTAGTGGTCATAACGTGGAAGCCATAATCGAGAGGATTTTTGGCCACGCCTCCAGCAATAAGCCCTGCAATATGAGCCATATCTGCCATAAGCAGTGCACCGACTTCATGGCCAATTTCTACAAACTTCTCATAATCAAGTTCGCCAGGGTATGCGCTAAAACCCGCTAAAATAATTTTTGGCCTATGCTTGAGTGCAAGCACACGAAGTTCGTCGTAGTCAATCTCACCTGTTTCGGGGTTTTTCATGCCATAGCGAACAAAATTATACAGCTTTGCACTACGAGTCACCGGTGCACCGTGTGTAAGATGTCCGCCGTGCCCCAAATCCATTGCCAGCACCGTATCGCCGGGCTCAAGCCAAGCGCTATATACCGCCTCATTTGCTGGTGCGCCAGAATGCGGCTGCACATTTGCATGGTCAGCGCGAAAAAGATGCTTCGCACGGTCAATGGCAAGCTGCTCAACTTGATCGGTAAACGTTTGCCCACCGTAATAGCGCTTCCCCGGATAGCCTTCGGCATATTTGTTGTTAAATACGCTTCCAAGCGCTGCTAATACATCGTCGCTCACGTAATTTTCACTTGGAATTAACTCGACAACTTCTTGCTGGCGCTTTTCTTCACCAGCAATAAACGCGGCAACTGCAGGGTCATTCTGGACAACCGGTCGGGCATTGCTATCGCTCATACTCACCTCTTACTTTCTCTTTGCTACTTATTATACAGGGTTACGAGCATCTTGTCTTTATATCAAAAATGATATATTATAATGACTATGGAATCAAAGACTTATGCCGAGAAAATCGGCTTGCTTATTCAAGAAAATCGTCAAGCCAGGGGTATGACTCAGGCAGAACTTGCCAAAGAACTCGGCACAAGCCAAAGTGCTGTGAACCGTATCGAAAAAGGGGGGCAAAATATCAGCCTTGATATGCTCGCTCGCATTAGTGATGTTCTATCAAGCCAAATTGTCAGCCTTAATCAGCCGGGGTCGGTTAATTTCCGGGTTGATGGCGGCCACAAACTTTCGGGACACATTGCCACTAACACAAGTAAGAATGCAGCGGTCGCCCTGCTCTGCGCCTCGCTCCTTAATCGTGGCACCACAACACTTCGGCACGTAGCACGCATCGAGGAAGTTAACCGTATTATCGAAGTCCTCAACAGCATTGGCGTTAAAACACGCTGGTTTGGTACGAATGATCTTGAAATTACCCCACCAGCAACATTAAAGCTTGATGAAATGGATACCGAGGCTGCAAAGCGAACCCGAAGTATTATCATGCTCCTTGGCCCACTACTCCACCGCTTCACCCAGTTTAATCTGCCTTTTGCTGGCGGCTGCAGCCTTGGCGAACGTACTATAGAACCCCATCTTAGCGGCCTTGCGCCGTTTGGGCTTAGCGTCCACACCAGCTCCGACCAATACCAAGCAACGGCCCACCCTACCCGGCCAGAGCGTACTATCGTCCTGTCTGAACGGGGCGATACCGTTACCGAGAACGTCCTGATGGCGGCGGCGCTCAACGAAGGAACAACCATAATTCGTAACGCCAGCCCAAACTATATGGTGCAAGATCTTTGCTTTTACCTTGAAAAACTTGGTGTTCAGGTTGAAGGCATTGGCACCACCACTTTAACAGTAACTGGCCTTCGTGATATTAATAAGAACATCGAATATGCACCATCCGAAGACCCCATTGAAGCAATGAGCTTCATTGCAGCAGCAATCGTTACTAAATCTGAAATTACGATTGAGCGCGCGCCGATTGAATTTCTTGAAATTGAACTTCAAGTGCTTGAAGAGATGGGCTTTGCCTACGAATTGTCTGATGAATATACCGCGCTGAACGGTCGCACGCGACTTGTCGATGTTACCACCAAGCTTAGCACCCTTCATGCACCGGCCGACAAAATCCACCCCATGCCATTCCCGGGGCTTAACATCGACAACCTCCCCTTCTTCGCCCTTATTGCCGCCATGGCCAAAGGCCGAACCCTTATTCACGACTGGGTATACGAAAACCGTGCAATTTACCTTACCGAACTCACAAAACTGAACGCAAAAGTTGAGCTTGTAGACCCGCACCGCCTTTACATTGAGGGGCCCACAAAATGGAAACCAGCCGAGGTGATTACTCCCCCAGCTCTGCGCCCAGGGGTTGTTATTCTTCTCGCCATGATTGCTGCGCCGGGCATTTCAACCCTTCGCAACATTTACGTCATTAACCGTGGGTATGAAGACCTCGCAAAGCGCCTTAATAGTATTGGCGCGAAGATTTCAACTATTCGGGATATTGCGGAGTAGCCTTTATACTCCCTTTTTCCAGTAGGGCGAGTGGGCAGACTTTTTTGCCTTATTTTTGGTACAGTATATTGAGTGAAGTTAGAACGAGACTTCAAGTATAATCTTTTTAAAAACTGTCTGGATTTAATTCTGCGATTGTTCGAGAGGTTTGCCTTCCGAACCCTCGACTATCTCGAGAGGGAGATGCTCTTGTGGATTTAAACTAATGAAGGCATTAACTATTTCACTGTCACGAATCGTTTCAGTTCTTGTCACCTGAGAGATGATCGCATTTGTAAGTTTATCTACAAATCCCATATATATTACACTAGGAATAAGACTTCGAACGACTTTTATAGCTGGCATTAGGTCAATATCCGAGCTTAGTAACACTGCTTGGTCTAGGTTACCTGCTGATGCATCGACTATCATATCGACAGCTATGCCCACATCGACACCTTTTTCCTGAAAACGTAAGTCTTTATGGCCACAATTCTTACACTCATCACTATCACGTAATTTAAGCTTACCAGATTCAATATATTTTATATTTTGTTGATTAAGTGTATTCCTTAATTTCCGTGAGTTATCGGAGAATCTAAGAGATTTTTCTTTTATTTCGTCTCCGAGGTGATTAATTACTTTTACCTTAGCACCGTAGTACTTAATTTCCATTTCATCAGATGATACAATATGTGAAATTATTCCTCGGATATCTAGTTTATGTAGATCTTGCTTATTAGCAATCAAACCAGTGGCAATTAACACTTATGAGGCTTTGTATAAGAAGTTTTGTCCGTCGATATATACCACTGTCTTCATTCGTGAATTATACCATATAAAACAAAGAACCTTGACGGGAACGAGTCCAAATCAAGGCGCTGTACTTAAATAATAACACGTTTAGTGAAATCTATCAACACATTTATAGGATTTGTCAAAAGTACTATCGGTTTATACACAGTTTATGATAAACCTACCCCGGTAAAATAGTTGTAATTTTTGTAGATATATTTACTACATTTCTACTAATCAATCTGCAGGTTAGAACCTAAATAACACTTTTGACGTAGAGAATATATGTAATACGGCAAATACACTATTAGAGCTAGAACGAAACTTATCGATGCTCGTTCTGTTAAAATAACATCATGAATATACCGGAAGTAAGAATTCGAGCATCATTTCTTTTAAACGAGGCTGTAATACCCTTGCTGCTACCAGGACTAAAAGAAACTGGCAATGAAATCGCTGCGACTAATGAATACATCTCTGAAACCGTAGAGCGGTATAATAAAAGCTGGTCACGATATGAAACAAAAATTCTTACTGCCATGTGCGAAGTACTAGACCTTGAGTTTAAGCAAAATATTATCGATGCTTATGTGGCACCATTCGGAAATTCATTTAGTGACCCTATGGTTATATCTACTAAATATAAAAGCGAACGCTTTATAGAGGTATTTACCCACGAAGTTGCACACAGATTACTCACCGACAATTCGAAGATAACGAGTAGCCTTGATAAAAAGATTCTGAATACTTGGAGGGGATTATTTGGAGAAAGCCATGCATGGAACACACTCGTTCATATACCTGTACACGCATTGCTTGAATACATCTTTGTTGACGTACTCGACGAGCCAGAAAGACTTAATCGGGATATTGAACTGTGTAGCCAATACCCACCTTATGCGGATGCTTGGACTTACGTTGAATCTGAGGGTTATAAAAATATTCTCAAAAAACTACGAGACAGTTATTAAACCTGTCTCCGTAAAATAATTTCTATGTTACATAGAAATTGGTACCCCGGGCTGGGTTCGAACCAGCGACCTTAGGCTTAGAAGTCCTCTGCTCTATCCAACTGAGCTACCGGGGCGCCCTGTTATTATACATTACTCAACAGGGCGTGCGTAACGGTCTACCTTAAACGAATCGTCAATGTACACCGGCTCGCTCCCGTTAATGTGTGCCTCTACGTCAATTTTGGAGAGAAACGACGGAAGAATAAACACTGCTTTAGGGTCAACAAAGGCAAGTTCGGCAATTTCCACCAGGCCGTGTGATGTTTTCGAGAGGTCGATTGCGTCGAATGCCGCACTGTCTTTAACATGAAAAATAAACTCTAATTCTTCATCGTGGCTGTGACGCCTTGAGGTAAATTGCTGGATAAACAGCAACCTACCTACTTGCGCCTCTACGCCCAGTTCCTCAAAAATTTCGCGGCGCACGCCGTCTTCAAGTGCCTCAAGTGAATCAAGCCCACCACCGGGCACCGACCAATGGGGTGCGGTACTTCCGTCAATATAGCGATGCCGCACTGCTAATATTTTTCCATCGCGCCAAATAATGGCGCGTACATTTACACGTCGTCGTTTCATATACTTCTAGTGTAGCACTTGGCGTATAATAATAGTGTCATATTAATAGTTTCTTAGGAGGACCTTCATGCAAGATCACGGACCAAACCCTTACGTCGTTAACATTGAAGCGCTCACGCTTCAAAACGAAACCTTTCGCACCGCCGCCTGGACAGGTAGTAGCATGCAAATGACCCTTATGACCATCCAGCCGGGCAGCGAAATTGGCCTTGAGGTCCATGACGACCACGACCAGTTCCTTCGCATCGAACAAGGTACGGCGCGTGTTGAAATGGGCCCTACCGAAACTGAACTACAAACCTGGGAAGCGGAAGATGACTTTGCCATTTTCGTTCCTGCAGGCACCTGGCATAATATTATAAATACCGGTAATGAGCCCCTAAAGCTCTACTCTATCTATGCGCCGCCAGAGCATGCCCATGGCACTGTTCATCAGACAAAAGAAATTGCCGACGCGGCAGGGCACAATCATTAAAAACTCGTACCTGTCTCATAAAGAGGCCTTACTAGGAGGTAGAGCATGAAGGATTTCTTAAAAAGAACTGGCCAACTAATCGCCTGCGTAGCCGTCGCTTTCGCAGCTGGGGCAATTGGGTCGCTTGCAACCGTGCCGAATATTCCAACCTGGTACGCGGGGCTTGAAAAACCACCCCTCTTACCACCGAACGAGATATTTGGGCCGGTATGGAGCATCCTCTACCTCCTTATTGGTGTCGCGCTTTTCCTGGTGTGGATTTCAAAGGAAACAAAAACGTTCACAAAGGCCTACCTACCCTTTTACGTACAACTCACACTTAATGCGGTGTGGTCGATCGCATTCTTCGGGCTGCACTTACCGTGGGTCGGCTGCGTTATTATTATCGCCCTTATTGGTGCAATTCTACGAACGCTCATGGTATTTAAGCATTATTCAAGAATTGCAGCCTGGTTATTCGTCCCGTATCTTCTGTGGGTCTTGTTTGCTACCTACCTTACGTTTGGGGTTGCACTACTCAATTAGCCGTACACCTCGAATGAACCCTGATGTTACAATAACCCTATCGACAATAAAACCGTCACCGCTAGCTCTAGCGTTAACGAGTTCTTCAATTCAATCATCGACTTACGCGGCAGGAAGAAGACGGCAAACAATTCCTAACTTATCGGTGGTATACCACCGTCAATCCGCGTAGGACTAATTTTGTTAATATCGTACTAATTACGTACGAGCATGTCTTTACTTGTTTTTCCATCAGTTCCCACGCTCCTCCAGTCATTCTCAGCAAGTACACCCGACAGATATTGTTTAAAACTTTCGGGGGTGTAATCCGGTAACTTAACTCTGAGCAACCTTTGCTAGTAGTCGCGCTATCTGCCTACCCTGAAGTGGCGTAATTTCGTGCGGACCAAGCGTACTCTTAACTCGTACGTATTTTTTATTTTTCTTCGCGATAGCTTTAATGTTCTTTTTAATAATGAAAAGGTCGAAAATCCCATTTACAAATAGTGTCGGTACCGCTAACTTGCAGGCATCTTTAAACGACTGGAACTGCATAATAGTGTGTTTTAAACTTTCACGATAAGCCGGCCACGTTTCTTCTGTAATTTCCATACCTTTCACAAACGGCACGAGTTCGTTAGCGATCGTGCCACCGGCTTGTACGGCATCGGGATTTTCCTTTACAATCGAAAAAATTGTAAAGTAAATACCTTCCGCTTTTCGTAATCGCGACCAGCTAGTACTCTTTGGAGGTTTTTCATAAATTGGCGCACCAAATAATACCAGTTGTTTCGCTATATCGGGGCGCTGCTTAGCAATTTCGATTGCGACCAGACATCCCATCGAGTGTCCTGCAATAATTGCATTATTAACCGTAAGTGAATCAAGCGTCTTAATAACTGCCTCGGCATGATCTTGTGGTGAATACGCTATATTTTTTGGCTTCGGGGCATCACCGAACCCCAACAAGTCAAGGACAATAACCCGGTGTCTTGTGAGATTGAGCTTCTTCAAAACAAATAACCAGCTTTTGTAATTGTTGCCTAGGCCATGCAAAAGCACAAGGGGCGGACCTTCACCTTTATCTATTTTTACAGGTAAGTAGGTCTTCGTCATTTTATGCCTCAAAGTCACCCTGAACCATAGCGACTATCCGTTCACCAACGTTACCATAGCAAATACGGTCATTCAAGGTGTTAGGCTCAACTAACGAATGCCCGATAACATATGCCTGTTGCCAAGCAACATCGGGAAGTGCGTCAAGACCGTCAACATCATACCATTCAACACTATAGACTTTATTTTTGTAGTTTAATATCGAGTAAATGCCTGGCATATTCATAATTTTGATTATAACAAGAAAATTGCCAGGGGGTGTTAGAACCAATACAAGAAAGGCAATAGATCTACTATGATGCGAGTTAGCTGAAGTATTTAGAACAAAGTACTATCAGATAATCGTTGGCACTGCGAAAGAAATGATTCTTACCTAACAATATCTTAGTAATTCAATTCCCATAAACCACGAATCAATTTCATGAACTTTGGGAACTGCCGAGTGACAGTGGAAACCTAAATTTCACACTGTCACTCGGCTCGGAAGGATTGAGATCAGGGATTCTCTATTGTACTTACGTTTGGTACAGGATTCTGGTAAAAGTTAGAACTGACCCAGTCGTGCTTTCGCGAGCGAACTAAGCATAAATATCTGTCGCTCAGTCCACAATTCTGAGTTTTCATACACATCTGCATTAATAAATTGAATTTCGTCGCCATCGCTACCTTTCTCAAAAATCATAGAGACGGGCCTGACAATAAATGTAATCCTCATTTGGTATAAATTGTGACTTTCAAGATAACGCGGATCTTCAGCAATAAGTGTTTCATACTCAAAGTCGCCCTTCAACGATATCTCCTCAAAAAGTTCTCTCGCCAATGCGTCTTTAATCGTTTCTCCATGATCGAGTCCACCACCAGGAATATCCCACCAGTCACGCCCATTTTCCTTAACAACAAGAATCTGGCCCTCATCATCTAGAATCACCGCCTTCAGACTCACTCTAATTAATGAGTCTTTTCTTCCTGACTCTTCGTGAATAATAGCTCCGTGTATAGCATCCGAGTTGCTCATAGTCTAATTATAACAACAGAAACGATAATAGAAAAAGCTCTAACATTTCTGTTGATTCAATCTAGTGCAGCCGTTCTCGCTCAAGTCAGCACTGATCTAGTACGCTACGCCGATAGTCGTCGATGAGGGTTAGGTCTCGAAGACCTTTCTCTCGTCCTTGCTTTTTCTTCCATTCATACACATCGTCCACACTCAAGTAGGGTACTCCGTCGATTACTTGTGCACGCTTTAGTAAATCTTCTACTCTTTCACCGTACCAATCATTTCCAATATCAAACACGTCTTGCTGGAATACAATATGGTCGCCCCATAGCGCCTTTTTCCACCCAAGTTTCTTTATTCGCTGATATACATCTTCCGTAACTACTAAGTCAATATCGCTTGACTCACGTATACCCAAAGCACCGAGTATGCCACTCCCTACGACTATGTAGCTATCTTTATCTAAATTCAACTCTGCAATTCTTTGTTTTATATTCATATAATTTATTAAATGTAGTGAGCTAAATCAGCCGCATTCCGAGTCATTTCTTCGAGTGAGTCAGCTATTTTTACATCCGGGGCGTCTTGAGAGAAACGACGACGAATATAGCGGGAATTTCCAAATCCCTCTTCGATACCAATGGTCAGATTAGCGCCTTCATACTCGTGTTTCATTTTCCACTCTGCTAATTCAAACCGAGTAGTCTGTGCGTATGCACGCCCGGGCGTTGCTTCGACTTGAGCCGCAAGCCAAAACGCTACAACACCGGTACGGCCAGCGATGCGCAAAAAATGAGTTTCCCAGTCAACCTGCCGTTCATACACAAATGTCCCTTAGGGATAATCTTTTCGTGGGGAAGCTACGATAACGTTTGGATCTAAATCATGAATGAGGTTAGCTGCTTCACACTGCCAGTCGGGCCCTCCTTGAATTGGGCCTGCTAAGAAGATGACGGGCTTGGTCGTTTCAACGATTTCTGGTGGTTGTAGTAGGATTCGCTCGGTCATAGTTTCATTGTAACAAAAAAGACTCCAGAAAATCCTAACGTCTATGATGGTTTGTATTTGGTGTAACATAATAGACGAAATTAGAACTTTACTTACTACTTAGATACTTTTCAATAACAACTCGCCAAGCATCAACAATTCTTGGATCATTAGGACCCTCAATCTCAGCCCAGCCTTGTCCCTCATACACCTCCATCGCCGACAGTTGAGCTTCATTAATTATGAGCTTATAGAAGTGGCGTGCTTCCCATTCAGACGTTAATGGACGCCAAGAAGTATCTTCGTAAAATAATTCAAGTCCAGATTCAGGAACCTCAAGGTTTGTCTCTTCCTCGACGAGCTCACGCCACGCAGCGTAGCGATAGCTCTCCCCATCCTCAACCGTTCCCCCAAACGTAGCCACCTTGCCTGGATTATCAATTCCAGGCTTATCATCTCTCTGCCGACCAATTAACTTACCCGATTCCGTTACAAGTAATATTCCTGCGTAGTGATGAGTGATTTCCTTCGATTCCATAGATATATAGTAGCAAACAAAAAGTACTTCAACGACGAAGTACTTTAAGCATAAGTTCTATGGTGCGGGCGGCGAGAATCGAACTCGCATCACATGCTTGGAAGGCACGTATATTAGCCATTATACGACGCCCGCAGATACAAGGGTTATTATACCTTATATTCTTGCGCACGAAAAGAGGCTAACGATTGTCGCCGCTTCCACCAATCACGCCCCGCTCTTTGCGGCTGGCAAGTTTATCAATATTACCCTGCGCCACGCTTGCCAAATCTGAACCAAGCAAATGCGTAACAGAATTAACATACCACAATACATCGCCAAGCTCCTTAAGAATCTCCTGCCTGCTTTCGTCGGTCAATTCGCCCTTTTTGTCTCGAATCAACTTCTTAAATTTCCCTGCGACCTCACCACTTTCCTCAACAAGGCCAAAAATCTGCGACACAAGACACGCGTCAATATCTTGCAGCCCGTGGCTACCAGTTAAAGTTGTCAGCGCTTTTTCGGAGTATTCTTTGATTGTCATATTACCAGTATACCACCTAGCCAAAAAGGTTATTTTTTGCTACAATACCCTCTGTACTTTGTGAATACTTCACTCGGTACCACGTGGCGGATGTAGCTCAGTTGGTTAGAGCGCCTGATTGTGGTCCAGGAGGTCGCGGGTTCAATTCCCGTCTTTCGCCCCACGCTTGACCTACATGAATATCGCTCCTAGAATTCTAGGCGCGATATTTTTTGTTAAGCCCTATTCTCATCAATAATCGCTTGCGCCTGTGCTTGGTTACCCAGAATACCTTGGACTTGTTCAAGGCCAATCTCGATTGAGCCGCCCGCTGTTAATTCGGTAGAGAGCAGTTGTTTTGCCACCGTGTTTTCGACCGCACGCTGGACAACCCGGCGCATTGGACGCGCGCCCAGGCGCGGGTCGTAGCCTGCTTCAACAAGGTATAGTTTTGCCTCAGGGGTCACGGTCACTGTAATCTTTTGCCCGCTCAGTGTCTTATTTATACCAGCAAGAATTAAATCAACCACCTGAAGAAGCTCTTCTTTTGAAAGCGGACCGAATACCACAATCTCATCAAAACGATTCAAAAACTCAGGGTGAAAAAGATGACTACTTATTAACTCATTAATAAACGTTTCTTCAAATTGCTGCAAGGTATAACCCCGCTCGATATATTCGCGAATGCGGTCGGCACCCGCGTTACTAGTTGCAATAACGACCGCATCGCGAAAGCTTACTTCACGGCCGCGAACATCCCGCAAAATACCTTCATCAAGCAGCTGAAGGAGTGTTGTAAGAACGCTCGAATGCGCCTTTTCAATTTCATCAAGCAAAATAACGCTAAAGGGCTGCTTCATGACCTGAGCAGTCAAACTTCCGGGATCGTCAGCACCGTCGGCAATTAAGCGCGCGACATCATCTACTGCAACAAATTCGTTCATATCAAGGCGAATTATATTCTGCTCACCACCAAAGTAGACCCCGGCAAGTGACTTAGCTAATTCGGTCTTACCAACACCGGTTGGCCCCAAGAAAAGAAAGGTGCCGACTGGCCTATTTTGGTTGCGCACGCCAGCACGTGCTCGCCGAAGCGCGTCCGATACCACACTTACTGCACGCTCTTGACCTATCATCCGCTGATGAATCAACGACTCAAGGTTAAGCAGTTTCTCGCGTTCATCGGTGTCGCTCGCCGCACCCGCTTTTATGCCTGTCGTTTTCTCAATGGCCTGTTGTACCGACTGAGCCGATACGATTCCTTGCTCAGAAGCGTACTCGGCGGCGGCATCGAGCAAGCTCATCGCCTGACCCGGCATCGCAATATCATAAACATAGCGTTGACCAAGTTTATAAGCCTCTTTCAACGCTTGATACATAAAAAGTACTTTGCGTTTATGCTCCGCAAGGATGAGGTGGTCTTCAAGAATCTTCAGCGTGTCCGCCTCACCCGTTGGCTGAATAATAATTTTCGTAATTGCGTTTGCTAGGGTTGGGTTCCGCTTGCTGATTTGCAAAAAGTTCTGCTCGTCAATGGTCATGATAATCCGCACTCGACCCGCTTCAACGATGGGCTGAAGAAGTGTTGTAAGGTCAACTGAACCAACCCCCTCTTGAAAGAAGAGTTGGGCATTGTCAAGGCACACAATAATATTTTTGGCCGAATAGGCCTCCGAAAGAAGGATGGTTACCAACTGCTCAAGCTCACCGCGGCGGCTTGCGGCGCCGAGGATACGGGAGGCATCAAGCATAAATACCTGGTTGTATCGCAGTGCCTTAGCCACAGAAGCATCGGGCTGCATAAGGCGCTCGGCAAGCTCATAGACAATTTCTGTTTTACCAACCCCGTCCTTTCCAACCAGCGCAATCGTACCGCTATTTCCGCCAAGTGAAGCGACAATCTGCGCCACAGTATCATCACGAATACCGCTTCGAATCAACGCACCACCTTGCGAAACGTTCACCCCAAACCGTGAAAGTTGCGGAATCCACCCAAACGACCAATCGCGGCCGATACCGCCCGGCATTTTTGGCCGATTCTTCTGCGCCACGACCACTTCTTCAAGATGATGGTACCAACCAACCCCCCGCAGTAAGTCTTCTTCATCAAGCTGCAAGTGACCGAGAATGGTCGTACGACTTGGAATCTGGCGAAACAGTGCAACAATAAGCACCGGCGCGCTTATTCGCCCCCCAAAGTCAGAGGCTATACGTAAAGCTTCTTCAAAAACCGCCCGGGTGTCTTCCTTGTTGTCAGAGGCAACTTCTTTTAAAAACGCACCCCCTATGCCAAACCGGCTTTCGAGAAAACGGCCGCCTACCGTTCGAGGTAACGCCAAGGCGATATCTTTTGGGGTTGGCTGTTCAGGGAAATAGGCCAGAAGCTCGCTATCAGCTTGCGCATCAATAGTGCGCGTTGAAGTATCGCGTGGTACCTCACTCAGCTCGAATCGATACCACTGCACAATCATTGCCGGCAAAGCACCGAGGCCAACCAAGGCCCAGCCAAAGGCTGCCCCCATAAACAGTAATCCGCCACCGCCAAGAACACACGCAATAACCCCCAGCTCGAGCAGAAAGATCCATGGCGAGAGCCCTCGACCATACCGAGCAAGTCGAGCCCGACGGCTTCGCCAGTCAAACAGCTTTACATCCATGATGGTACCCAGCCTATAGCAAACACAACAAAGCCTACAACCGGCAAAAGCGGCAAAAACCACCATGCCACCATTATACTAACCTCATAGAGCGCCTGTAGAAGTATGATAACCATGCCCGCGATGATAGTAAAACCCCGTACAAAGGAACCAATGATACGCGATATCAGCTTATCGAAAAAAGCGCGCGCCGCGGCACCCAATGAGCCATTTGCCGCCCCGCCAGCCGAAATCTGCCGAAAAGGGCTATACAGCGTACGTAGTAAATACCCAATTGAAAAGAAATCAATCGTACGTGAAAATCGCCCAGCAATACGCCGCCACTGACCTAGCCAGCCGCGCCCATACCACCAAGACAATAGACCCACCAAAAACATACCCTTAGTTTAGCACGTCACCTCAGGAGAAAGAAGTAGCGAGCCATAGGTTAGTGCTATAATAAGGTATTATGCCGCAGCCCCTTACCATCCTTCTCGGTAAAGCCGTCCGTTACGCCGCCAAATTACGCGGCGGTGGCTCCGCCCTTCCCGGGCTTTTCGTAGAGAAAATTAGCCCCAACTTCGTGCCAGACGCACTTAAGCAATTGCCAAAGGGTGTTGTTATTATCAGTGGTACAAACGGCAAAACCACCACTACCAAAATGGTGGTCGCTTTGCTCGAAAGCCAGGGGCTAAGAGTGTTTACGAATCGAACAGGCAGTAATTTTATACGAGGCGTAGCTGCTGCGCTCCTTGGCGAAATAACCGTTAAGGGCACCCTTGCTGCAGATATCGCCGTACTTGAACTTGATGAGGCGCATGCAGTAAAGTTTGTTGAAATCGTTCAACCCCGCTACAGCCTCTTGCTTAATGTCATGCGCGACCAGCTCGACCGCTTTGGTGAAATTGACACAACTGCCAAAATGCTTGAAAAAATCGCCGCCGCTACTACTGGCACTGTCGTAAAGAATCGAGAGGATAAACGGATTGCCAACATTGCCCTACGCCCAACTGTTAACGAGCGCTATTTTGGCCTTGATGCCCCCCTACTCACACACTTTCCAAGTGACGACGAACTTCATGGCACTTCTTCTAAAAAAAGTAAGGCATCACGCAGCAAGCCTGCCGATGTGATACTGAAAAACTATACCGAAAAAGAAGCCACCTACACAATTGCCGGTAAGGTCGTTAGCACCCCCCTCAAGCTAAAAGGCATTTACAATATCTATAATAGCGCTGCAGCACTCACCCTCGTGCGTGCGATTCTTCCAAATGCCTCACCCCGGAGCCTTCTAAGGGCACTCTCGGCAGTAACACCAGCCTTTGGCCGAGGCGAAACACTCATCGTCGGGGGGCAGCCTCTCGAGCTTGTGCTCGTCAAAAACCCCTCTGGGTTTCGGCTTGGGCTCGAATCTTACAGCCCCAAAGGCTACGCAACACTTATTGCCATAAACGATAATTATGCCGATGGCCGCGATATGTCATGGCTCTGGGACGTTACATTTACAAGCCTCAAAAACCATCCTATCACCGTTACCGGCATCCGAGCCTACGACATGGCACTCCGCCTCCAATATGATGAAGTCGCTTTCGAAGAAGCGAACCCTGAACTTATCGATACGCTACGCACATTCATTGCCACACACCACAACCAACCCAAGCGGATTTACTGTACTTACACCGCCATGCTCACCCTGCGTAAAGAACTTAGTAAAATAACCCAGGTGGAGGCCGTTTCATGAGCAAGCCAATCACCATTCTTCAGCTCTACCCTCGTGATATGAATATCTACGGAGATAACGGTAATGTACAAGTGCTCGTACGACGCCTTCAGTGGTATGGATATGCCCCCGTTGTTATTGCACACAACCCTGGCGACACACTGCCAGAACACATCGACATCGTTATTGGGGGAGGCGGCCAAGATAGCGGCCAAGAGAAAATCCATAGCGATTTACTATTAATTGGACCAACACTTAAACAATGGGCTGAAGCCGGCACTCCAATGCTAGTAGTATGCGGGCTTTACCAGCTTTTTGGGCACTTTTTTACTACACTGAATAATGTCCGACTTGAAGGCATTGGGATTCTTGATGTTAAAACATACGGCACAAACGAACGGCTCATTGGCAATATTGTGACGCAAAGCGACCATTTTGGCGATATTATTGGCTACGAAAACCATAGCGGCCAAACCTACCTAGGGAATGGTGTCACGCCCCTTGCCAGAGTCATTAAAGGTGCGGGGAACAACAGCAAGGATGGCCATGAAGGTGCTTTATACAATAGTGTCATTGGTACCTATCTTCACGGCTCACTCCTGCCCAAGAACCCCGCTATTGCCGATTTTCTTATTCAAACAGCCGTAAAACGCAAGTACGGTGAATTGAGCGGTGACCTTATTGATGATATGTTTGCCGACCTTGCCCGCGATATCGCACGCGAGCGCCCCCGATAGATTGCCAACCCGATTCCGGTTCTTGTATTTAGATAATCGGGTTACTTGCGCGAAAATCGAATCGAGTTGCCCGCCACATCCACACGCATGCACCACAAAGACCAACAAGATACAAACACCAACCCCACCAAGGTAAGACAACCCCCACTTGTGCCCAAGAAAGCTCCGAAACATACGTAGCCACTTCAACCATGTAACGTAACAGCCATGTTGTTGGATAGGCTACCAGCTCGGCAAGGAATGGCAACTGAGCTGCCGCGAGCACCCCACACGCAAAGGTAAGCAACATCGCCAATGGCACCAAAGGGACAACAAGCATATTAGCAACAATCGCAACGTTTGAGATAACCCCAAACCCAAGGGCAATAATAGGTACTGTTACGATATGCGCAGAAAGTGTCTCACCTGCTACCTGCCGGATTATACCGGGCTCTTTTGCGCCAAAAAAGTACCGCTGAAGCAACGGCGAGAGAATCATCACCCCTGCAAAGGCTGCGAAGCTTAATTGCCAGCCTAAATCTCCCCATACGTAACTTGGCTGTAGCATTACAGTAATTGCCGCAGCAAATGGCAAAAGCACGAGCGGGTGGAACACCCGGCCGTAGTACCACGCGAGGAGACTCAAGGCTGACACAAGGCCAGCCCGAGTCATGCTTGGGCTCATACCAGTAATGCCCACAAAAGACACAATCATAACGGCTGCGGCAATAGTTGAACCGTATTTTGAAAAGCGCGCAAAAAGCCGCCGAGCCATGCGTACAAGAATCGTTAAGTTATAGCCACTTGCTACAACAATATGCGTGAGCCCTGCAATTTTAAGCGCTTCGGCAAGGTCTTCTGGCAGGGCATTCTTTTGCCCCGTGAGAAAACCCATGCCCAAACTGGCTTGTGGTTCGGAAACCACTTGCCGCACTTGTTCGCCAAACCAGTCCCGCACTACGCGCCCCACGTCACCGGGAACGGGGCGACGTAGCCCTCGAAGCGACAGTACTTTCATGGTTGCGGGAAAACTCCCAAAAGACTCGCCTAATACACCCCTTGTCTGTGCTCTATCACCCCGCTTTACCTCGCCAGCTTTTGCAACACTTACAAGAACAGTGCCTGCAAAATTCGCCCCCTCTAGCTTGACCTCATCAAGCTGTAACGACACCCTGCCAGAGGGGGCTCGCGTTGGGTCTTCTTTCACCCTCCCTTCAAGCGTCACCTCCTTTCCATAAAATAATATATATCTATCGCGCTCACCAAGGTGCGCCGAACCGTAACTAAGGCCTAGCACACTCGCAAGGAGAAACACTACTGGCAAAGTTCACACAGTACGAACAACTATACACAATGCAATGAACGGGAGTGTACCAAACCCGCACCACCACGGCATACGAAGCCATACGGCCGAAAGCCATACACCAAGCACAAATGCCGCGCTGGCGAGCGCAATTACCCATGAACCGTGAACCTTTTGCCTTAATCGCCATTGCACATTCCTTATTGTAAAGAGGAACTATGAGATAGTTATGTACGAAATAGCAAATGGTTTACGGACGCGCTTTTGATCCCGCGATACTGTCGAACACAGACACGATACGGCATTAACGCACCGCTATCGTTCAATGGCAATCCGTCCAGAAAAGAAAAACCGCCTCGATGGGCGGTAATTTCCATAATTCTGCTAAGTTGGTGCGGCGAAGAGGACTTGAACCTCCACGAGTGCAATACTCACTAGCCCCTCAAGCTAGCGCGTCTACCAATTCCGCCACCGCCGCATGCAATGTTAAAATGGAGAACTTGCTTATTATACCATTTCGCCCCTGGGAAAGGAAGAGGTGGTGCTTGCAAAAACCGCCCTTCTGCTATATACTTCTTTATTAGTGCTTACAGCACCACCTATATTTGTTCGGGCGCTTAGCTCAGTTGGCTAGAGCACCTCGTTTACACCGAGGGGGTCGGGGGTTCGAGCCCCTCAGCGCCCACCATAGAAAAACCATCCTGCACGGGTGGTTTTTCTATGGTGTTTTAAATACGCCGCGCTGCCCCACTCCCCAATCTCGCACGCTTCCGTATCGATCAATCGGTGAAACCAGCACGTAATTTAGCGGAGTCGCCTGTACATTTTTTGTATGAACATATTGCGCTGTCGCCTGATACAACCCGATAGCCGGAACGTCGTTAAGCCACTGCCGGGCAAACGCAAGATATTTTACGTTACGCAGCGCCGCACTGCTTCGAGTACGTGCGCTCTCAAGCGCCTCATCGCTTATTACATTGCGATAATTAGAAAAGTTTTGCCCGTTAGAAGCCTGCGAACTGTGCCAATATCCGTAAACGTCAAGATCCCCCCCTATAGACAACTGATGAAGCAAAACATCATAACGCCGTGGCTGCAAAATTTCTTGTGCGACGTTTTGCGAAGGATCAGATGGGTCGACAATACTTGTGGTTACACTAATACCTATCGCACGCCACTGATTCGCAAGGCCGTCAAGTGCCTTTTCGTAATCAGGATTTTTGGTAGTAACCACTGAAAGTGCAAGTTCCTTACCATCAGCGTTAACACGAACAGCACCTCGCCGCTTCCACCCCGCTTCATCAAGAAGGCGCTCCGCTTCTTGCGTATTCACCTTTGGTGATTGCGGTACCTCACCAGCAAGCTGGCCCTTTACGAAGGGAAGCGAAAGCTCGGGCAACCTAGGAGATATTGAGTGCCGAATCGCGCTTGTGTCAGTTCCAATCTGAAGCGCCTTACGCACTTTTATGTCCTGAAGCGAAGGGCTCATAGTGTTCAGAAGTGCATACACACCGTTATAGACCGGCCGATTCTCTACGACATATCGTTCGCTCGAAACCGAAGCTGCCGCGAGCACCGAAAGGTCACTCCCTGCATTCACCTCAGATGTTGCAAGGGCCCGCTTAATTGCATCGCTATCTTTATAGACGTGAAGTTGGAAGCGATTAATTTTAGGCGCACCGCCGTAATAACGGTCATTGGCCGCCATATGCACCACCTTGCGCCCGTTGGCTGGGTCTATATCCTGCAAAAGACGCGCGCTAAACGGCCCACTCCCATTTGGCTTACGGCTAAAGGCATGCTCTCGTAGGTTTGCTGGCTCTCCGTCGCGAAGTGAATGTTCTGGAAGAATGGGCAAAAAGCGCAGTGCATGAGGAAAAGCAGCGAAGACTGCCGGAAGCTCGAAGGCGACCGTCCGATCATCGACCTCTTTAACCGTAATGTCATTCCAACCCTGAAGTGTTGACCGAGTTGCTGGATTCTTCAGTAAATTCACCGTAAATACAACATCTCGAGCTCGCACATACAAACCATCATGCCAGCGAGCGTCAGGGCGAAGCGTAAAGGTATATGTTTTTTGATCATCGCTGAGTTTCATGCTTTCAGCAAGGTCGTACCGAAGCTTGCCAGCTCGGTCATAACTTAACAGGCGAGAAAACAGGAGCTCACTTGCCGCTTCTTCGGCGTTAGACTTTGCAAAAATAGGGTTGAGGGTATCAACAGGGCCAAGCACCGCCTCGGCGTATGTTCCACCAAGCGCCACCGCCTGTGTCCGATACTCATTCTGATACCATACAAACTGCAAGCCAGTGGCCCCGATTACAACACCAACGACGAGCGCCCATAACGAGATTCTTCGACGAACCTCCCGAAAATTGTCCCAACGTCTAAACACAAAGCGGCGCGCATGCTTCATAGTTGCGCCCTCGACCTTTCTCATGCGCCGTGACAGGTCTTTTGAATTAAAGCTCATTTTAGGAAGCCGGCGCCATTTACTAGGGTCTTTTTCTGCCATGCTCCCCCTTTTATTAGCTAGGAATTAAAAGACCGGCAAGAATTGAAATGATAAAGATAACCGCAAGAACAATAGTCGCCTCAAAGAGGTTTTTATCTACTCCGCGGCGCGAAGTGTAGAGTTCGCCAGAGCTTCCAAACCCTGCACCAAGTGTTGCACCACGTTGCTGCAAAAGAATGGCAATGACCATTAAAATACCCGAACCAATCATTATAATCTGTAAAATACTGTCAATCGACACTGGTTAACTCCTACTCTTTTCGGCGCGAATTTCAATCGCTGCACTTACTATATAGTTTACCAGACTCAGGATGATTCCGGTAATAATTGAGTTACCAAACGACATTGCAATACCCGGAGCGAGGGCGAGTGAAATATACACAAGCACTCCATTCACGATAAGAGTAAAAAGTCCAAGGGTAAGCAAAATAGCCGGAAGTGACACAATCACAAGCAGCGGCTTTAGTAGGCTATTAACAATAGTGAAGATAAGCGCAGCAAACATAAAGCCCCAAAAGCCGGCCGTGACATCAATATTATCGTACCCGGAGCCCAAAAGGCGAACCGCAATCCATAAACCAAGGCCGTTAAGGGCAAGACGAATAAGGAAAGTGAAGAACTGTTGTTTCATTACTACCCTTAGTATACTATAACCCTGTCGAAAGTGCTTGGCTTAAGTTTATAGTGCCCGCCTCCGTCACAAGGATATTGTCCTCGATACGCACCCCAATGGCTTCTTCAGGGATATAAATACCAGGTTCAACTGTAAGGACCATACCGGCCATAAATGCTTTATACCCACCAAGCGACTCATGAACGTCGATGCCAAGCCCATGGCTTATTGCATGCGGAAAGTAAGTGCGGTATACCTTTGTATCCGTTCGATCCTTTAACAATCCCAGGCTCTCTAAAGCATCTTTCATAATTTCGTCAACCGAATGGCTGTAGGACTCAAATGAAACGCCCGGCTCAATCAATGCAATGATAGAGTGATGCGCACGCTCAACTGCCGCATGCACTGCTTTTTCACGGTCGCTTGGCATACCGATGGCATACGTTCGAGTGATGTCTGCACAGTAGCCGCCAACCTGCGTACCGGCATCGATAAGCACAAGGCCATTCTTTGGTAGCTTGTCTTGATTTTTACCATAATGGAGTGTGCACGCATTTTTACCCCCGGCAACAATGGGGTCGTAGGCATGACCACTGGCACCGGTCACCCTAAAGGCAGCATTGAGCTGCGCTTCAAGCTCATATTCATATGCTGCGCTGTTTATAGATTTTTTTAGTTTATCAAAGGCATCAATAGTAACGTCTATCGCCTCCTGCTGAGCATTAAGCTCTGCCCGAGTTTTCACTGCGCGCATTTTCTTAAGTTCTGGCCGACAATCAACAACCTCCGTAAAAAGGTTTTCGAGCTTCGCTCCCAGTAACTGTCCGGCAGAGTTAAGAACAAAATCATACTCACTCGCCATTGGGTCACCGCCAATCGTTACTACTGTCTCGTACTTTCTCGAGAGTGCACTCAGCAAAACCTCGCCTTCAGTGTGGCTCAAAACTGAGGTAATGCCGCTTAGCTGAATCGCCTCCTCTATAGAAAGCGAGCCATCGAAAATTTCATGGACCTCAGACACATACGGTTTCACAAGATGCCAGGCTGTGGTGTCATATATAAGCATCCAATCCGGCTCATTTATACCTGTTAAATATAAAAACGAAGGCTCCTGGGTAAATTTGTAAGCCATATCCGATTTGGCCTGCATAGACCGGTGAGCGGCGAGCACTATAGGAAAGGGGTAGAGAGCGGCAAGGGCCTTTCTGTGGAGTGCTCTATCAGTAGAGTAATTCATGTACCACCTTCGCCTTGGCCGCTCCAATCGCCTCGGCAATTTCCTCTACAGGTGCCCGCTTCACCCCCGCTAAACTTCCAAAAGTACGAATCAATTTTCGGCGAGTTGCCGGGCCAATACCGGGTATATCTTCGAGGCTGCTAGCGGTTTGTTTTGCGCGCTTTAGCACCGTATGGTAACTAATAGCAAAACGATGCGACTCGTCGCGGATACGTTGAAATAACTTTGTGACATGCGAGAAACGCATCACTATATCGGAGCCACGAAGGTTTTTAGAGTGCCCCGAAGCATTCGTTTGCCCGGCGTGTAGGTTCACCTTTAGGTATTCACCTGAAAGTTCAACAAAAAGCCCGGATGCTTGCAGCTCGCCCACTCGATACCGCTCCAACGTATCCGTTGCAATGTTTGAGCGAGTTCTATGTATCATCACCTCTTCTTCCCGCTTGGCAATGCCGATTGTTGGCACGGCAATGCCGTGTTCCTCCATCGCCCTTAGCGCTGCATCGAGCTGGCCTTTTCCGCCATCAATAATTACCAAGTCTGGCATACCCCAACTTTTAATATTCTTCTCGCTAAAGCGACGTTGGATCACCTCGTGCATGTTTGCATAATCGTCATTACGCTCCACGCGCGTTTTAAATTTTCGATAATTCGTACGGTCACTTACTCCATTCGTAAACACCACCATACTTGCTACCACGTTTACTCCGCCCATATGGCTAATGTCATACCCCTCAATACGTGCAGGGACCTTTTTAAGACAGAACAAATCAACCAAGTCAGAAAGCGCTTTGTCCTTACTAATATCTAAGAACTCTCGATCGCCAAACATAATACGCTGTTGCAATACTCGAAGATCATTGAGGCGATTGCGCTGAAGTGCAGCATGCTCAAAATCATGAAGTTTCGCTGCAAGCTTCATATTCTTTTCAATATCACGAATAATTGCCTTGCGGCCACCTTGTAAATAGCGAATCAGCTCACGGAGCGAAGCCTTGTATTCATCACTGCGTACGCCAGGCCGAGGGCTCAGGCCAATATGCGAATCAAGGTCAGGCCGAGACCCATCTTTCGGCGGCTTCGTATAATACGGAAAGATTTTTCGTAGATACCGAAGCGCTTTTTTAATTGCATAACCATTGTAATAGGGGCCGAAATAATCCGCACCATCGTCAATTGGGTTGCGCGTAAACGACACCGTTGGCCATTCACTTTTCATATCAATGCGTACAAAGGTTTGCGATTTATCGTCACGAAGCAATATGTTATAACGCGGCATGTAGCGCTTGACCATTTCCGACTCAAGAAACAGCGCATCGAGCTCACTTTCGGTTTCAACCCAATCGGTATCGTGAATTTCTTCTACTAATGCGCGAGTCTTGACGTCCATATCGCGCGTACTCTGAAAATACTGCCGCACCCGATTCTTAAGCACTGCCGCCTTGCCAACATAAATAATCTCACCATTTTTTGCCTTGTGAAAATACACCCCGGGCGAGCGCGGGAGGGTTTTTAACTTTTCTTGAAGTTGGGTATTCACAATAACGTTTCTTCGCCACAGCTATAGGACATAGCGGCTTGCATCATTTACCTTAAGTTTACTTAAAACTGGGTTTACAACCTGCTCCATCACACGCGATATCGCTACGTCACCCACAATCGATGCTACATACCAAGATATTTGCTCGCCATCGGACTCAGTGAGTGTTGCAAATCGCACCCCATTCTCTGCATCCTCAGTATTTTCTGCAAGCACATTAATACCATTCTCAAGCCCAAATTTGCGTATGCGACCACGAAGCATTACTCCATTGAGCGAAGATTCTGTTGACGATATTTCATACACATTCCATTTCAGTAATTCTGTCATATTCCTATTATAACACCTTGGTAACAAGAAAGACCGCTCCATCACGAAGCGGCATTTCATACTTACTTAACAATTAACCGTTTAACGATGCGTGATGTGCGCGAACCGCAAAGGCAATGGCTAGCGTACCATAAAGAATACCATAGAGGCCAATCACCCATACAACCGCAACACCAGCAGAAACCGGATACATGAGGGTAATTATACCGGCAATAACACCGATAATACCAACAAGCACCGAGAACATGCGCGTATCACCGTCGCGGTCTTTATCAAAGAGACCTTGAATAAGGTCAACCAGCCCGCGCACTATAAAGGCAAGCCCAATGAAAATCACAAAAGCCAGCGCTACATCAACCGGGTTACGAAGTACATATACCGAAAGGCCAAGCAGCAACACGCTAAAGAGCAGCTCAAGCCACCATAGCTTCACTTCGCCCATCGAAACGAGGCTAGTAACAATACCGACCACCGCCCAAATCAGCGTAAAAAGCCCGAAGAATATAAGCAAAAGTGATACCGTGAGCCCCGACCAAAACAGAGCCACAATACCAAATAAAATTGCCAAAACGCCCTGCGCCGCCACTAAACCGCGCAGCCGTGAGCCCACACTCGGTTTTTCACGAATTTCTATTGTTTTTGCCATACAACACACTCCTTGTCAAGAATTGTGCTTTCATTATATTCCTTCTACAGGACGGCAGCAAGTCGAGCCTTAAGCTCAGCGTCTTTTTCGCGACACGCTTCGGTGTGGTAAAGAAGGCTTGGATTCTCTTTGCATTTTTCACAAATGAGCACCAGGTCGTTACAATTCGCAAAGACACAGTTTTCAAAATTACTGGTTTTACCGCTACAATGCGTACACTCACCGATAGTTTTAGCATGGTCAGAAAAATCAACCGTCATACGATTATCAAATACTCGAAGCGACCCTTCCCATAGGCCATCGTCACCATAGGCTTCGCCGTATTTTACAATGCCACCATCAATTTGGTAAACATCCTTAAAGCCACGCTTTTTCATCATGGCAGAAATAACTTCGCAGCGAATACCGCCGGTACAATAGGTAATAACTTTCTTATCTTTAATATCATCGTACTTATCGCTCTCAAGCTCGGCAATAAAGTCACGCGAGGTATTTGTATTCGGCACAATTGCACCTTTGAATTTACCGATTTTTGCCTCGTGCGCGTTGCGGCCATCGAAAAACACAACATCATCGCCGTATTTCTCAACAAGCTCATGCACCTGCTTCGGCTTAAGGTGCGTCCCTCCGCCAATCACGCCGTCCATATTCACATCAAATTCATCTTCGCTATTTTGGAAGCCCACAAGTTCGCGGCGGTGCTTCACGCTCATCCGCGGGAAATCTTCGCGAGACCCATCGCTCCACTTAAAGACAATATCCTTAAAGCCCGGCAGTTGCTTTGTAGCCTTGACGTAAGCCTTGAGATTTTCCATCTCTCCACCAACAGTCCCGTTAAGACCATGTTTACTCACAAGAATACGCCCCTTAAGATTCAGGCTATCACAAAGAGCTTTCTGCCAAAGCTTCACCGCTTCTGGATCAGAAAGTGGAGTAAATTTGTAGTAGAGAAGAATTTTTTGCATAGTTTTTATTATAACACTTTACAACCCCTTAGAAAACTTCTATACTAAAGCTTACTATGACTTTACTTAAGTCCTCTATTCGTTAGACGTTCGGACGGCCGAACCAATCGCGACACTCTTCTATCTTAAATCTATTTAAAAACAGAAAGGATTATTCTCTATGAATATCAATCGTGAAACTCTGCGCCTTTACTGGCAGCAGGTGCGAAAATACAAACCGAGTTTCTTTACCGCACTTATAAGCATTCCAGCGGCAGAAATACTCATCTCTACGCTTTTGCCTTACTTCTTGTCACTTGCAATAGGTGGACTCACAGAAAACAATAGCACAGCGGTACAACACACCCTCATGTCTGCAGCAATCGTCGGAATCGCCGGTGCAACCTTAAATCTCATTGGATTTCAAGCGCTGACACGACATGAAGCGAGTATTAGAAAATCCCTCACAGACGCAAGCTTTGCCTCCCTTATCCGCAAAGACGTACATTTCTTTACAAATACAAAAGTGGGCGCCCTCACTACGCGACACATAGACTTCATCCGTAGCCATGTAACTCTTCAAGACCTTCTCATCATTCGTACACTTGGCTTTGTGCTGTCCATAGGCATCGGCCTAACACTCCTTTTCGCAGCATCACCATCTGTTGCCGGCATTCTTCTCTTCCTTCTTGTTGCCCTTGTTATTCAAATTCGCTGGAGTATTAGGAAGCGCGCACCATGGCGCCATGAGCGTAAAGAAGTGATTGGGAAAATGCACGGCCACATTGCCGATAGCGTAACAAATTATCTTGTTGTGAAAACATTCGCAGGCGAAAAGCGAGAAGTAGAAATGTTACAGAAGTACTCATCAAGATTTAAAAACATTTTTAATAAAGATATCGGCTTTATTGCCGTCGAAGGATCGGCGCGTGTCGCCCTTATGGTAATTGTACAACTTATTGCTGTAGCATACGCAACGTGGCTTGTCCTCAATGGACAACTTGCCGTGGCAACCGCCATCTTCGTACTTACATACCTACAGAGAATTAGCATGCAATTATTCTCACTGGGCGATATTCTCAACGGATACGATCAAGCACTCCTTGATGCCCAGCCATTAACCGAAATGTTACTAAAAAAGGATGCTGTTACAGATTCAAAAACTGCACAGCCAATCAAAAGCTTCATCCCATCAATAACTCTTAGTGGTATCTCTTTCCGGTACGATGACAATAAAGAAAATGTCCTACATGATGTTACGCTTTCAGTTCCCGAAGGGCAAAAAGTTGGGCTTGTCGGACACTCTGGCGCAGGGAAGTCCACTATCGTTTCCCTATTACTCCGTTTTGCTGACGTTACAAAAGGAAACATTTCTATTGGTGGCTATAACATTCGCGAAATCACCCAGCAAAGTCTTCGCGAACACATTAGCTATGTCCCTCAGGAGCCGATGCTTTTTCACCGTAGTTTGCGTGAAAATATCGCATACGGAAAACCTGATGCTACAGACGAGGAAATTCACCTCGCCGCAAAGCAAGCTCACGCGCTTGAATTTATAGAGGAGCTTCCACAAGGATTTGACACATTGGTCGGTGAACGCGGCGTAAAGCTCTCTGGCGGGCAACGTCAACGCATCGCCATTGCGCGGGCTATCCTAAAGAATGCGCCAATCCTCATCCTCGATGAAGCAACCTCCGCTCTTGATAGTGAATCTGAGGTGCTTATTCAGAAAGCGCTTGATGAGCTGATGAAAGGCCGGACAAGCATCGTCATTGCCCACCGCCTTTCTACCATTGCAAAACTTGACCGCATTATTGTCATGGATCACGGAAAAATCATTGAAGATGGAACGCATACCGAACTCCTCAAAAATAAGAGCGGTACCTACGCAAAGCTCTGGTCGCATCAATCGGGTGGGTTTATCGAGGAATAGCTATTCCCATTTAAACGTCTTCACCGCAACGAAGAGCACAACCGCAAACCACCCGGCAATTACTGCCAGCTGGAAGCCAATATCAAGGATTGTCAGACCTTCAACAGCAATGCGCTCCATACCTTCGATGAGCGGCGTCAACGGCAAGTACGCTGTAATATCGCGTAGCCAGTCTGGCATCATAGCACGCGGCAACCACAGACCACTAAAGGCAAGTGAGGCAATGAAGACAATTTGTCCGTAAATGTCTGCTTGTGTCGTATTTTTCGCCCAGCCGCCAATCATTGTGCCGATTGCAATCATGAGCACAGAGCCAAGCAACACCAGCACCCCGAAACTCAGCCAGTCACCACGCATCTCCATGCCAAAGAGCACCATCGCAATCGTTGTCATTACCGCTACGACCAACACTGAAATACCGATATACGCCAATACCATACCGCCAATAAACTGACTATTGCGTAGCGGTGTGACTCGCATACGCCGCAAGATTCCCGTCTTTTTATCACTTGGAATGGTCGAGCCGACTGCAAAGATACCCACCATCATAATCGCCATCGCCGTAAACATTGGGTACAACACGTCGACCGGCTTGGTTGCCATACCATCAATCCAGGCGCGCTCGACCGTAATCGGTGGCGTAACACCCGTAATTGCCGTATTGTTCTGCTCGGCAACACTCGACAGCACCGCTGAGAGTATATCTGCCGACGATTGGTCGCGCGCATTGGCCGATATTTTCACCGCTCCGACTGGACGACCTTCTTTTAGTGCGCCAAACCCGGCCGGTAGCTCAACCACGCCATCAACCTGCCCTTCCTTGAGCTTTTCGGTTGCATCATTAAACTCTGTGACATCTTGGTTGATTTCAAGCGCTTCAATTTTCTGCAGCTGCCCTGCAAACTCTTCGGCGAACTGCTCCTTGGAATTATTCACCACCGCGACACGTACCTTCACGTCGTCGCCTCCACCGATAAACGCACCAAACAGTACGAGTAGGAGCACCGGAATCGCAAACAACACAATCAGTGTTACAGGGTCGCGCAGAACACGCAAGAATTGTATTTTGGCATATTGGAATGTCGTTTTCATGTTAGTCCCTTAGTGCCTTTCCGGTCAGATTAATAAACACGTCCTCAAGGTCAGCCAGCAGTACCTCCTGCTTCTTTTTGAAGCCGGTATCGAGCAGGTTGTTGATGAGTTTCTTTGGTGTATCGAGCGCAATAATCCTGCCGCTATCCATAATCGCCACTCGGTCACACAATACCTGCGCCTCTTCCATATAATGCGTCGTCAAAATCACCGTAATACCGCGGTGCTTAATTTTTTCAATCAAGTCCCACATGTTGCGCCGCGCCTGCGGATCGAGCCCGGTCGTCGGCTCGTCCAGAAAGAGTACTTTCGGCTGATTCACCAGCGCACTCGCAATGCTAAAACGTTGCTTTTGCCCGCCTGAAAGCTTTTCTGGGTATTCGCGCGCTTTTTCAGTCAAGTCAACATCTGCTAGCAGCTCATCCACACCTGTATCTGTCCCGTAAATCGATGTAAAGAGCTGTAGTTGCTCGCGCAAACTCACTTTGTCGTAAAATGCCGACGCCTGTGTTTGCACGCCAATAATCTTGCGAACTGCTTTGGGATTCTCGGCAACATCAATGCCATCAACCGTTGCCGCACCTTCGTCAATCGGCCGCAATGTCTCGATCATCTCCAATGTCGTGGTTTTACCTGCACCATTCGGCCCAAGGATACCAAAGACCTCACCTTCCTTGACGGCAAATGACACGTCACGCACCGTTGTCTTTTTGCCGTAACGCTTGGTTAAGCCTTCAGCGATTACAATATTATTTTTCGTCATGCTTACCCCCTTTTCGATATCTACGCACCGCTTCAATGATTTCCCACGCTGAAATAGCACCAACTGCACTCACAAATACCTCAACCCCGACCTGCACCGACTGCGCAATATCCGTCTTACCGACTATTTTGGCTCATCCTGACCCTTACCACCTGGTCGAGTTTCCTCAGCCTGAGTATTTTGCGGGGTGTTGGCACCTTGCTCAGCCTCGACATCACTCGCGCTTGGGTCTTCGGCATCACCAGCGGCCGCTTCATTGGCCGCTTCAAGCGCGGCTGGTTCGTAAACATTCGCAATAACGAGCTCAAGGTCTTGCTCTACGTCAGCATACTCAACACCGTTCGGCAGCACAACATCCTTAAGAAGAAGCTTGTCTTCGTCTGTTTTAAGCCCCTCAACCGAAATTTCAAGTGCTTCGGGAAGATCAGCTGGTTTTGCCTTAATTTCAATAGTTTCAATAGCCTGAAGCACAATAAGCCCAGCCTTTTCAGCTTCGCTTTCACCAAGCCCCACAAGGTGGATTGGCACTTCCGCATGCACCGATTCATTAGCCTTCACAGCGTGGAATGAAACGTGCTGAATCCGCGACCGGACCGGGTCACGCTCGATATCTTTAATAAGCGTAATTTTTTTCTTGCCATCAACCGTTACATGCACCGGGGAGTGCTTGCCTGCCTCACGAACAACCTTCTCGAGTACATTATATGCAGATTGCACAAGCATTGGTTCAAACCCTTGGCCATAAATAACACCAGGCACAAGCCCCTCTTGGCGAAGCCGCGCTACTTTTTTACCTCGTAGGTCGCGTACGTCCAAAGTTACAGTAATCTTATCTCCCATGTCTCTCCTCCTTTTCGTCGGATACCTTTTTGGAAATTTGATATTGTATATTTATTATAGCATGTAATGATAGCCCCCACCATGCTACACTACATACAGCATGTTTGATATATTGACCACCAGCGTCACTTTGTTCGGCGCAATCCCCGGCTTTGATCTTGTTGATATCATTATTGGGCTCGGTATTTTTGCTATTTTATTTGTTATTTTCGCCGAATCAGGCCTCCTCATTGGCTTCTTCCTTCCCGGTGACAGCCTGCTCTTTACTGCAGGTGTTCTTTACCACGCAGGCGTACTCCCAGGCAATATACCGATTGCGTTCCCTGTGTTTCTTGTGCTTCTTTTCATCGCCGCCGTCCTTGGCGACACTGTCGGCTATTGGTTCGGGCGCAAAACCGGCCCACGCATTTTTAAAAAGCCAGACGCTCGGCTTTTTAAACAAGGCCACATTCAAAAGGCCCAGGCTTTTTACGAAAAACATGGCGGTAAAACAATTATCATTGCTCGGTTCGTTCCTATTGTGCGCACCTTCGCGCCTATCGTAGCTGGCACGGCAAAAATGGAGTATAAGCGCTTCTTGGCGTTCAACCTTGTTGGCGGACTCGTATGGACATTTGGTGTTACTTCCCTTGGCTACTTTGTCGGCGCAGCCTTCGAGGCGGCCGGCATTGCTATTGACCACGTACTCCTTCCAATCATCGGCCTTATCATTCTTGTGTCAGTGCTTCCTCCAGCTATCGCAATTCTTAAAGACAAGAAAAACCGTACCGCCCTTTGGGAGGGTACGAAGCGTGAAGTAAAAACTATTTTTGCAAAACGCAAGAAATAACTAAAGTAGTGGCTTCAAATACGCGCCCGTAAACGAAGCTGTAACTTTCGTAATCTCTTCCGGCGTACCCGTAGCAACAACCCTACCACCGCCCGCGCCACCCTCGGGGCCCATGTCGATAATATGGTCAGCGGCCTTAATCATATCAAGGTTGTGCTCAATAATTACCATACTGTTGCCACCTTCAACAAGCTTCTGCAAAATACCCAAAAGGCGCTTTACATCAGCACTATGCAACCCGGTCGTTGGCTCATCAAGAATGTACAGTGTTTTGCCGGTTGAACGGCGCGAAAGTTCAGAGGCAAGCTTAATGCGCTGGGCCTCGCCACCGCTAAAGGTGGTTGCTGGTTGCCCGAGGCGAATATAGCCGAGCCCAACATCAACAAGCGTATCGAGTTTACGAGCAATTGCGGGAATATTTGCAAAGAACTCGGCAGCTTGGTCGATTGTCATTTCAAGTAGATCACTGATAGTGGCGTCCTTATATTTAATTTCGAGTGCCTCGCGGTTATAGCGCTTCCCTTTACATACATCACAAGTAACATACACGTCGGGCAGGAAGTGCATTTCAATCTTAATCACTCCATCACCCTGGCAGTTCTCACAGCGACCACCCTTTACGTTAAAACTAAAGCGACCAGCTTTGTAGCCGCGAATATTTGCTTCTGGCGTACCGGCAAACAATTCACGGATTGCCGTAAAGACTCCGGTGTAGGTTGCCGGGTTTGAGCGCGGCGTACGGCCAATTGCCGATTGGTCAATAACAATCACTTTGTCGAGCTGCTCAATGCCTTCAATATTATCGTGAGTACCGGGAATCGCATGAGCACGATGCAAGCGAGCTGAAAGTTCTTTGGCAAGAATATCATTTACAAGCGTCGATTTACCCGAACCGCTTACCCCGGTCACCATTGTCATTACCCCAAGTGGGATTGAAACATCAATGTTTTTAAGATTGTTTTCACGAGCACCCATTACAACCAATGCGCGGTCTTTTTGAAGCGTGCGGCGTTTCTTTGGTACGTCAATCTTTTCAGTACCGCTAAGGTAGCGCCCGGTGATGCTCTTTGGGTTTTCAGCGACTTCTGCCGGAGTACCAAACGCCACAACATTACCCCCGTGTACACCAGCACCAGGGCCAATATCGAGCAGGTAGTCGGCGTGGCGAATGGTATCTTCGTCGTGCTCAACAACCAGCACGGTGTTGCCGAGGTCACGAAGGTGCTTAAGCGTTGCAATAAGGCGATCGTTGTCGCGCTGGTGAAGACCGATTGAAGGTTCGTCAAGCACATAGAGCACACCCTGAAGCCCGGAGCCAATTTGAGTTGCCAAACGAATACGCTGCGCTTCACCACCAGAAAGGGTATTAGCCGCACGCGCCAGCTCAAGGTAATTAAGCCCCACATTATTCATAAACCCAAGGCGAGATGTAATTTCTTTTAGGATTTGCTGCGCAATAAACAATTCTTGTTCTGAAAGTTTTAATTTATTCGCAAACAAATCAAGTGCGTCCTCTACACCTAGTGAGGTGATGTCCATAATGCTTAGTCCATGAATTGTTACCGCTAATACCACCGGCTTCAAGCGAGCACCCTTACAGGCAGTACATTCTTTGGTACGCATAAACCGCTCGATATCTTTTTTCATGAAGTCACTGTCGGTTTCTCTGTGGCGGCGTTCAAGGTTCGGGATTACCCCTTCATAGGTCGAATCGTAGGCTCGACCATCACCAAGTGAGATGCGGTATTTTTGGTCGCCCGTTCCATACAGCACTTTTTGCAGTGCTTCTGCTGGCAATTCTTTTACCGGCACCTTCAAACTAAAACTATGTGCATCAGCTACCGCAGCAAGGCGCTTCATGTACCAAGCATCGCTATTAACGCGGTTATACGGACGGATTGCCCCTTCAGCAATTGTTAAGTTAGGGTTAAAAACAAGCTCTGGGTCAACTTCAAGCCGACTGCCGAGACCTGTACATACCGGGCAGGCACCTTGCGGCGCGTTGAAGCTGAAAAGACGTGGTTCAAGTTCGGGGATTTCTTCATTCGGGTGATCAACACAAGCGTAGCGTTGGCTGTAAATATACGAATCTTCAGCATCAACGTCGAGCACCTCAACAACCCCCTCGGCAATTTCAAGCGCCTGTTCAACGGATTGCGAAACACGGCCGCGCATGTCTTCAGAGAGCGCAATGCGGTCCACAACAATTTCAATATCGTGCTTATACTTTTTATCGAGTTCGGGGAACTCATCAAGCGAATACACCACGCCGTCAACCCGAGCACGAGCAAACCCAAGGCGGCGATACTGCTCTGGCACATGCGCGAATTCACCTTTTTTTCCCTTAGCAATTGGCGCCAGCAACATAACCCGTGAGCTTTCAGGGAGCTTTAAAATTTCATCAATAATATCTTGCGGAGTACGACGGCTAACTTCTTTACCGCATACCGGGCAATGCGGTATACCGATACGCGCATAAAGGAGGCGAAGATAATCGTAGATCTCGGTTACCGTTGCTACCGTTGACCGTGGGTTACGACTAGTTGATTTTTGGTCAATGCTAATTGCCGGGCTAAGGCCGTCTATTTGGTCAACGTCTGGCTTTTCCATGAGCCCCAAGAATTGACGAGCATAGCTTGAAAGACTTTCAACATAGCGACGCTGGCCTTCGGCGTAAATAGTGTCAAATGCAAGGCTCGACTTGCCCGAACCACTCAGACCAGTAATGACTACCAGCTTATCGCGTGGAATCTCAACACTAATATTCTTAAGGTTGTGCTCCCGCGCGCCCGTTACTCGAATTACCTCTGCCATATCGTATGTATTATACGAGATTTTTGAAGATTTTTCCAGTATCATAGCTGGAGCAAAGACGGCACGAAGCCATTAGCACATACGCTCGGCTACTTCCGCCGCGCACCCCGTACCGCTAAAGTTCCAATAGTGATTACGGCGATAAGTCCCATAGCAATCACAACAACAGGGTTTGCTTTCATGAGACGAGCAAGACCAGTATTTGGTGCTGAGGGGTCAGTTGCTCCGTTAAGAGCGGTAAGAACAACATCGTTACCATCGCCCCCTACGTAACTAATCTTGAAGGTGAGGCCGTTAACGGTGAGTTCAGCGCCTTCGGGGAGAGCGGCGAAGGTACCCGACACGGCAGTATTGCTGCGGTTATCAATAATTGTGAAAACATCGCCCTGTTTAACACTCCAGCCACTATACAGTACGGCGCTAAGAGTCGCCCCAGGCTGAAGCGTTACCGCATGGCCACCTGGTGTTGCGAAGCTCTCGCCAACAACAAGCTTGTCATAAGTGTCCTTGTTAAGAAGCTCGGCCTCATAGGTACCTGAGAGGTCCAGTGTCTCAAGCACTGTGAGTGTACCCGGTGAAAGCCCTGGCGCAATATAGCTATCTGCCGCAATAGTCACCCCACGTGCCGTGCCAGTACCCTTTAGTGTTGCGCCGCCCGAAATTGCGACCACGGCCCTACTCCCCATTAAGGAAAGGATTGTTGCCCCGTCCGCAGAGTAGTCCGCATTAGGGAGATTATCCGAAAGAGTTGTCACGGGTCGCTCCTGAGGCCCCGGATTATCTTGGCCTCCATGCTGGGAACAACTTTGGCCGTTTGCACCAGGGGCCTGCACTTCTGCGCGCCCCCATTCACTACTAGGGCCATCAGCTCCATTAATCGCGAACACGTACAAGGTATAGATTTCACAAGGAGCAACACTGTTAATGGTATAACTTCGTTGCGATGGGTTATTAATAGTAGTCCCCACCTCATTCCATACGGTCGTAACAGCCCACCCAGTAATCGGCAAATCGCCTTGCAAAGCGGGCATATCCCACGTAAACGTAACCGTACTGCCTGTAGTCGAGGCAGCTACATTCTGCGGAGCACTCGCATAGGCTACCGGTGCACCAGTGTTACCACTAGCAAGCGTGATACGACGTACGTACGGCTGGCTTACTTCAATATCCCCACTCGAGAAGCCCGTCACTGCTTGAGCAGACACTTCATACACCATACCCTGAACAAGCCGCACATCGTTATACCCTGCAACGAGAGCTATTGGAGTGCCATAGGGCTTAGACGAGCCGCTTACAAGCTGCCCGTCATGCTCATATTGCGCCCACGCCCACTGACCCTCCCCCAAGGCCCGTATTTTAAAGTCATACTCCGTTGCTGGATCCGCTGGTGCATCAACCGATACCTGAATTGCCGGATGCGATGTCGGTGTTGTCACGTATGACATTACTAACCCGGAAATTGTTGGGGGTGCCGCCCACGTGTTTGCTGCTGGCAGTAAAGTACCTATAAGTGTTGCAATACCAAACAGCACAGCGGCCACAAGTGGACGAATAGAGAGCTTCCGTTGCTTCTTCATGTTAATTCCTTTTTGTTTTTATTGTTTTATGGTTCAATTTTAATGATATATATATATATATGCAATAGGTGTTGGTTTTTTCACATCACTAGAAAAGTGGTCGCTGATTCTGCGTACACCCTTGTGCCTCTCGATAATTAGCAATCAATGCCTCAAGATCCCGCACCATCGCTTCGCTCACCCCACCTTGGTTTAGTTGATACCGCAGTACGGCAGCGGCCGTATCACCGAGGCGTCGGGCTGCACTGTCCGCGCCTCTCTGAACGGTATACTCATCGCCGCTAAAAAGCGTAAACTCTTCTTGCTGATATTCTGCCTGGCCCCTAATTTCTTTTACCTTGTTCTTTATGAGTTGCTCAAATTTACTTTCCGAGTTTCCCTGCAAGTAGCGGCTCAAGGCAATGTCGCAAAAAGTGTGGATCGACAGCCGAGCCTTATCATCATCTCCATACAGCGACCGGTACGCGTCGTAAAGTGGCTTGAGCTGGCGAACGATCGAATAGCTCAGAACACCATCTCGAGTATATGATTGAACCGACTCTGGGAGCGAGGCAAAGGCAAGCGCATCACGAACCTTTGTTTCGCTAAAGCCAAGTTGCTTGGAAAGTGTTGCGATGTTAGGCGCTTCGCCCCCAGGCCCGACAGTATAGCGGTACCATAGATCGATTGCCCGGGCCTCGTCCTGCGGCGACGGCCGGTCATACACGTTTTCACGTAACTGAAGCGCTATGCCCTGTGCGAACTCTATGTCGTCCAAAACACTCGACACCACAAGCACCTCTTCAGGCGCCATAAGGTGTCTCTCTATCAACCGCCCTATAGCTCGCCGCCGCCGATGTCCACTAATCAGAATAGCCGCCTGACCCTCACTCCCAGGGAGTGGACGAAGGTCCTGCCAGTCAGTCCGCTCGCCCTTTGGGACTCGATAATACTCGCCCCAGTCATTGATGTAGCGTGCTGCGGCAGGTGGGGTAAAGCGGCCAATCGTTAATGGGTTGATCAGTTCGAATGTTTGTGCTGGCTCGCCCTCTATAACGGGGCGTTGCATCGACCACGCAAGATCGTCTATTGCGCCTGGGTCATAGCCTGTTCGTACCTGTGACAATTCATTAATTGCTGGATATGGAATTGGCTCAAGCTTCATTGAACCAAATGTTACTACCGACTGAGACTCCCCATATTCTGCCATCATACTGTTTTTCAGTATACTCATAGACCTCGCCCCGTTTCAAGCATAAAATATATTTTAGAATATTATGCTTGTGCTTGCAAATACAAAGAGGGGGGCCTATAGTGTAGTTCAATCATCTAAGGGTCTGTTCATATGAGTACCACCAAGAAAACACTCACCACCATCTGCATTGCGTTGTCGGCGCTTCTTATCCTCGATAGCTTTAACGCCGCCCATGCGTTTGCCGTGTTTATGCTCACGGGTACTATTCCGGGGACTTCTATTACCGTGAGCGCCAGCGCTCTTTTGGTGGCATATCCTCTTATTGCAGGCTTCGTTTTATCACGACTCTTCGCCAAGCGGCACAATACTCTCGGCCCAAAGCTGTAGTTCCTGCACGATATACTCTTTCGCATCATTGCCTGCATGAATCGTGGCGAGTTGTTGCAACCGTGTAACAAATGATGGTAGCTGTTTACGGACGTGCTCGGCCCGCCAGGTTTCCCATTGATTCATTTCATCCTCGGCAAGCGACCTGGGATAGTTGCGAGCCTTGTAGTGAAGAAGGAGTTCAGAAAGCCGTTCGTCGGTAAATTCTGGGTGCATGTCAGCCAATTGATTAGCATCGGCGCGGCGAACTTTCTCGATCCGTAGTTTATCAATGTCGGGGACAAACCCATCATAGAGCTGGGTCTCTGGGTCTTGTTCTTTGGCGAACTCAGGCCGGCCCTCGTAAAGGCTTCGGATATTTTCTGCAAATTCAGGGTGCGCCAAAAGAATGGCCCGGTGCTTGGTAACAATGTCGTTAGCAAGACCAATCCGCCCCCAGCCGTTTTCGCGCTCGAGCACGCCCAGAGGTGCTACCGCAGGTGCTCGGTTATACTGTAGCTCTTTTACGGGTAGCGCCTGAAACCCTTCGGCCTTTCGCTCTTCCCAACTTGCATAAAATAACTTTGTAAGCTCTTCCGGGGGTTTTGAAACAAAAGGGGTTGGGTCGTAGCGTAAATCGTACACGGCCACATTGCCATTACGGCTTGAAGTGAGCGGAAACGCCACGGTTGTTTTCTCAAAGGCAGCATCGTACCGCCCGCTTACATAAACAAAAGGCTTTTTATCATCTAAGTTTACTAACGAAGCGACCTTCTTTTTATCTTTATATTCAAAGAGGTGCATGTAAAGCTGGGGCTGTTTACTTTTAATAAGCTTTGCGACTGCAATAAGAGCCTCGACATCGCTCAGCGCATCGTGTGCCTTAAAATGGTCAATCCCGTTCAATTTGGTAAGAAGCTCGAGACGATTTGAAGCTTTTCCATCAACCACCGGCCACTTAATGCCTTCAGGACGCAAAGCTCGAGTCATACGAACGACATCAAGCATATCCCAGCGTGCGCGGCCGTCGCGCCAGCTCCACTCGTATGGGTCATTGAAGGTACGCCAAAAAAGAGCTCGAATAAATTCGTCATCGAACCGAATATTGTTAAATCCTACTGCGATAGTATCGGGCGTAAAGACCTCTTCCATAAGCAGCCCAGCAAACTCTGCCTCGGTGTATCCATCGGCCTGGGTTTGTTGCGGAGTAATACCGGTTACCACTAAGGCGTCGGGGCTTGGAAGTGTATCATCATTGAGCTTTACAAGAATATTATAGGGATCACCAATCGGTTCAAGATCAAGGCCAGTACGTTGCCCGGCAAACTGCATAATACGGTCTTGCCGGGGGTTAAGCCCAGAAGTTTCGAGGTCATAGAAGAAAAATGTTTGTGGCATAGTCTTATTATAGCCGAGGGATGATGTGCTTTCTCCGAAATGGTTGTCAATCACAAAAAAATACCCCCTATGGAGGTAAGTCACAAGTTGAATAGATTATTGTTCTATAAGGGTAAACTCTTCGCCAATAATCCGAATTGTCGAGTCACCTTCAGCGCCAGCACGGGTTAATGCATGGGTAATTCCCATTTTTTTCATGATGTCGCGGAGACGATTAAGCCCTTCGAAAGTGTCGAAGCGGGTACGGCGCGCAAACTTATCAATTTTATGACCTTGGACAGTAAATACCACTCGCCCGTCAGCGTCCTCGATCTTTTTAATATTCCAGGCAAGCGCCTCTTGCTCTTTATTAAGAGAAATGACTGGCATGTCCCCTTCAGCCTCTTCGGTGGCTTCTTTTTCAGCAACACGCACCACCTCAACCTCATGACGAAGTGCCCGCAGCACCTCAGTGAGACCTTTGTGTGCTTGTGAGGAAAGAGCAAATACCGAAGCACCCTTGGCAACCTTCTTTATTGCTTCAATTTGCATCTCGATAATATCTTCGTCGAGGCCTTCGGTTTTTGTTAGTGCAATGACCTCTGGGCGCACGGCTAAATCATCGCTATATGCCCTTAGTTCACCGCGGATTGTTTGGTAGGCCCCAGCGACATCGTCGGTATATGCATCGATAAGGTGGAGTATTACCGCGGTGCGTTCAACGTGACGCAGAAAAGCATCGCCAAGCCCCTTACCCTCGCTGGCACCCTCAATAAGCCCCGGAATATCGGCAATCAGCAAGCTTCCATCGTCGATATCCGCTACCCCAAGGTTTGGAGTAAGGGTAGTGAAGGCATAATCGGCAATTTCTGGGCGAGCATTCGAAACAACACTAAGGAAGGTAGACTTCCCGGCATTCGGAAATCCAACCAGCCCTACATCAGCGAGAAGTTTAAGTTCGAGCTCTGCCTCGAAGGTGTCGCCAGGCTCACCTTTTTCAGCGATTCGAGGAGTTTGACGAACCGAAGACTTAAAATGGGCATTACCAAAGCCACCATCACCCCCTTTTGCGACAACAACTTCTTGGCCATCTTCGGTAAAGTCGGCTATCACCTCGGTGCCACGACGAACAATGGTACCGACGGGCACCTTTACACGAAGCACCGCCCCAGACTTACCGTGGCGGTCACGCTTTGCCCCAGATTGCCCAGGTTCGGCCTTTAATTCCGGCTTATACCGAAAATCTATAAGCGTATTAAGATTTTCAGTGGCAACAAAAATAACATCACCACCCTTGCCACCATCACCACCGTCAGGGCCACCTTTATCGACATAAATTTCATGGCGAAAACTAACGGCACCATCACCGCCTCGGCCAGCCTGCACAAAAACTTTAGCGGTGTCGACAAACATATATTCTTATTATAGCATAATCATATCGTTTTCACCAGTGGTAGCCCCCTAGTGAATGTAAAGGTACTGGCCAGCCACCGAAGCGTCGATAATACGGCCCGACACACGGTTCCACCCGCCACCACTTACGTAAGCATTCATTTCACTAATTTCAACATCGCCGCTTGGAAGGACACGCTCAACCACTGCCACATGCCCGTAGCCGCCACCATTTTGCATGACTGCACCGGCAGCAGGGGTGCGGTTTACAGTATACCCCGAGGCAGCAGCGTAACTTGCCCAAGTAGCGGCATTGCCCCACATCCCACCCACGGGGCGACCAAGTTCAATGCGGCGGTCGTAAGCGTACGCCGTACAGTTACCGGCAGCGTATTTATTTCCGCCATACATTGGCGTACCGACTTTAATAGCCCACGACTGGCCACTGAAGCCAGCGCCATACCCCACATATCCGTAAGAATAGCTTGTAGTGCTGTAACTTGGGCGAGGAGCTACATACCCAGGACGCTCGGTTTCGGGCAATTCGCCCCCTGGAATGATGATTTTAAGCCCTGCACTTACACCATTAAGTTCAAGGTCGTTGTAACTTGTCAGGAGAGCTGAGTCAGCTTTATATTTTTCGGCGATTTTTTCAATGGTATCTCCCTCTTTTACAGTATAGGCAATACCATCCTTCGGGAGGATTTCGAGCACGGTACCAACCGTAAGCGCATCTGAGCGTAAGTTGTTCGCCCAGCGAACCGTTGTTGGACTAATACCAAACTTTTCAGCAACGGTTGCGGCGGTATCGCCTTCTTGCACAGTATATGAGCTAATATTACGGCTTGCCGCCGACACCGAAAGAATAGTTGGCTTGCTAATAGCCGTGGCATCACTCGCCGTGGCATACTCACTTTGAATACGCGTTGAAACGGCAAGCTCTTCAACATTTGGCTTTACTGAAACCGAAGCAGCTTCGGCAACAGTTGCGGCGATATCGGTTGCCACTACATCATTCACTGCGGGATGACCCGATGCTTGTGGAGGAGCGACTACAGGAGCAGCCGAAACGGCGACACCTGTTTCTTGTGGTGCACGATAGCCAACGGCAATAACAGAGACAATAAGAGCAAAAGCTCCAGCATAAATAGCGACGGTTGACGATTTGATACGACCTTTTGAAGATCGTTGAGTAGAGGAAACGGCCGAAACGCCCCCTGGACGTATAGCCACAGCCCCACCGCGAGTAGCCCGAAGGCTACTTCTCGTAATTGTATTACGAATTATCGTTCTCCTGCCGCTCGAGTTTCCTACGAGGGCGTCTACCGTACTAGGCCTTACTTCTTTGCTTTTGCAAAGAAAAGGATACGTGCCGACCAGTGTTGTTTAATATAGTTTTCTGGTATCCGTGCGACTGTTCAGATAGGCGCATCCCGACTTCTATACCCCACTCGCAGGTGTTACGGCCAATCTGAGAATATTCCGATTGTTGTATCACTAGTAGATAGAAGCACAAGATGTGCTCTTATGAGTATAGCAACTATGCCTTTTTACGTCAATTTAGATTATTTGACACTTTAGCTTACAATGTTGCGTAATATTTCGTTCATGCTCTTCAACCGTACGCGCAAAATAGGTAACGTTGTCGTCACCGCTCAGGAAGAAGAGATAGGTACCCTCGGCAGGCTCCGCTACCGCCTTTAGCGCCTCGACGCCCGGAACCGCAATTGGCCCCGGGGGAAGCCCGGCAAAACGACGCGTATTATACGGCGAATCAAGGTTAATATCTCGCGGAACCCCCAACTTATCGGCAGCGTACTGGTACGTTACATCCGAACCAAGTTGCATGCCAATGGCCAGCCGAGAATAAAACACTTGCGCAATCTGAGCTTGGTCATGCCCGCCCGCTTCACGCTGAATAATTGAGGCGAGCGTAATTGCCTGATACAACGAAAGCCCCTGCGCCCTTGCCTTTTCTTCTAGGTGAAGGTTCTTAATTTTTTCATAATAAAGGCTAAAGGTGTGCGTCAAAATAGTCTCAACACTCACGCCAGCCCCAAACTCGTATGTCTCCCCCCAAATATAGCCCTCTAGGTCGGCCGAAGCAGGCTTTCCTGCAAACAGCGGTGAATCGTATTTTTTCGCAAAAGCAGCCTCAATTTCTGATGCTTCATACCCCGCCTTCAGGAGAACCTTTTTATTATTCGCTAAAGTATCGCCTGGAAGAAAGGTGAGCTGAAACGTATCAACCTTGCCTTTCACAAGATGCTCAACAATTTGAGGGACCGATTCTGAAGCAGACAGCCGATACGACCCCGCCTGAAGAACATGCTGTGTTTTTGTAGCCCATGTGTACCACAAAAAAATGTGTTTGTTTTTAATAATGTGCTTATCCTCGAGTTCACTGGCAATTGCCCCGGGTAACGCCCCCTTTTCTATAACAACCAGTACCCTCGAGTCGTCTTTTGCATCGAGCGGTTCAAGTTGCGCCTGGTACCATACCACGCTGCCCAAAAATACAGCCACCATAAAGACGCCAAGCCCCACTATTACCCAAAACAGAGGCCGTCTTCGCCAAGCCTTCTTGCGTGACGACTTTACGATACTATCCATACCGTACCTCTACATAGTCTTGTAAGATAATACTCGCTGCTTGGGCATCAATATCACCCTTCGTATAGGGCTTTTTGCTACTCATAAGCCGTTGTTCGGCCATAACACTTGTGAGCGACTCATCCTGAAAAACGATTGGGAGTTCAAGGTCTTTTAATTTTTCAGCAAATAACTCAACATACCGCGTTTGGGCCGTGGGCTCGCCGCTTTGATTACGGGGGTACCCCACCACCAGCCCGGTAGCCCCTTCCTGGTCAATCAAGCGAGCAATCGATTGCAACTCTTCGCCATCAACCGCAATCGTCGTAAGTGGAATGGCAATACGCACGCTTGTATCGACAAGTGCTACGCCGATACGCTTTTCGCCCACATCAAGGCCGATAAGCGTCTGGCTACCCATTCTCGACTTTGAATTCAATCTTAATTTTGTCAATGTTACCCGGTACGGTCCGTACCCAGAAATAAGAGAACCGTACATCAACCTCTTTTACACCATCAATCGATTGAAGGTCCTGCTGCACTTCCCCATAGATTTTCCCCTTGACACGCTCTTTAATCGCCGCTTCATCAATTTTTGGGCCTACCCGGCCGGTCGCAGTAAGCGTTGCAAAAGCAACCTCACCTTCTTTTCGGAAGGTGCCCAAAGCCGCCTTCTCGACACCGGTGCTGTATATCTTCTGAGGCTGACCGTCGGGAATCTTTGCCTCAAGATACGAGCGAAGGTACGATTCGACTTCGCTACGAGCCACCGCCTGAACCGTAAAGGTTGTGGGAATTGTTAGCTTGGCCTTGCCATCAGCCGCCTCTTGATCAATTGCTGGGACTGCTACTGCGTCGGCACGTTCAACGGTAAAGCTGCCATCGATGATTGTTTCACCATTTGTAAATTTCTTAATAAGTTCTTGTTTTTGTGGGTCGGTTGATTCACCCATAAGACGTGCTTTGGCACGCTCTACATCTTCTGCCGAAACCACCTTAGCAATTTTGGTAGTACCACCCGCCATTGTGCCGCCCTGTGCACTAAACCCACCAACCGACGACTGATAAGAACGGGCCGAAACGTTGTACTCTTCACCTGCAGCAACCGCTTGAACTGAAATGGTCGCGCTATCTTGCACAATACCACCTGGGCCGATAGAAGTACCGGCAAGCGTTGTGGCTTCGGTACTCGCAAAGACAATATCCCCCGCGGTAAATTTTGTGCCCACAGGCACCGAAATAGGCGTACTTGAAACCGAGGTGCGGTTAAGCTTCATTGAACCGGTTGCTTTTTGCCCAATGTCTTTCTGACCCGTCGCCTCAAAGTCAACAGAAAGATCTTTCTTATTTTGTTGCGTAAGCGCACTCATGACGCCTTCTTTATAGTTGGTGGCCTTTGTATCGGTACTCAGCCGCACCGACACGCTTACGGGCGAAGGGCTGGTACGTGCCGTAATCACAACGGTTGCAGCTGGCGCAAACACAAACATCCAAATTAGCAAGGCGATTAGGGCCAGCCCGCCCCCGATACCAAGGATTAATTTTTTGCGAAATGTATCAAAATTAGGGATTTTTGCCCGACTTTTCGGCTTCTTCAGGGCAGTAGCCGAAGCAACCATAGGCTTTGGCTCATCTGTTTCGATATCAAGGCTGGTTGTGTCAATGGCAGCGCTGCGGGCCAAGCTCTGCTCTTTTGCCACCGAGCCTTTCGCTGCCTTTGCGTGATCACCCACAGGTAAGTCGGCACCGTTAATAATATCGTCGCCGTCATCAACAACAAGAGCTGGTATCTCAGCCACTTCTGGTTTACTTTGAAGGTTTTTGGCCACCGGAATGCGAGCGCTTGCCGCAAGCATCACTAAAGCCTGATTATTTGTAATTAAGACGAGATGTTTTTTGTCGGCCTTGGCCATACGGTCAAGCAACCGCAGGTTAACGGCACTCTGAAGCGCCCCGGCGCGCTTTGGCGGGACAAGTGCGACGATTTTTTCCTTAGCAGCCTTCACCTTACCGATGATGGCTGTTACGTCGTCGTCAACATCAATGTAAATAACGTCTTTATTCATAATTTATATTTTAAGAAGCCGATTAATCTTTTCTTTGATCGTACCCCCGTCACCACTCCCTACTAGTGTATCATACCCCACCCTAAGCAGCCCCATAGCGGTAATATAGGTGTGGTCAGATACACTACCCGTGGCGTCGGTAACCCCCATGACTTCGCTTGGGTTAATGTGATGCACGGTTGGTTTTTTCGTAAAGGGAAGGTCTTTATGCCAGGTAACTGCCTCGAGTGCGCTTACCAATTTGGCAAGGCTTGAACCGCCTCCACACAGTAAAATGCGATTTGGTAGATGGTCAACTGAGTCGAATTCGCTCAGGGCAAGTTCAACCCCGGCAATCCAGACTTCAAGTGTTTTATCGATTGCCTCATGTACTTCTTTTTTTACCGTAGGCTTAATTTGCTCATGATCAATATTCACCTTAAGCTTTTCGGCATCTTTGTAGGACAGGTTCATATCGCTTGCAATTGTTTGCGTAAAGCTTCGCCCTCCAATCCCAAACATTTTCGTACCTTCAACACCCCCATCATTCACTACGGCAATGTCGGTAGTACCCCCACCAACATCGGCAAGAATAGCCGTAAAATTACTGCTCGCATCGCTCCCCAACACGCTTCGGCTCACCGCGAAAGGCTCAGCGGCCACTGCAAGCAGTTCGAGTGACAGTTCGTCGGCGACACGTTCAAGCGCACCAATGTGCACCATGGGCGCAAAGGCAGTAAAAATTTGCACAGCGACGTCTCGACCTTGAAAGCCAATTGGGTTACTCACCTTATACCCATCAATGTGAATCCCTACAAGTGCACTATTCACTAGCTTTACTTCAACCAAGTCGTTGCCCGTTTCAAGACCAATTTGCTTTTGTGCCTTGATTTGGGCGCGTTCTTGCACCTTCTCGATGATGAATTCCATTTCACTATCATCAAGCGGACGATCAGGCTGAGGCCGACGATAGCGAATGGTGTCTGTAACGCCCTTTACCAATTCGCCTGCAATCCCAATAACCACCCGCTTCGCCTGTAAGCCAGCCTGCTCCTCGGCCTGCGCCAATGCTTCTTCGCAGTTGCGAACGACACCAGAAATGTCGGCTATGGCCCCTGAGTGCATATCACTTACTTCTTGCCGCGCGCGGCCCACCCCCACAATAGTGAGTTCTTCGCCATTCAGTTTTGCAATAAGCGCTTTTACAAATTCAGTACCAATATCAAGTGCAACGATGTACTCTGCATCGGCCACTTTACGAGCTTTTCGTAGTTTCTCTAATACCATAAGTACCCTTTATTATATACCAGAAATGCTTATGGTCGAAAGAACCGCACTACTGAAGTACAGCTTTCACGCGTCGAATGCCCGCGCTTGAAGCTTCTTCCTTGGTAATCTTAAAGATTTTACCCCCTTCAGCAAGTTGCCCCGTATGGTCTACGTGGGGGCCGCCACAGATTTCAAAACTCACCCGCTGATTGCCTTCGCCCATTTGATACACCTTAACTGTGTCGCCGTATTTGTCACCAAAAGCGCCAATGGCACCCATCTCAAAGGCTTCGGCCGTTGGGTATTCTTTGTATGTAACGGGAATATCCCACGAAATCCACTCGTTCACGAGCCTTTCGACTTCATCGAGTTGTTCAGGTGTTACTTTGCCATCATTGTTAAAGTCGAAACGAAGACGTTCTTCAGTAATGTTGCTCCCGTGCTGAGTAACGTGGTTACCTACAACTTTTTTCAGTGCCGCGTACATAAGGTGCGTTGCCGTGTGGTACTTTTTATGCTGCAGCGTTTGGCCGCCAAGGCCGCCCTTAAATACACCCTTTGCTGCTGTTTGCGAACGAGCCCGTTGCTCGGCCATTTTGTCATCAAACTCTTGGCGCCAGTTTTCTGAAAGGGGGATATTTTGTTTAAATACTTCTTCGGTTGAAAGTTCTACAGGAAAGCCAAAGGTGTCGTAAAGCGTAAAGAGCTCGGTACCTGTAAGCCCGTCTTCAGCAAACTTTTCGAGCTGCTTGAGGCCTTTTCGGAGGGTTTGGCGAAACACTTTTTCTTCTTTTGCAAGAACGGCAATAATAGTTTCGCGATTTTCGGCTACTTCTGGATAGTCTTCGGCATATAAATCGGCAATAACAGGGACGATTTCTTCAAAGAAGTTTTGCTCGATACCAAGGTCAAAGGCGAAACGAATTGCACGACGAAGCAGGCGGCGCATAACATAGCCCTGCTCTTTATTAGCTGGAACACACCCATCGACCGCCAAGAAGGTGGCGGCGCGAAGGTGGTCGGCAATGACGCGCATGCTTGACGTGTTACTTTCGTAGCTTTTGCCACTCAACGCCTGGAGTTTCTCAATAATCGGCCACATGAGGCTAATCTGGAACACGTCTGGGTTATCAATCACCGCTGCAGCAATGCGCTCCAAGCCAGACCCGTGGTCAATATTTGGTTTTTCAAGCGGTTCAAACTGCCCTTCAGCAACCTTACGATAGGCCATAAAGACGTTGTTACCAATTTCCATAAAGCGGCCGCAATCACAGTTAGGGTGGCAGAACTCACCAAACGAAGGGTCGTGTGGCGTACCGAAATCATAGAACATTTCACTATCCGGGCCACACGGATCACCCACTGGCGTTGTTTCTGGCTTGCCGTTGCGACTCCACCAGTTTTTGCTGCCATCATAGTAAAAGATGCGCTCGCCGTCGTTGATACCACGGGCGTAGCCGTCTTCCTCGGAGCCAATTTCTGCCTCACCAGAACTCAGACCGCGTGCTTCAAATAGACGCTTCCACACACCAGCTGCTTCGGTGTCTTTGGCGATGCCATATTCTGGTGCACCGATAAATGCCGTGACATAAAGACGACTCATATCGAGCCCAACAACCTCAGAAAGCCACTCAAACATCCACTCAATTTGCCGTTCCTTGAAATAATCACCCATGCTCCAGTTACCCAGCATTTCAAAGAAAGTGGTGTGGCGATTATCCCCAATGTCATCAATATCCTGCGCACGCAAGCATGTCTGACTATCAGTAATACGCATGCCCTCTGGGTGTGGTTCGCCAAGAAGATACGGAATCATTGGCTGCATACCAGAGCCGGTAAATAAGGTTGATGGATCGTCTTTTAAAACCAGCGGTGCGCGCTTTACAACGGCATGACCACGTTCTTTAAAAAACTCGAGGTAGGAGTTACGGATTTGTTGAGCGTTCATATCTGTTAAGTATAGCACAAGGAGCGAGCGAAAAGGGAGCTTGTTCCCTTTTCCGAGCGACGTAGTGCTGTGAGCGAAGCGATATAGCACAAGGAGCGAGCGAAAAGGGAGCTTGTTCCCTTTTCCGAGCGACGTAGTGCTGTGAGCGAAGCGATATAGCACAAGGGCCGAAGCACATGGCAGATGTCACCAAAAGATAAGAGTCAGCGAACTCCAAACCCGTTGTTGCGGTTGTTGTTGTCATTACCGGGGTTCACGTTGCCGGAGTCGAAGTTCGCGTTGAAGGCGTTATCAGCGTTCGATGTATGGGCAGAACGAGACCACAAGTTGCCGTTGCCAGACTGGTCGTTGAACGAACCGTCCCACCAGTAGCCAGAGAACACGCAAGGCAGACCCCCGCACGCGCACGCCTACAGTATTACTCACTATACAGAGCCGAGCGTACCAGACTCTGTGAGCGTTTGACGACCTAACCCTATAAAGAACTGTTGTGTATGCTACTCAACAGTGAATACTGTCTCTTACGTATGCTTTAAGCACTACCTATATACCGCACCGCTAGCAACTACTCGTACCGATAGTCACATCGTCAAGAACTGTGCGCCCTCAATAGTACAACATACTCTTCTATTATATACTTGAAAGCAGTTTTTTATGCCGATAATGCTTTACAAGACCCCTATATGAAGCGGCTGTCTCGACTGTGCAGTCGGGAAGCGAAAGCGCACGTATAAGATTACGTTTTAGCCGTCGCCCGGGATGAATCCGAAATGGATAAATAACGGCACCCAAAAACGCAACACCCTTGGTATAATGCTGGAGCTGCCGCTTATGTGGATGAAGTACAAGTGATAAATCACGATGAAGAAATGCTTCAATCACCCCTATAAGCTCCGTAAGTTTTCGCTTATCTTCAGAGACTATATAAAAATCATCAACGTAACGGCCGTAGTGCTTCATGCCAAGATCAATAGTAATTTTCCTATCAAGCTGATCAAGATATATGTTACTAAGGAGTTGAGAGGTAAGATTGCCAATCGCGATACCCCTCCCCTTTGGCTGACCAAACAGACTCTTGCTTGACGGTAATCCACGCCACGCTTCTCTTGGACAGTTGTATATAACACCATCTATAGGGTCATTGAATATAATAGTCTTCCACAAAAATCGGCACACCTGGTACGAATATCCCTTTGTTGAAAATTGATGGTCAAGCCCCCACATTGCTCGCTCATAAAGCCGTTTTCTATCAAGACTCATAAAGTAGCCCTGCAAATCAAGTTTTAATATATAAGCATCACGAGTATAATTTGCGCTCACCGACCGTATGTGATGGTCGAGTCGTCGAATACCATACAAAGTTCCCTTCCCCTTGCGGCAGCTGTAATTATCTTCGATAAAGTGTACATCCCACCACCCGTTCACTTGATTAAACAGGAAATGGTGCACCACTCTATCCCGAAAGTGAGCTGCAAATATTTCACGCTTTACAGGTCTATTGACAATAAAAGCAGTTGAAGGCAGTGGTGTGTACGTGTGCGTATATATTTCCCGCGTCAACGCATCGATTTCACTTTCGTGTACTCTGTCGAATTCAACAACCTGCGGTTTACTTGTTTTTCCTCGACGGGCGGTTCTATATGCCTTGTATAATTCCTCGCGAAGCCATTTTTTACGCCAAGCCATACGCCATCCTTTCTTTCTTAGTTGCTCATGAAAGACCCAAGTCGACGCGGCGGGTTCAGGGGTAGCCACCCCTTCACGCTCGCCTTGCTTTGTTGGCCCTTTCAGAAATGAACCCCTTCGGAGTCTCGCCTCGGGTCTTTAGCCCCTCGCCTCAACCCCATCAGGGTTAATTTAAGAGACAGCGAACCCCAAACCCGCCGAAGCGGAAGTAGCCGACATTACCGGGGTACACGTAGCCGGAGTCGAAGTACGCGTAGAAGGCGTAATCAGCGAACGATGTATGGGCAGAACGAGACCACAAGTAGCCGCCGCCAGACTGGTCGCTGAACGAACCGTCCCACCAGTAGCCAGAGAACACGCCTTTAAAGGGGCCGGCATATTGCCAGTTTGTACTCCCCGTATGACCGACACCACTCCCTCCAAACGCCTGGTCAAGCCGGGAGAAGTCACTAGCGCCAGCAGTCATGCCACCACTCGGCAAGCGCCAGCCCGCCGGACAAATGGAGTAGCTAGCATCACCAGAACCGGCTGGTTTGGAGGTGCGTGTTTCGCCTGCCGTCGCTGCAGACCAGTTGTAGAGATAGCCGTAGTTCGTTTCACCGGCGCTGGTGTCGCCCGGGACGGGGCCGAAGGCACGAGCGGAATCATACTGAGCATCGGCACTGGTGCCGGGGATGACCTGCGGGAGGATGAAATTGCTGGCAACGTTGGAGTCGCTTGACGTGAGGGTGGTAGTTGCAGTCGTGGAGCCAAGTTTAAGGTTGGTCAGCATCCAGCACTTGTTGTCGGCAAGCTTCGCTACTTGGTAGGTACGGGTAGTACCACCGCGGCTGTCGGTGAGGCCGATGATGGCTGTGGTGTTGGCGCCGGTGAAGGTGGTGAGGGCGGTACAGTTAGCCAGAGTGAACGACTGCATGGAACCCGCGATAGTAGTGACGTCACCAGGGCAGGTACCGGTTTGGATGCTTCCGTCTTGGGTGATGTAGAAGGCTTTACCAGATAGTTGGGGGTTGGTGGCAGTGAGGCAGAAGGTGCTATTGGTGTTATTCGCAGCGTATTGGAAGTTCGTACCGTTCGACTTCTTGAGAGCGGAGTCGTCGGTTGGGTAACTACCAGTGTCGGTTTTAGTAATACCCAGTTGAGTGGCAGCGGTTTTCAGGTCGCTTTTTAAAGCGGCTTCTTTGGCTTGATTGGTAATACCGTTATAGGCAACAATGGTAATGGCAGCAAGGATAGCGATGACGACCACGACGATGAGGAGTTCGACGATGGTGAAGGCGGGAGCAAGCCGAGACTTCCCTATCCTTTTATGAGAGAGAGAGAGAGAGAGAGCTTGCTTTTTTGTTTTTTTGTAGTATAATAGTATTTTTAGGGCTATTCATGATGGAGGTAGTATAGCATGAGCGGGATGAGAGGGGCAAGAAACTAGCAAAAAGCCGCCTCCGGGTGGGCAGAAGGCGGCTTTCTTGGAGGCCTGCGAGTGGCCTCATGTTGAGAGTGTAGGCTCTTTGCAACAAACAGGTGCCAAAGTTGAGCCGGGGAGGTCACTGTGTAAAGGATGCTCGCAGTTCTACACCTTTACCTCGTTACTACACAGATGACTGCTGAAAGTGGACTTAAAGGCCTTTATCGTTGACCTTCTCTTCAAGGTCGTCGGCTTTTTCTTTCGCGCCGTCACGCCAATCCTCGACCTTCTCTTTTACATCACCACCCCATTCTTCAACCTTGTCTTTCGTGTCACCCGCGACTTCATCGACTTTATCTTTTGCATCGTGTGCCCAATCTTTTACTTGGTCGCCAGCATCGTGTGCTTTGTCTTTTACGTCCTCGGCAACGTCTTGAATTTTATCTTTTGCATCGTCCATGAACCCCATAGGATTCCTCCTTTGCTTAGATGATATATACCTATAATAGAAAATAAAGCTGAAGAAATGCTGAAGCCTAGCGTAGAATGCCGCCACCCAAGCATACTTCACCACTGTAAATAACGATTGATTGACCAGGAGCAACAGCGCGCTCCGGGGCTTCAAGCGCAAGCTTCACGGCGCCATCCTCATCATAGCTAAGGCTCGCCTGCACAAGCGGCGCGCGGTGACGAACACGGACTTGATAGCTCCCTGGCTGTGGTGCTTTGTTGATCCAGTGGGCGTTGGCAACAGTAAGCTCTGGCTTCCATAAAGCATCATCATTCAAGTTCGTCGTAACATAAACCTCGTTCTTATCCATGTCTTTGCCAACCACGTAATACGGCAGTCCGCCACCAACATCGAGGCCGTGTCGCTGCCCAATGGTATAAAAGATCGCTCCGTCGTGCTGCCCCAAGACCTTGCCGGTTTGCTTATCAATAATCGGTCCAGCGATTTGCTCAACATATTGGCTTAAAAACTCACGAATTCCAATCTGCCCTACAAAACAAATCCCTTGGCTATCCTTTTTACCTGCCGTGGAGAGCCCTCGCTCTTTCGCCATCTCACGTACCTGCGGTTTCGTAAACCCACCCAACGGAAAAAGAGTTTTTTCTAAAGCCTTTTCAGTCACACGATACAGAAAATACGTCTGATCCTTATTACTATCCACGGCTTGCAAAAGACGTGCGCCGGAAACCGAATCGTCTTTTGTCTGCAAGGAAACATCTGCAGCCCGAGTTGAAATGGGCGCTGGGGCCCCATTGAAACCCGGAGCGAAGCCGTTTCCGGTAGACAAAGACGATTCGGTTTCCATCTGCACCACCTTTGCATAATGCCCCGTTGCAATTAAATCAGCCCCATCCTCCAGCGCCGTTTCCAAGAAAAGCTTAAACTTTACCTCTTGATTACACATGATGTCAGGGTTTGGCGTACGGCCATTTCGGTACTCTTCAATCATGTAATCTACGACCTTCTGGCGATAATCATGCTCAAAATCGAACACTTTAAAATCAATGCCCAGCTGGACCGCAACGCGCTTGGCGTCAGCCAGGTCATCGGCCCATGGGCATCGCATACCCGGTAGGTCCCGGGTCCAGTTTTTCATGTACACACCCGTAACGTCGTAGCCTTGCTCAACAAGAAGGGCTGCGGTTAATGACGAATCAACACCCCCGCTCATGCCAACATATACTTTTTGCTTCGTCGCCATGCTACGCCTCAGTTGCCCCCATATAAAAGGCACCGATTTTTACTAGTTCACCACCCGCCAACCACCAGCCGCGAGGAGTCAGCCACCAGTACCAGCCCCAATCACGGTCGGACGCCACTGGATAACTTCGAATTGCCACGCCCGGAGCATGCTTCTCAAACTCAAGCAGCGCTCGCCTTTGATGGTACCCGGAGGTTACCAAAATAATAGAGTGGTAGCCCTTTTGTTTCAGTAGCGACGCTACGTTACTTGCATTCTGCTGAGTGTTTCGAGCAAGCTCGTCAATAGAGATAGCTGTTTTTGGAACTCCGGCACTCACCGCTAACTGCTTCATTTCAGCAGCATTACTTTGGCTATCCGTATCCTGTGCTGCGCCCGAAAATATAAGAGCCTTTGCCCAACCCTGCTGGTACAGCTTAACCCCTTCGTTTGTTCGGGCGCTTGTGTCACCGCCACTAATGACAACGATCGCGTCAGCCGCCTTGCATTCCTCTACCGGCATCGGCTTTGCAGTGCACCCCAAAAAACTATTCGGTTGCAAATAAGCACTTACCCCAAGAATAAGTAACACTGCAATAATAAGCAGACCCATAAACCATCTCATTATTTTTGACTCCGAGCATACTCTTTACGAACTTCTTCAATAATAATTTCTGCTGCCCGTGTGGTATTTTCTGGGGTAGATAGGTGACCAAGAGTTAAGCGCAGGCTTCCATCGGCCACCTCGGGCATAAGGCCAATCCCTGTGAGCACGTGCGAACGCGTCCCCTTATTTGCCGCACAAGCGCTCCCCGTTGCTACCAAAACGCCCCGCAGCTCCAGTGCAAAAAGCACCCGCTCGGCGTCAAGACCTGGGAACGAAATATGCAAATGCCCTGCAAGGCGATGTTTTTGATGCCCCGAAAGAACAGCTTCGGGGAACGCCGCAACAAGCTTCGCCTGTAACTCATCGCGTAATTCCGCAAGGCGTTTTGCTTCAAACTTACGGTGTTCATGCGCAAGCTCCATAGCCTTTGCAAAGCCTATAACTCCCGCAACATTTTCTGTGCCGCTCCGAACCCCGCGCTCTTGGCCACCCCCAACAATAGCCGGCTGCAGCTTTACCACAGGCGCTGCCCACAAAAGCCCTACTTGTTTTGGGCCATATACCTTACCCGCATTCAGTGTTAATAAATCTACCCCAAGACGAGCAACATTAACGTCAAGCTGACCAGCGCCCTGCGAGGCGTCAGTGTGAAGATAGAGTGGCGTATAATCACCCCGACGCAACCGATCTTCACGCTCATTTTTAATAACTTCTGCGATATCGCGAAGCGGTTGAATCGTCCCCAATTCGTTATTCGCAAGGGCAATGCTTACGAGGCGCGTTCCAGGGGTAATCGCCTCTTTTACAGCAGAGGCCGAAACAAGCCCGCGCATATCAGGAGCAATAAGCGTATGAGCATGCCGACGAGCCGCTGCTAAAACGGCATGGTGCTCAATACTTGAAGTAACGCTATGCCCGCCGCAGCTTGAAAAGGCCAGGTTAATCGATTCTGTTGCACCCGCAGTTATAATAAGGTCGTCGCCTTTCGCACCAATGGTACGCGCAATGGCCTGTTTCGCCGACTCGTAATCACGACGAACGGCAATCGCCGGCGCATACGGTGCTGATGGATTATAAAATGCATCCGAAAAATAGGGCTGCATTGCCCGCAGCACCTTAGGATCCACGGGAGTCGCCGCGGCGTGGTCAAGATAAATCACCGTGTCATTCACTCTACCTAGTATACCATTTTAAAGAAAAGGGCGTTACTACGCAGCCTTGATATGGTACTGCCGAGGGAGTGTTTCCTCGTAACTCATTGCTTCACCGATAAGGTCGTCTTCAATGGCATCATCAAGCAGGTAAAGCTCCTCACGAATCGCCTGAACGCTGACGGCAACCGCCCGAGAAAAGTTTTGTATTTCCTCAATCGTCATCGGATATTCTATTCCCTTGTAAAGCTTATAAATAGACTGGGAAGTTGTTTGGTAGCGAAGCACCACGAGCTCACCGGTAAGCGGGTCGGGATAACTAAAACACCAATCCCTTGCCTCCCCTTCGGTTCTTTCTGGCCGCTTGTCGAGCCAAAATCGCGCCCCGGCAATATCTTTAAACGCCCTTTGGCCACCAATATGACTCTCTTGATCAACAAGCCTGTCGAGGGCGGGCCTTGAACTAACAGCAAGCGGCCCCACCATCCGGTTCCAGGAACGTTTTTTAAGAACGGCGAGTTCGAGTGCCGTATCGCGATACGAATCGACCCTATCTTCAATTTTTTTAATAAAATCAAAAGGAGACTGACGTACATCAGGGGTGGAGCGGGAAATATATCTAAAGTGATGCGCTTCATCGAATGATGAAGCATACGCCGTTTCTGGTATCTTATATTGATCGTTTGGCATGCCTTAAAATCCTTGGAATAGCCCTAAAGGTGTGTTTTGGCGTTTTGGTTTAAGAAAGCACTTTTTCGGCTCTTCAAGAGATACCTTGAAAAAGTATGCGGGCGTTATGTGCTGTTGCCGCTGCAATTTCCTCGAGGGGTATTCCTCTTCGGTTTGCATGATACTCAGCAACAAGCCTTACATACGCAGGCTCGTTTATTTTACCACGATTAGGCGCTGGTGTCAAGAACGGAGCATCGGTTTCAAGCACTAACGACGTCAGCGGCACTGAATCGAACATCGCTCGCTGCGCTTCGTCCTTCGTAAAGGTGCTTATACCGTTCACGCCAATAAACAAGCCCCGCTGGAGCGCCTTTTGCAAGTGTTCGGCCGAATCGGTAAAGCTATGCATTACCCCCCGAAGACCTTGATACGAATCAAAGATGGGCCAAAAATCGTCAAAAGCATCGCGTACATGAAAGCTAATTGGCAATCCGTACTGCAAGGCAACTTCTATTTGCGCCTTCAAAGCCGCTATTTGCACCTCGCGAGGGCTATGCGAATAAAAGTAATCCAGCCCAACTTCACCAATACCAACAATGCGCTTGCTTGTGCCGGCAAGTGCTGCAATAGCGCCGTAGCCCTGTTTCGCTTCGTGAGGGTGAACCCCAATAATTGCATAGCTTTCCGGATGCTTTTCAGAAAAGGCAATTGCCTCCCGAGAGCTTTCTTCGCTGGTCCCCACCGAAAGAATAGCAGCCACCCCTGCTTCGCGAGCGCGGCTCATGACTTCATCAACCGCAAGCGCGTACGAGGCTTCGTGAATATGGCTATGCGAATCAATCAGCATGGCGGCGCTTTACTGCTTTGGGGCCTGCGGGTCGGGCGTATGAATATACTTTTTTGGAAAAAGAACTCCGTCAATCGGTTTAATGACACCCGTATCAAATACGTAGTGAATTGCCGCGGCCGTTTCGGGCATAAACGGCACGAGAAGGTCACCAATCTGCAGAATTGCCCCCGCACAATGCGCCAATACATCTGAAAGATGTTCTTCGGCTTCGTGATTTTCACCAACTTCTTTGGCAATAACCCAAGGCTTTACGTTGTCGATATACTGGTTAAGGCTCCGTACCTTCGCCCATACTTCGTCCATTGCCTTATTAAATTCAAGGCTGTCCATTGCCTGATGGTAGGCGGTCATATCATGCTCGGCTTGCTGTGTTTGGCCAATTACCCCTGCTTGGTAACGAGTAATCATACTTGAAACACGCTGAATTAAGTTGCCCAAGTCATTGCCCAGTTCGGTATTATAGGCGGTCTCAAATTTTTCCCAGGTAAAGTCACCATCATCAAGCGTTGGGATGTGACGCGAGAAGAAGTAGCGGAATGCGTCAACACCAAATTCATCAATAATTTGGTTCGGGTCAATCACGTTCCCTACTGATTTACTGATTTTTGAGCCGCCAATATTAATGAAGCCATGAACAAGCAGCTTTTTAGGCAAAAGAAGGCCAATCCCAAGCAGCATTGCCGGCCAAATACCTGCGTGGAAGCGAAGAATATCTTTGCCAATCACCTCAACATCGGCCGGCCAGAATGAACGCCACTCTTGCTCGCGGTCGGGGTAGCCAATCACCGTAATATAGTTTGCAAGGGCATCGAGCCAGACATACATAATTTGGTCGGGATCATCAGGTACAGGAATCCCCCAGGTTAGGCTCTTTTTGGGGCGCGAAATACTTACGTCAGCAAGGCCGTCTTTAATGAGTTCGAGAAATTCGTTTTTTCGGAATTCAGGAACAATCTCCATTTCACCTGAGGTAATTGCCTCGCGAATGCGATCGGTGAAAGCACTGGTTTTAAAGAAATAATTTTCTTCACTCACTTGCTGGAAAGGTGCTTGGTGGTCGGGGCACACGCCACCTGTTGCCTGCACTTCTTTATCGGTAAAGAACGCTTCGTGGCCCATACAGTACCAGCCGCTATAGGTATCTTTATAAATGTAGGGCTTAAGCACCGTCCAAATGTGCTGCACTGCTTGTACGTGATGTTCATCGGTTGTGCGAATAAAATCGGTGTACTGTGCACCTACTTTCTTCATGAGTGCTTCGAAATTAACGTACATTTTATCGGTGTACACTTGCGGTGTAATGCCTTCTTCGGCAGCTTTTGCGGCAATTTTGTTGCCGTGTTCGTCAGTCCCCACCTGAAAACGGACTTCATTACCATTTTGGCGCTGATAGCGAGTCCAAATATCTGCAAGAAGGTAGTCGAGCGCATTGCCAATATGCGGATTACCATTTACATACGGAATAGCAGTAGTGATGTAGAGTTTCTTCTGAGGGTGTTCCATTGACTTTTATTGTAGCAGATTTGCTACCTCTGATACAGCCCCTGGTTATCGGCCATTGTTATTTGTCCAGTCCGTCGCAATATCAAACCCATCGGGATGGCGTTGCACGAACCCGCCAGTGTCATATACTTTACCAAGCCCGACGCTTGTTTCAACAATCGAACAGCGGGGGTAACGCCCTAGATGAGCGGCAATGATCACATACCCGGCAGCATCAATTTTTACTCCATCAAAACGAACTGAATACGCGCCGCTCTGCCCGCACGCGCGCATCACCACGCCCATATCAAGGTCATAGTACGTCTCACGGTGAACCACACCTTTGCTATCGGTGGAAAAATACGCACCGCGGTTTTTAGAAATGCCCATGCCAAGGCCCTTGATACCGATGGAGACGACCTGCCTTTTTGGCGCCTTTGTTACAATGCGAGCAATTTCTTTTTTTGCAACTTCTTTGCCGTCTTTGATTTCAATCTCATAGGTCACAGAGTCGACGCCCGGCTCGCCCATCGTTGTCACTGCCCGGTAATTCACCGGTCGGTCAGCATCGTATATGAACATTTCGCTATAACCAATCGGCTGCTTTACCGTTACCGTTTGGCGGCCCTCACGCCACACTCGCACCTGCGCCCCTTGGGTGATGGGCGCTTCAAGCGGCATCGAAACACGACCAGCGCTACCAAGAGTAATCTTCTTTTCTTTAAGCATTTCCCCCACTGTATGGGCCTGGGTACGCACTTCATTACGATCGCCATACAAATCAAGGGTAAATGGCACCGCTCGATTGATTGTGAGCTGCAACCCGGCACCGTCAGCCACAAGCGTATCAGTACGCGTCAGTGCTGTTACATCTTCAGGATACAAAGTAATCTCCGCATCTTTCGCAATATGACTTGCTGTTTGGTGAGAAGTCATGACTTGGACCCGAGTTGGGCCATCAACAACAAGCACCGGACGAGCGCGATAAATATTAACGTAATACTCCGGAGCAACAAGCTCTTCGTCAAGCGAAGGTTCAACTGTATCGCGCGGGTCAAGCTCGATTGAGGCCCGGCCAAGGGCCTCCTTGATTGTTTTGGCATCTGTAATAGCTACCTGTTTTTCCCCACGGTCAAAGATAGTAACGAGCCGCGTACCGGCCTGCTCCCTTAACAGTTGGTCTTTTTCAGCATAAGCGACCGCGTGCCAACCCACTCCAGCCACAAAGAGGGCAGTGCCAATGCCTGCAACAACAAACCGCGCTTTCATTCGAAAGAACCCACTCCCTTCATCCCTCTTAGTATACCCGAAAAGAGCAGAGGAATTTAAAGACTACGAGCTAGCGCAATCCATTGCTCGAGCGACAAGTCTTCAGCTCGCTTATCCGGGGAAATACCCTGAGCGTGCAAGAACGTCTCAGCTTCAGGTTTTGAAATATGAAGCCCGCTCGCAAGGCTACTACGCAGTTTTTTGCGACGTGCCACGAAGCCCGCTTTTACAATACGGAAGAAGACCTTCTCTTCTTCCGGGGCCACAAGCGGCTGATTGCGCATTTCAAGTATAACCACTTGGCTATCTACTTTTGGTGGAGGAGTAAACAATTCAGCAGGCACAATATCACCTAAGCGAACGGTGGCGTAAATTTGGGCGCTTACTGCCAAGATGCTCATATCACCAGGCTCTGCTGCCAAGCGTTCAGCAACCTCCTTTTGAATCAAGAGGACGATTGCGCGAGGCTTATTGACCGCGGTGGTGAGCAATTGAATAATTTTAGAGGTAATGTAATACGGCACATTCGCTACAACAACATAACTCGCTGGCAAGGTGCGAAGGTCGAATGTAAGGATATCCTGGTTCACCACCTCAAGCGACGTACCGGGGAACTGCCCGGGGAGCTTGCGCGCTAGATCTTGGTCGAGTTCAACGGCAACTACTTTTTTTGCACGGCGAAGGAGTTCGCTGGTAAGCGTCCCCAGCCCCGGGCCGATTTCAAGCACCGTATCTTCTTCGGTAATACCCGCTTCATCGGCAATTGCCGCTAGAACATCCCGGTCCTTAAGCCAATGTTGCCCCAGTGATTTTTTTGGGCCGGCCATTAGTACCACCTATTTTTTTGCCAAAAGGCATAGGCCTGTTCCCATCCACCATAGCGACCGTTTACATACCCGTTCATCCAGTTAAGCGCAACAACCGGATCGTTCCAGTTTGGCCCAAGTTTGCTACAAGGCAGCGCCTGAGCAAGCCCACAAGCACCTGACGATTTGTTCATCGCGTTGGGGTTCCAACCGCTTTCTTTTTGCACCATAAAGTCAGCGTAGCCCCACATGTCTTGTGGAATAAGCGAGGCAGCAAGCCAGTCCGTTTTCGTACCGCCGCCTGTATAAGGGCGGTGTTCTGGTTTCGCGCCAATTACTTCAACTTGTTTGACCGGCTCCTCGGTCGTAACGCTTGCGATTTCCGTTCGCCTGACCTCGACACCATTCTCAATAATAATTTCATAAGTAACTGAACGCTTCCCGTCTTTACCGGGTGTTTTTACTTCTTTATACGTTGCGGGGCGGTCGGCATCCTTAATGTGCTCGGTTTCAAATTTTATAGGCTCTTCTGCCGTTACCGTTTGCTTGCCTTCTCGCCACACTCGCAGGGCCATACCTGCTTGCACTTTCGTGGTGCCGCTCGGCTGAACACGCCCATCTGTACCTAGCAAAATATTCTTCTCTTTTAAGAATTCACTGACGGTTTTCGCCTGTGTTCGTAAGTTAGTTTGCTTACCGTAAAGATCAACCGAAACAAGTTGAGCTCGTACAATCCGCATTTCAAGGCCAGCGCCCTCTAAAATATTACTTGAAAGCTCAAGGCTGGCCTTATCTTCTGGGTACAGTTCAATACCCGCATCGCGCGCAATGCGCTCTGGCGTTTGGTAGGGGGTAATGATTTTCTGGCGAGTTATGCCATCAACGACTGTTACTGGTCGAGCCCTGTAAATATTAACCTGGTAGTCACTTGCAACAAGTTTTTCATCAAGCGATGGCTCTACCGCATCGCGGGAGTCGACTTCAATATGGGCGCTGGCAAGTGCTTCGCGAAGTGTTTCTTGCTTTGTAAGGAATGACGTTTGTAATCCGCGGTCGTGCACGGTAATCAGGCGACCATCAAATGAAGACGCTTTCGCTTGCCCAACAGAGATAGCAAAAACCACAAGCAGCCCAAACACCGCAAAAAGCCCCAAGGTAACAAGGAGCAGCGTTCGTGTGGTGGTTTTCCGTAAATAAAGCTTCATAAAAGAAGGGTACACCCCCTATGGTGCAGCCTTTATTATAGCACGAAACCTATAATTTCTGTAGCCGTGCATACTCAGCATTAAGCTTTTTCGTCTGCCCATTCAAGAAGGCAATCGTTACCGCCATGCCATCAACCTCAATGATTTCACCATCACCAAAGGCCGCCGAACGAACTCGGTCACCTTCTTCAAAACCAATTTCGTCGCCATAGAAGGGTTCGTCATTAACATGACGCGCCATAAATCCAGGGGCCGGTGCGCTAGCATCGGCATCAACAAGCGCAACCTTATTCCCCATATCAGCAATAAACCGCGATACGGGATTGTAGCTTCTGTTCCCAAATTGCAACCGGCTATAGGCGTAGCTTAAATGAAGTTCCTCGCGTGCGCGGGTCATACCCACATAACAGAGCCGTCGCTCCTCTTCGAGCTCCGAAGGACCTGCTTCGAATACGCGCGAATGAGGCAAAATCCCCTCTTCCATCCCCACCATAAAGACTACCGGAAACTCAAGGCCTTTTGCCGCGTGAAGTGTCATAAGAGTCACGGTGTTGCCGTCTTTACTCGTATCAACACTCGACATCAAAGCAACTTCCTCAAGAAAATCTGAAACCGCTGCAAAGTTTTGCGCATCAGAAAGCAGCGCACCAAGGTTCTCTTCGCGATCTTCAGCCTGTGGCGTACCATCAAGAATAAAATCGCGGTACCCAGTTGTTCGAATTACCTCTTCAATGAGTTCTGTCGGATGAATCGTGTCGATTTTTTCGCGAAGTAATTGCAGTAACTCACCAAGAGAAGCAAGCGCGCCACGGGCTCGACCCGTTACAACAGTTTCATGACCCATGGCTACCAAGGCATCAATAATTGTTAAGCCGCCCTGTGATTGCCAGGTTAAAAACCGCTCAAGGCTGGTTGCCCCAACGCCACGGGTTGGAATATTTGCAATACGACTAAAACTCATCACGTCATCGGGTTGATATAAGAGCTTAAGGTAGGCAACAATGTCTTTCACCTCTTTACGATCATAAAATCGAACGCCACCAACGATTTGGTAAGGTACCCGCATTTGCAAAAAGGCGCGCTCAAGAGTAAAGCTTTGGGCATTTGTTCGGTACAGCACGGCAAATTCGTCAAACCGACGTGCCCCAATACTCACCTGGCTCGAAATACGATCAGCAACTTGCCGAGCTTCTTCGGCGTCGTCATACACCCCGTGCACTTGCACTGGCGCGCCATCACCTTCCGCTGTCCATAACTCTTTATCGGTACGCTGGGTATTTTTTGTAATAACTTGATGCGCCGCTTCAAGAATATTGCCCGTACTTCGGTAGTTTTGTTCAAGCTTCACTACCTTCGCACCGATAAAATCACGTTCAAAATTAAGAATGTTTGTAAAGTCGGCACCTCGCCAGCTATAAATTGATTGCCAGTCATCACCAACAACACAAATATTACGGTCGTCATTCACCAGCATTTTTACCAGCTGATACTGCGCCGCATTCGTATCTTGGTACTCGTCAATTAAAATGTGCTTAAAATGAGCCCGCCATTTTTCACGAACCATAGGCACATCACGAATCAGCCGCACCGCTTCAATAAGCAAATCGTCAAAATCAAGCGCTTTTGCCTCTTTGCGACGTTGTTCATAGGCTGCATATATTTTTGCAATATTTTGCTGAAACGGATAATGAGCGGCAGCTTCATATTCGGCAGGGTCCTGCAGTGCATTTTTTGCCGAAGAAATGGCGCTGCTTACCGCGGCTGCCTTCATATCTTTTTCAGAAATCGACAACGATTTCATGACTTGTTTAATTAAGCCCCTACGGTCATCTTCGTCATAAATAACAAAGTTACGCGGTACCGAAATGGCAGCACCATCCATACGCAAAAGCCGAACACAAATACCGTGAAATGTTCCCATCCATGGCATAAACGAACGGTCATTTGGCTGATTAAGCAGCCGAGAAAGCCGCTCGCGCATTTCTTTGGCAGCTTTATTTGTAAAAGTGACCGCCAAAATATTACTAGGCCACACCCCTTGTTCAGCAATTAAAAAAGCGATGCGGTGGGTAAGTGTTTTTGTTTTGCCACTGCCGGCACCCGCCAACAACAAGAGAGGACCACTTGTTGTAAGCGCCGCCTCTTTTTGCCTATCATTCAAACCCTCGAGCAAATTCATCATCTACTAGTATAACAGGGTAAGAGCTTTAAAGGAGTGGCAACACAAAGAAGTAGAAACCGGCGCCCAAAGCTGCGCCAACACCAGCCAAAACAAGCACCCATACGATGCCCCGCAGACCTGACTTCTTTTTTGTGGCAGCCGCTATAGGCTGATGGTAGGTCTCGGTGTCATAAATGGCTCCAGATTCAGCGGGAACTTCTTCTTTTTCTTGGTATTGCTGGGTGATTGACGTAGGGCCAGTATACGCCTCTTCTGACTCAACAGTCGCATCAATATCAATAAAATCGGCTGGGCTCTCAGAGGCCGCGGGCAGTTGTTCAGTAACAGGGGCCTCAGGCTCGGCGGCTTGCTCGACTGAACTCTTATAGAAATCAAGTGGGTCAGCCAAGGCCACTTCTTCTACTGGTGGTTCTTCAGGTGCTGCTAGCTGTAGTTCGTCGGGTGCTTCGAGTCGTGGCTCATCAGGCTGTGAGAGGAGTGCTGGCCCACCAAGAGGGCGCTTCTCAACTTTCGCGTCAGGCAAAAAAGGTGACTCAAGCGGAGCCGCCCCTTCTTCAACGGGCGCTTCTGGCACAGCAGCGAGCACCTCGTTCTCGGTGGTGCTACCTTCTGCTACGGGCTGCACAGGAGCCATAGGCGTTGGAGAGACCGGGCGAGCCACGGGCCCAGCTGTGGGCCGCATATCCGAAGACGTATGGACAATATCCATGAAGCGCCCTGTTGGGCGACGAGCCACGGGAGTCTCGGCCTTAGGTTCAGGGGCCACACCAAGAAAAGGCTCCGGGGCAACTCCTTCAAGCGTAAGGACCGTTTCACCCGTTGGAGCAGTGGTAACCGTTGAGCTGGGTGCCGTTGACCGCGATTGGGCAGGTGACACCGAGGCGCTCGATGGGCCTTTGCTATTTCCAGAGAGTGCGCTACTGACAGCCCGGTCAAGTTCATCAAAATCAAAATCCTTCATATCCCCACCTACACTCGTTTCTTTGCGCTTTGATACGCTTTCTCAATAATGCTCGAAAAGACTTGTGAATCAAGGCTTGCGCCACCGACCAAGAGCCCGTCAACCTCAGGAAGCGCAAGGTAATCGGCGGCACTTTCAGCCGTTACGCTTCCGCCATATAAAATCTGCACCTCATTGGCGACACGGCCACCATACAAATGTTTGAGTTGATTACGAATGGCCACGGTTGCGGCAGTTACGTCAGCAGGAAGGGCGTTCTGTCCAGTTCCGATCGCCCACACCGGCTCATAAGCAACAACCACTCGTTCGAGTTCTTCACTGGTAACATTTGCCAAGCCCCCAATCAACTGGTCACGAACAGCGTCATTCGTTTCACCAACAGCCCGCTCTCCTGCTGTTTCGCCAACACACAGCACCGGCCGAATCCCATTGCGAATAGCCGCCTGCACTTTTGCGCGAGTATCTTTGTCGGTTTCCTGGAATACATGGCGCCGTTCAGAATGCCCCACAAGCCCATACTGCACCATACCTCGTAGTTGTGTTGCCGAAACTTCACCAGTATACGCGCCGTGGTCACGCCAGTAAAAATTTTGGGCAGCTAGCTTGAACTGGCGTAAATTAACCTGAATGCTCAATGTTTGCAGAGCCAGCATGGTTGGCGCAAGTACAACTTCAACTGCACGGTGCGATTTGACCGTTTTTTCGAGCTTATGAAGGTAGAGGCTCGATTCATGAACGTTCAAGTTCATTTTCCAGTTGCCGATAATAAGTTTTTTATCTCTTGCCATAGTGCCTATGCTTTACTGTTTTAGTGTACCCTATCGCGGGGCATCGAGCAAACTCTCAATACCCGGCAATTTCTTCCCTGCCATCAGCTCAAGTGAGGCACCACCCCCCGTCGAAACATGAGTAAAGCCCGAGCCATCACCGCCACCCCAAGTAAGCACAAAATCAGACGTATCGCCACCACCAATAATTGACGTGATTTCAGGGTGGGCAGCAAGCGCCAGCGCAAGGCGAGCCGAGCCATGAGCGAACTGGGGAAGCTCGGCATACCCAAGGGTGCCATTCCAAATAATCGTCTTAGCCTTTTTTACCTCATTCACAAAACGCTCAATCGTTTCGTCGCCAATATCAAGTGCGATGTCGCTTTTCTTCAATTGACTAAACTTTACATTTCGACGCTTAGCCTCCTCGGACACTTCAGAGCCCACTGCAACATCAGTTGGGAGAATAATAAAATCATCGATACTCGTATCGAGCTTTTCGTGGGCAGATAGGTAAATTGCATCGAGCACTTTCTCTTGCTGCTTTTCTACTTTGCTCGCACCCATGTCGTGGCCTTTGTAGCGCAAGAACGTATTCGCCATGGCCCCGCCAATTAAAATTTTATCTGAAATTGCAACAAATTTTTCAATAAGTGGAATTTTATCGCTCACTTTTGCCCCGCCCACTATTGTTACTAATGGGCGTTTTGGGCGCTTCGTAGCCTTAGTAATCGCAGTGTATTCACGCTCTACAAGGAGCCCTGCAACGCTTGGAATGTAATGAGTGAGTGCATCGGTACTAGCATGCGCCCGGTGCACAACCCCAAAACCGTCTTGAACAAAGTCACGGGCACCAGTGCTTTTAGCAATGGCTTTCGCAAAGGCTTCGTCGTTTGCCTCTTCTTCCTTGTAGAAACGAAGATTTTCAAGCAGTGTTACCGAACCAAACGGCGCTTTCTTGACCGCTTGTACAACCTTATCACCCTTAACATCATCGACAAAATGAACAGATTGATTAATAAGTTCCGAGAGACGTTCGGCAATAGGTTGAAGACTCAACGAAGCATCAAACCCTTCGGGCCGGCCAAGGTGACTAATAATCACTACTCGCGCCTGACGCTCAAGCAAATAGCGAAGCGTGGGCAAGCTTGCACGAATCCTAAAATCGTCGCTAATCTGGCCTTTTTTTGTCAGAGGAACGTTATAGTCTGCCCGTACAAGCACGGTCTTTCGATCAACCGGAATATCTTTAACGGTTCGTTTGTAAAAACCCATAACCCACCTCTTTTAATACTTTTATTGTAACACGCGGACTTTGATTGTGTCTGTAGTGCCAATAACCCCTGGTTGCTGACCACTCACAATAATCACCTTTGCCTCACCATCGCCAAAGAGGCCCTCGGCCTTCAGCTCTTTGAAAAGATCGAACCCGGCTTCGGAAGAATCAGGGCGCACATACGTGCGGTTTGCATAGCTTAAAGAGAGCTGCTGAGCAGCGTACTGGTCGCTGGTAACACTAATAATAGGGAGATTAGGTCGATGAGCGGCAATGGTTGCAGCGGTTGCACCTGATTTTGTCTCGGCAATAATCGCAGCAACTTTCAGCTGCTCAGCAAGGCGCACAGCTGCAGTACTAATAGCGTCAAGCTGAAGGTTCTTAGAGATAATATCGGTAATAGGCATTACTGGCGCATTGTCTTGAGTGTAAAGAATCACCTTTTTCATCGCTGACACTGTCTCAAGAGGGTAACGGCCATTCGCCGTTTCATCAGAAAGCATGACTGTGTCTGCCCCTTGAATTACCGCATTCGCCACATCGCTTACCTCAGCGCGTGTTGGCTCGGGATTATCAACCATACTTGCCATCATCTGCGTTGCAACGATACTAAGCTTACTGTGCTTTCGACACAGCGCAAGGAGGCGACGCTGTACAATTGGTACTATTTCAGCACCCGCCTCAACAGCAAGATCGCCACGAGCTACCATAATACCATCAGTTGCCTTGACAATCTCTTCCATGACATCGTCTTTAACGGCGGCTTTAGTCTCAATTTTGGCAATAATTTGCGCCTTCGAACCGCCTGCAACAAGAATTTGGCGAAGATTATGAATATCTTCTGCACTTTGCACAAAGCTAAGCGCAACATAGTCGATATCCTGCCCAAGGCCATATTCGATGTCCTTAAGGTCCTTAGGGGTAAGAATGTCACCACCAAAGTCAGTATCAGGAAGATTAATTCCCTTTTTGCTCATAAGTGTTCCGTCATTCTCGACACGGAGCTTAATGGCAGTTTCGGATACAATCTCGATAACCGTTGTACGAATTTTACCGTCAAAAATATAGATTGGCTCACCCACTTTCACCTTTTCAGCAAGGTTGTATTGGACGGGAAAAGTAAGTCCGTTGTGCTCAGCTGCGTGATCAAGAACGATCTCATCACCGGCAGTAACCGTTGTATTCTCGCTAAGCATACCGAGGCGAATTTTTGGCCCCTGAAGGTCTTGAAGAATAGCAACCGGCTTACCCACCTTAGCACTAGCCTCACGAATCCATTGAATCTGCTGTGTACGCTCTTCGTAATCACCATGGCTAAAGTTAAGTCGAAGCCCATTGACGCCCGCCCGGATAAGGCTCTCGAGCATTTCTGGAGTGCTCGTGATAGGGCCAACCGTTGCGAGAATTTTAGTTCGTTTGAAAATAAGTGCCATAATGAAAAGCCTTCCTGGGGATTGTATTGTTTTCGTTTTGATTGGTTCTCTTGGTGACCTCACGGAGAATCGAACTCCGATTGCCAGGATGAAAACCTGGTGTCCTAACCGTTAGACGATGAGGCCATCAAAAGAACAAATCAAAATCTTGATCTTCTTTAACCTGAGATATTGTAACAAAAAAAGCCCCTTTTGACTAGGGCACCGACTCATTTTGCATTTTGCAGAGCACAAAGGGTTCCGTGCCGAGGCCCATAGATATGTCTCGATCTATGGGCCTCGGCGAAGGGCTGGGAGGGTACTAGTGGACGGTAGTGTACGCCTCGGGGTCTCGCAGGAACAGACGACCTCTGTCGGTGACCTCGTAGAAGTCGTTCTTGGCGCCCACCCAATGCCGAAGCATGGCCAGCTCGCCACCCGCGCGGAGCCTGCCGATGGCCGCCTGCACGATCTGATCGTGCTGCGTCTTCGACACGCCATCCTGTGAGATTCGCAGGGCCACCCAGCGGCCGAACGAGCCTCGCCTGTATTGGCCCCGCGGGCACGTCAGCCTGCCAGAGTAAGAGCCCTCGGGATCCTCAAGGATCTCGAGAACTCGGCGCGCCGCCACAACAGCCGCTGCTTCAATATCGACCAGCTTTCTGCGCTTCTGTCTGCGCGAGCCCCGGGCGGGCTTCTGAACGGCGCTGTTGGTGGTGATGCTACCGGAAATCGTGGAAATACCCATCTACCTTGCCTTCTTGTGTAGTACATATACACTTTCATTCCTGAAAGCCATGGCTCTGAGGCCACGTTGGCGGTTGCCGTAGTACTCGTTTTTTATAGCACCATTGACAGAGCGTGTCAAACATTTTATTATATTGCGTACTTACCACCTTAAGCACGCTATATCTAGCGCTTATGCCTATAGTATGCTCCGAAATTCTCTCGCTACCCCTTCTTGCTTAGAGGCCGCTTCACCAATTACCAATAGAGCTTGTGCTTCTTATAATATATTGTATAAAGGATTGACATTTTAAGCATTTTGTGATAAATTAGTAACATCATTCACGGGTGCGGTGTGAGAGACCACGCCAGGGTGAGGAGGTCGTTAACAAGTCAGATTATTACAGTGCATCTTCTTCATGCACTGATTTTGCTATAGGTTATAGGTAATTTTACCCTCCTTTCATTTGGGGCGGCGCGCCAGCATATTTCACGAAAATGTGTTGACGGCTGCTCCAAACGTGGGCAGCTGGGCATAATGCCCGTTCAGAACACTGGACGGGATAGTCCCGCCCACGAGTAAGGAGAAAAAATGACCGAGAACCAGCGTCCGACGGTGGCAGGACTGAAGCTGGAGCTGGACAAGCTCCGCACGCAGTTCATCCACCACCTCGAAGCCACCAAGTGGCTCGAGGAGCACTCCCGTGACAAGCGGGGGGTATCGAACGCCCACCGGAAGGTGGCCGAGCTCCAGGCGGAGCTCGGCAACATCAAGGCCGCCATCGAGCGGCTGGAGTCGCGACAGACTCCGGTGGCGACGCCCCCCCTGGATCCCGTGATCCAGAAAGCCCTGACCGACGAGATGAAACGGCTCGACGCCCGCCTGTCCGACCTGTTCGGGCAGCTGGCGTCGGCCGACGCCGACCTCCAGAACCAGATCGACGACCTCCGCACGGAGGTCGCCGGCCACGCCACCCGGCTGACGGCTGCCGAGGGTCGTCTCGACGACCACGACGCCGACATCGCCGAAGTGCGTGGCGCGCACTCCAGGTTGACCCATCGGGTGTTCAACCTCGAGAGCCTGCGGGATCACATCCCGTGGGGGCGCATCGTCATCGGAGGCATCATCGGAGTCGTCGCGTTCCTCGTCTGGAACGCGATCGAGTTCCGGCAGGTCGTGAACCTGCCGGACGGCTCCACCGTCACCGTCACGTACTGGGCCGAAACGGTCTGGGCCGCCATCCTGGCGGGCCTGGCCGCGTTCGGTCTGGTGCTGGGCATCTCGCTCCTGTTCGCCCGCCGTTCGCGGGCGCAGGGGCAGAACCAGCACCAGACGCAGGCGGCGCATCACGCGCCGCCCGTTCCCGACCCCGCGCCGGCGGCTCCGGCACCCATCGTCGTGAACGCCTCGCAGCAGGCGCCCAACACGGCACCCACACGGGTCCTTCCGACCCAGGGTGCCGGAATCGGTACCCGCTGAATCCCGCAAGGGAAAGGAGAAACGTGTTCACTACAAACCGTCTCCGCCGAGCAGGTTCGTTCCTGCTCGGCGGGGGAGCGCTCGTTGCGCTCCTGCTGACAACTCTGGTGCCGGGGCTCGCGCCCTGGTCGCCAGAGCCACCGATCGCGAACGCGAGCGACATCTGCAAGGTGTCGTTCTACGCGCTCGACCCCAGCGACGCCACCAAGCCGAACCCCAACAAGGAGGTGACCGGCGCCTTCGGGCCCGCCGTCACCCCTCGGGAAGAGGCTGGCATCAAGGCTGAGCTCAACGAACGCCGCGAATGCGGGTCGGACGGTACGTTCGACCCGTCTCTGACGGCGGCGCACTACTCGGAGTGGTCCTTCCACGGACTCACTTCGATGAGTGTCACGCCCGAAGAGATCGATGAGTTCGCAGCCCGGCTGGCGACAGACCCCACCCTTCACGGACAGGTCTTGAGCGAGCTGAAACGGCTGGAAAGCGAGTCGGCGTTCAGCACCGAGGCCGTTCCGGCCGGAACGTGGTCACTCTACATGATGCCGGACGGCAGCGGTGGAGTGACCGTCAAGGTCGGAACAACCAGTATCGACGGCGTCAACGCCGTCTTTACGCACCCTAACGGAGTGGTCATCCGTTACCGTTTGGACTGCGGTTTTCAGCCCAACCGCTCGGGCGGCTTCCCGGGAATCCCGACGTGTACACCCGGTGAGTGCACACCGCCTCCGCCGCCGGCCGAGTGCCCCCCGGGCACAACCGGCACGCCGCCGGACTGCTACAACCTGAAGTGGCAACAGGAGACTGTTGTTAACGAGGGTTGGACGGTGCGCGGCACCGACAACCAGCTGACGGACGGACGCGAGTCCGAACGTCAGCACGAAACTGGCCAAGTCCGCGGCAACGCGGGCAGCGACCAGGTCGGTGCGGGCACGCAGTCCGGGGACGTCACCTCCGACACCGCCCCTAACGATAAGGGCGGACCCATCGTGGGTGGTGGCACCTCCGGTGGCGACAACCGTAAGGACGACGTCACCAACAAGGAGCTCGTCGCAGACGATCCGGGCGGAACCGAGGGTGCCACGTGCACCCCGACCCCGCTCGTCACCTGCTGAGACGAGCCCACGGTCACCCGAGTGGGTGGGCTGCAATCAAGCGGCCCACCCACTCCCGTACACCTATAGCAAATCCGAGGAGCCTTATTGAACCGCTTGAATTCCTGTTTTACAAGAACTCGCCCAGTAAATAAGACTCCTCGTGAGTCACACCCGTAACTCATGCCTCATGAGAAAGGTGCACATTGTAATGATCTGATTTGATAACCGTTAACAACCTGGCAACAATGTTTAATCTTTACTAACTTTGTTTCATTTTATTTTAAATATATTTGATCTACATCTGCGAGATAGATCAAGAAAAGGAGAAAAGATATGAGTAAACTTATGTCTCTCGTTCGTCGTGCTCCTAAGCGCTTTAGCGCGCTTGTGTTCGTACTTGCTGCTGCAATTATCGTTCCGGCTGCTGCATTCGCTTGGGGCCCTAACCGCACCGTATTTGACGGTGCAACCCCTGCCACCTACCCGGTATTTAACTCAATGCTCAAAAACCCACAGGTTGGCGATGAGCGCAACTTCGTTCGTATCCGCGAAAGTGGCACGAGCGAGTATATTAACCAAGTTACCTTCCAGCCCGGCAAGGTATATGATGTTTCCGTTTACTTCCACAACAACGCTGCCTCAAACCTAAACGAGAGCGGTAAGGGCCAAGCAAAAGATGCAACCCTAAAAATGGAAGTGCCAAACGTTGTAAAGGGCGGCGTTAACGCAGCTCTTACCGGTACTATTTCTGCAAGCAACACCAACCCATTGACGGTTTGGGACGAAGCTTACGGAAAAAACGCCACCAACGCTGATGTCGCGCTGCGCTACGTTGCGGGTTCTGCAACTTTTGTAAGCCACGGTGCTATTAACGGCCAAAAGCTTCCTGATAGCCTGTTTACTACCGGTGCAAAGCTTGGCTACAACGCCCAAGACGGTGTTGTACCTGGTTGTAACGAATACTCTGGTTTTGTAAACTTCAAGATTCGTGTTGACCAGCCTAACTTTAACGTGCAAAAGGTTGTAAGCATCGACGACGGTAAAACTTGGGTTGAAACCGCTAAGGTGGCTCCTGGAAGCACCGTTCTGTACGGTATCTCATACCAAAACACTGGTACTAACCAGCAAGATAACGTTTCGGTTCGTGACATTCTGCCAAATGGCGTAAGCTATGTTGCAGGTAGCACCTACCTTATGAACTCGGTTACTGGTGGCGAGTTTAAGAAAGCCTCTGACGGTATTACTACTGTTGGCTACAATGCTGGCTCATACCAGCCAAAGGGTAACGTATTCTTTAAGTTTAGTGCTAAAGTTCCTGGTAAAGATGCCCTCAAGTGTGGCGCTAACACTTTTGTAAACACCGCTCGTGTCACAACGAACGCTGGCTACAAAGAGGACACCGCAACTGTCACCGTTGACAAAACTTGCGAACCGCCAAAGCCCGTAGCGAAATACACCTGTAAGTCACTTGGTATCACCACTGTTGACCGCACAAACTTCAAATTTGCTACCAACTACACAGCTGAAAACGCAACGTTCAAGAGCGTCACCTACGTTATCAAGAACGCTGCCGGCCAAATCGTTGATACGAAAACTGCCACCAGCACAACCCTAAACTATACACAGGCAACTGCTGGTAAGTACACCGTTCAAGCTACCGTTACCTTTACGGTAAACGGGCAAGACAAGACCGCTAGTGGTGATTGTAAAGGTGCTTTTGAAGTAAAGGAAACACCACAACCTCCTGTAAAGGACATTAAGGCGTGTGACCTTAAGAGCAAAAAGATCATCACTATCAAGGAAGACCAATTTGACTCAAGCAAGCACTCAAAGAACCTGAACGATTGTAAAGAAGCTCCTAAGGAGCACTGCCCAATCCCTGGTAAAGAAAACCTTCCGAAGGACAGCCCCGACTGTAAGGAAGCTCCCGTGACTCCACCCGAGCTCCCTCACACTGGTGCTGGTGAAAATGTTGTTGCCGTTGTTGGTCTTGGCGCACTGATTGCAAGCATCGGATATTACGTTGCAAGCCGTCGCGCACTCGGCCTCTAGAGTCTGACCGCTCTCCTTTGGCGTCTAGGTTTACCCTGGTACGTACAAGAAGCGATCAGCTTCACACCACAAAACCCCGCTCCCTTACGAGCGGGGTTTTTGGTATACTTGTATATAGTTATGGCAAACAAGCAGAAGAAAAAACGCAACAAGCAGTACCGCGGAGCTGACGCAGCAATGGCACGCCCCTCTGTTACTCGTATTTCGGCAGCTAATCGCTCAAAACTGGGGCAATGGTGGTTCGAACACAAGCGGGTTGCGCGACCCGTTCTCATCGCCGCTGGTAGCGTTCTTGTTATTGGTTGGCTCATTTACGAGCTTATTCGTATTACAACTGGCTTCTAGGGGGTCGTGCCCCTTGCCGAAGCATCTTCTTCCTTTGGAAGGGGTAGCGTAAATCCAAAAGTGCTGCCTTTGCCCTCTTTCGATTCAAAAATAATCGTACCCCCATGGCTTGCAATCACTTTTTTAGCCAAAAAAATGCCAACCCCCGTGCCGTCAGGCCGCGCCCTGCGGGCATTGGTTGCTCGAAAGAACTTATTAAAGAGCTGCCGCTGTTCGGCTTCGGGCACCCCAATGCCCTTGTCTTTTACCGTAAATTCTACCCCATTGGCGCTCTTTTTCAAGGTAACAATAATTTTAGCGTTCCCCTTCGAGTAATAAATCGCGTTATCAGCAAAGTTCATAATTACCTGCTGAATTTTATTCTCATCAAGCTCAAGAATAGGGATATTTTTCGGCCGCTTATATACAAACTCCATACCTCGGGCTGCAGCATTAAGAGCTAACCCTTCAACTTCATGCTGTACGAGTAGACTAAGGTCAACAGGGTGCTTCTCAATGATAAATTTGCCAGTTTGCAGGCGCGAAACGTTCAAGAAATCACTAATTAGCCGCACCATACGCTCGCTACTTACAAAAGCCTCGTTAAGGACCTTTTTCTGCTCTGCAGAGACCCGCCCTACATCACCCTCAATTAGCATGCTAAGATACCCCTTAATGCCCGTAAGCGGGGTCCGCAGCTGGTGGCTCGCCATACTAATAAACTCATCTTTTGATTCATCGAGCCGCTGAAGCTGGGCATTACTCGCCCGAAGCTCCTTTGTCGCCGCATCAATACGCTGCTCGAGATGAGCATTGAGCTGCTTAACTTGTTCGACGGAGAGGGCGTTTTGAATTGCAATTGATAGTTCATCGGCTACCGCAGAGACAACGCGGATATCGCGACCACTGTAGCTATTTTTTCGATGCTCGCCGAGAATCAAGTAGCCCCTTCGCTCACCCTGACGCACCAGCGGAAGAACCAACGCAATTCTATGACTAACCATGAGTCGCCGCAGGGGCTCATCTTCGTCCTCAAGAAGTTGAGCAACCTTTGCCGATGAATCCTCACTATCGATTTTAATATACTCATCAAGCAAATTAATATCACTTAAGGGAAGTCGGCGATACTTGCCAGTACCTACCTGAAGCATCTCACCTTCCTCGATATGTACCGCAAACGATACGCTCGTCGCCCTGAGCGTTTCTTGGATGCGCAGAGATGCACGATGCAGCAGTTCTTTAAGATCATTCGTACTTGCAAGCGCCCTGCTTAATTCGACGAAGAAAGCATCGACATTATAGCCGTCTTGATAAAAAACGTGGCTGGTAAGGCTATCAAAAAAACGACGAATTGGCTGAAAGAAAAAGGCTAAAATGAGCGCTACGACAATATTAAGACTGTTAAAGTCGGCAGTTGACGTATTTTGGAAAAAAATAAATGAAAGCGAGAAAGCGATAATATAATAAAGGATTGCCAGAGCACTAAGCGATAAACCGTAGGTGAAGGTAAGGACGAGCGCTAGACGTAAATCGAAAAGACCATGACGCACCATTGCGTAACTTGTAGCAATAACGTAAAAAATTGTCCAAGCGGGGCCAAGCCACACCAGCCCCCCATAACCAAGAAGGGGCAGGGCGATATTCGTCACAAGTGCAAGTGTGCTTGTGGCGACAATGCCCAGTAGGACAATCCCCTGCTGCCGACGAAGTCGCCCCCTATTACGCAGATATCCCGCAACAAGGTAACCGTAGGAAATGCCAAACATACTTACAAAATAGAGAGCATAGGGAACAAACCACGAATATTGCAACGAGAGAGCATTAACCCCTTCACCTTGAAGGGTAACAATACCATCGGTATGAGATACACCGAGCAGAGTTACCACTCCCATGCCAACCGTAAAGACAGCCGATACACCAACAAAAACATATTTCCTTGGATATTCAATGCCCGAAAAGTACTTAGAGAATAACGCCATATAAAGGGTAGTAAGCATTGGTGCCACTAGAAACACAAACACACCAGCATAAGCCGTCTCGATCGTTCTGCCATAAAGCATGCCAATCGCGCCTAAGGCCCAAAGAGCAATAAAAAACGCTGAAAACCCAAAATATGCCGTTGAAGAGGCCTTTGCTGCGCGAGTAAGGATAATAAACGAGAGAATCAAATTTACTGTCGCTGCTACCCCAAGTACCAAAAATTCCACCATGCCCCCTACTACGCTTAATACCGTATACCTATAATAAAGCACTTATCGTAAATTTTCGACAGGCTTTCCGTACGACTGAAGTGTTGAGGTAACTCGTATACCCGCCTGAACACATACCTCCCCTACCCTGCGTACAATCTCAGGAGTCACACTACTACGAATTGCAAGGTCTTGCCTCCCAAGAAGAGCAAGCGAGCCCGCCTCAGCCTCACACCCCCATACCGCCCGGCTTCCTAGAAGCCCTGCTGCGTCTCCATACTGATACCCAGCAACTCTTTCGAAAGCGCGTTGGCTGCTCGTGTCTTCGCCCACCACCCATACGAGTGAACCCCCACGCGTCTCGACCTGCTCCCGATCAAATGACCCAGGCTGGCTGTCATCAATAATAATCTTCCCCTCCAAATCAAGTCTTTGACTATATACCCCCTCAAGCGCATCAAGGTCGATAGGCGTCGTTGCAGCAGTAACAATAAGGTCGGATTGAGCAAGAAGTGAGAAGGCATTCTCCGCAGCATGAACTGGCCGCCCCTCACCCCCAACATCGGCTGCCTCCGCGACAAGTGCCGGGTTTAGGTCGTGTACGAAAAACGTTTTAATATTGGCTATGTCGTCTCGCCCGTGAAGTGTCTTAAACATTTGCATACCAATAGAGCCAAGTCCGATAGCCCCCACAGCAATTGACTTTTCGGAATCTGAGGCGACAGCTTTAAGCGTTTCCGCCACAAGATGAACCGTACCTCCATGGCCGGTTGTGGTATAAAGGCCCTCAACATCTATAGAGCGTCCAAACTTCGTAAGACCCGGCAAGACTGCCCCAAGGCCCATCACTGTTGCTCCTAGCTCATTCCGTGTAAAATGTGCAGCCTCGTTAACCCTGTACTGGGCCGCCTTCACCGAATCGAGAGCCAAGCGTTTATCATAACGAATCATTGGATCGAAATATACCGGAGTCCACACCAACGCCCCCGAATGGCCAGCAGCGTCACCCCTATAACGCTCAATGACTGTTGGCGCAAGATGTGCAACACTTCGTTGGCGAATCATCGCGTCAACACCAAATCGAGGATCGAGCAATGGTAAGAAAAAGGTAACCTCACTCGCATACCCTTCATCCTGGAACTCTTCGCCACGTGCCGGAACAGCAAATGCCCATGTTGCTGGTTCTACCTCACTCTTACCTTCAAATGCGTCGAAGGCCTCATGAACAAAACGAACCGACGTTTCATAAGCTGCAGATAGTTCATCACGATACACCGCAGAGGCATCACCTTCGGTATCGGCTACGGTTGCAATTGTATCAAAGCGCCGCAACAGTGTATCACGCGTAAGCACCTCACCATACGCCGGAACATCCCAATTATGCAAAGAACGCAGGAGCGATGCTCGCTCCTGTCGAGAATCTTGAAGAAGTGGTTGTTCGGCCATTACCTCAGTAATTTACCACATTTCCTCCTGGAGCAATAGTCTAAAAGCATGCTATACTTTGTATATGACTAAAATTGCCATCATTGAAGACGACGCTGTCATTAGTCAAATGTACCGCATGAAGTTTGAGGCGGATGGGTTTGATGTGCAACTTGCAAACGATGGAAGGCAGGGCGTTGCCCTGGTTGAGCACTTTAGCCCCGATATCATCCTGCTTGACTTACAAATGCCCGAAATGGGCGGCTACGAAGCGCTTGAGGGTATTCGCAAAGAGGATTGGGGCAAAAATATACCCGTCATTATCCTCACGAACCTTGGCGAAGAAGAAGCGCCGAAGGGGATTCGTAAACTTGGTATTCATAGCTATATCGTAAAAGCCGAGCTCACGCCACGGCAAGTCGTCCAACGGGTCAAAGAGGCGCTCGAAGCCTAGGCTCGGCGCGCCACCTCTTTGGAAGCTTCTTGGCCAGCCGTGCGCGCTGCCGTAATCACATTGTCAAAAAGGGCTGCGATTGTCAGCGGGCCAACCCCTCCTTTTGCGGGTGTTATCGTAAGATCGTCCCGCTCACGCACCTCAGCAGCCACATCCCCAACAATACCGCCGTTTTCAGATGCTGTACCGGCATCAATAATTACTTTTCCGGGCGAAATCATGTCAGACTGAATCAAGCCTGGCACGCCAGTCGCAGTGACAATAACGTCGGCTTTTCGAAGCTCACCCCGCAAATCGCGCACCGTATCATCAAACGTGGCAACCTCATGTCCAGCAGCCCGCCACAGCGTTGCTAGCGGAGCGCCCACAAGCCGCCCCTGCCCTACAATTGCCAGGTGCTTCCCTTTTATACTTACGTTGTAACCCGTAAGAAGCCAGTCTATGGACGTTGCTGTCGCCGAAATAAATGAACCCTTGCCTGTTAAGCCGTCAACATCTTTTTCAGGTGTAATACGTGCGACAATGGCGTCGGTTTCGGTGGGGTCTGCTAATGGAAGCTGAATAATGATGCCATGCACAAGGTCGTCAGCATTTAATGTTTCCACTAGGCGTGCCACTTCAGCTTGCTCGACTTTATGAATTTCAACAGCAATTAAAATGTCTTCGCCATATGTTTTTTTAAGGCGCGTATACACATCAATAACTGGGTCGTCATTTGCAACCACAATCGCCAACTTTGGAAAAATCTTCCATGCCTGGCGCAAAGCGCGTACTTGTTTTGCCTGGCGCTCTTTGATGTACCCGGCAAGCTCTCGGCCGTCAAGCATCTTCATACCCTTTAGTATATCATTGATGTACTAAGGCGCATGCTTGGAATAACACAAGCGGGCTCGTTTCAGTGGTTCCGAACCTTTCGGTGCTATAATAGAAACGTCTTACTATCAAAAACGAATCAGAAACGCACTCTCCTCTGCGGTTCGCCTTTAAAAACGGCACCGCATAAACAATTGGCGAAAGCTGATTCGTGAATGGTAGTAAGACACCTTGCGGTGTCGTTTTTTATGCCGCTCTTTTATCTGGTAAGGAGGCGTTCGTGGGTGTATTTATTGCAATTGGCATTCTTCTGGCATTAATCCTGTTTACCGTCGCACTCGAGTTCTTATTTGAGTGGATATACCAAAAAAAGGGTACCTATTATGTCGAGGAAGGTCGCAGTCCGGCTATTGTTATTGCGATTCTTGTTGTAGCGATTATCGTTGGGTACGCTCTCTACTAATCATCGACCTTATTTATACTTTTACTATACCCACCAAACAAGAAGTTAAGCCACTGCTCAAGATTACTCGTTGTGGCAGTAGCAGGCTCTGCGGCCTGTTGCTTCGCGGCGCCATCACTTTTCGACCGCTCGCTATTTTCAGGCAAAATTAACATTTTTTCACCAGGGAGTACTAGCCCGAGCGATTCGCGCGCAGCCAGCTCCTTGTATTCATCACTTTCATAGTATTTGCTCTGCAATTCAAGACTTTGTTTTTGCAAGTCGGTCAACGTTAATTGCTTGCGCTTAAAATCAACCTCTCGTTGCAATGCGTAATTTCGTTGCATCACATCAAGCGACCCCCACGCCCATCCTGCGGCGATCATGAAGGCCACTACAATAACGACGTTATTAAGCGTCGCATATTTGTGACGAAGCGCGTAGAGGGCTTTTTGAATGTTTATCTTTTGTGGCATGTTGAGCCTTTACTACTCTTCTCTATTTTAACAGATTGAAGTTAAGAGTAACACCACGTATAATAATATTGTCGGGGCTGTAGCTCATCGGTTAGAGCAGGCGGCTCATAACCACTTGGTAGTTGGTTCGATTCCAACCAGCCCCACCATTTAACATCATAGCGCAGGCCTTCATCCCAAAGCCGGCTATAAGCACGCGTCAAGCAATTCTGGAAACACAGGTGTTCCCATGTGCTTAAGCGTAAAATGCCCATAGTTATGAAAGTCCTTAAGTATAGCCATTTGCAACGTATTTCGTAAAAAAGCAATCGAATTTTGCACTTCTAGGCTATCATTATCGGAAGCAAAAATAACAAACTTATTCGCTTGTTCAGCGATAGCTGGGTCTATTTCGAAATCAAAGAAATCGGTATCTTCTTCATGATTTACATTCACCCACGGCGCAACCAATATGACTCTATCAACGATAACTTCGGGGTGTTCAGTTAAGTAGCGAATCCAAAAACCACCGCCCATACTATGGCCAACAAGCGTCGTTTGGGATGTAGTTTCGAATCGCTCAACTTCGCTCACCCAAGATTCATAGTTAAACTCAAAAGGACGCGGAACCTCGGGAGTATCCGCTTTAACCTCGTTAATCATAAGGTGCTTTTGTAGCCACGGCAACCAATGGGAGTTGCTGCCATTCGGATATCGTTCATCGTAATATTCATCCTTGCCTGCAAGGCCGTGAAGGATGATAGCGTTTTTCATAATTTAAAGCTCGGATAAAATAGCTCTAAAAATATTTTCACCCTCATGCTCCGTATGATGGCCAGCAAGCGTCCAGTAAAGCTTACTGTGTGGAACTTTTTTATGTAATTCGTAAGCAGTAGCGGGAGGGCAAACCATGTCGTAGCGACCCTGCACGATGTAGAGTGGCATCGTCAACTTATCTGCGTTATCTAAGATATAGCGGTCAGGCAAGAAACAGTTGTTCTTGAGGTAATGAATCTCAATTCGCATACCATCAGCATCATAATCTTCAAAGTTCTCGGGCGTAAAACGATCATCAAGCTTAATAACACCGCTTTCGAGGCAATCATATGCATAAGCAGATAGTTTTTGCTCCTCAGGCGTCCCACTTTCAATTTTTTCAAAATGATAAGCGCTTGGGTCACTGTGAAATTCAACAGGTGTTCGGTCGAGATAAGCTTGCCATATATCTGGGTAAAAGCTTTTAAAATGACCCTTATCAATCCAGTCGGATTCCGCCTTAGAACCTGTAAATACACCACCAATAACAATATTTGCGACACGTTCTGAATGAGCGATACCGTAGGCTAGTGCAAGGGTTGAACCCCAAGAAGAACCATGCAAGTTAAATTTCTCGATATGCAGCTCATCGGCAATCTTTGAAATGTCATCGAGTAAGTATTGTGTCGTGTTATTTGAGACCGAACCAGTAGGAGTACTAAGCCCTGCACCACGTTGGTCGAAGAACACAACTCGTTGTGTAAGCGGATTAAATGCTGATTTGTGTTTATCTTTAGCCGAACTTCCCGGGCCGCCGTGAAGAAAAATAGTAGGCAATATCGCGTCTTTTTTGCCCCAGTCAACAACATGAAGTGTGTGGCCGGCACCTACTTCAAGCATGAGTTCTTGGTTTGTATAAGAGTCTTTTTGCATATCTTCAGTATATCACTGCATTTCTCCTCTTTTACACACATACTTACCCTATTTGGCAATAGAATAACCTATCAATGTAAGTAACCAACCATCTTACATACATTTTTACAGATAGAAGTATTCTTCCATCTCAATAGAAGTGTATATAAGAAGGAGAGTTACTTACACCATGGAGCATGGCATTCGTCAAGTTCCCAAGACAAAGGAAAACCGCCATTCCACGGGGGTGGAAATGGCGGCATTCCTTGGAGGGACCAGTGGGGCTTGAACCCACGACACCCTGCTTAAAAGGCAGGTGCTCTAACCAGCTGAGCTATGGTCCCGCGGCTTTTAAAACTATACAGCAACAGGGGTGCAATGTCAATTGCTCTATTTCTTTTCAGGAACCCTGACAGGCTTCGTAAAGAGAAAGTCGGCCACCGCAAGCGATACGCCAATGCTTACAATAAGGTCCTTGTTTGCCACGAGTATACGATACACCTCTGCGTCTATGCCCGAAAGTGTAACCGCATGGCCTATAGGAATAACCAAGAAAGTAACGCCAAGAGCGGCAAAAAGCAATGACCCAATTAACCGCGGGGCCATTGCCTTATAGGAGTACCCATGAAAAAGCAGTAATAACGCCGGCAGCAACACCAGCGCCGAGAGCGTTACCGCCTCGGTCATTGGGCCACTCGGAAACACCCCAATCATCGCTACCAGCATATTAGCATACTCGTCCCAAATTACGCTTAAGGTCGCACCGGCAGTAAGCGCCAAGCCCAGTAAGCCAAATCGGCGTTTAGAAATAAGAGCCCCCAAAAATAGGAATACCGCCACACCAATAAGTATGCCGACGAACATCAGGAGCTCACCTTACTGCGTCCACAAAGAGTACGTGCTTTCGGTTGCATACCCTTTAGTATAGCATTGTGGAGCCAGTGGCATACAGCCCCCTTGCAGGCAACGAAGCCTATGCTCCAACGCGGTCTTTTTTATTGCGTCGTTTAGCATTCATTTCGATATATTCGATAATCGGGGTAGCAACGTCACGGCCCGTCACCTTCTCAATACCAAAGCCAGGGCTTGCATTTACTTCCAAAATAAGTGGACCACGGTCTGAACGCATCATATCCACACCAGCCACATTAAGCCCCATTGTCTTCGCAGCTTTTATTGCCATCTTGCGCTCTTCTTCGGTCAGCTTTATGACTTTGCCTTCGCCACCTTTATGCAAGTTTGAACGAAAATCATCGTCGAGGCTTTGGCGCTTCATGCTTGCCACTACCCGACCACCAACGACAAAAGCACGGATATCCGTCCCCGCCGATTCTTTGACAAATTCCTGCAAAAGAATATTGGTGCCATCTTCGTTGGTAAGATAAAAGGCCTGAAGAACAGACTTAGCAGCCTTTTTCGTTTCGGCCAAAACGACTCCATTACCATGAGTACCACGGGCGAGCTTAATAATAACTGGCATGCCGCCAAGCTTGTCGAGAAGGTTGTCGATGTCCGCCGAATTACGCGATACGACGGTTTTCGGGATGCCAACGCCGGCTTTCGCAAGCAGCTGTAAGCTGCGTAATTTATCACGCGATCGCGAAATAGCAATAGAGCTCGATATAGTATACACGCCCTGCATTTCGAGTTGACGAACGATTGCCGTGCCGTAACGAGTCATGTTTGAGGCGATGCGGGGGATGATTGCATCAAAATCACCGAGGTCTTGACCACGATAGCTTACCGTTGGATTGCTACGCTCAATAGACGCATAACATTCACGATATTTAATAACTTTTACCTCGTGACCACGCCTCTTCGCTTCCTCAACAAGACGCTTGGTCGAGTAGTTACCATTTCCATTAGATAAAATAGCAATTTTCATAAGAGTAATCTTTTCCTATTATACATCTCGGCCATGATACTTTTTGTAAAATTCGTAGGGGTTCCGAACAAGTTCATCATTTAAGCCTACTTTCTTGAGCGGTCGCTCATAGGAATCATCTGCCAATGCTACATCGACAATAAACCTATTATTGAGAGTACGGCGCCCAATGAGAATTGGATACTGGTTACGCGAACGATCTGCAAGATTAAAAACCCCCCTAATGCGCCTTCCTTTAATACGCATCGAGAATGGCACCCGATATCGTATCTGCTGGTGGCCCGTCGAACTCCGTACTGCAACGACACTGTAATCGGTTGTCTCGATGACTTGATTGTCATAATAAGGCGAACTCTTATCGAAGAGTGTAAACTGAAGCGTTCCGTTGGGTAGCATGGTGATTGCACTCGCCCAAATCGATGAACTATCAGCACCGGTGTCAACCTTAGCCAAAACATGCTCCACATGCCCCACTAAGTCGACACGAACGTTACGCCCAATTGTTGTTTTCGTGTTTTCCACGGGGGCTACTCCTTTACTGAGTGCTGATTGCATTAGCCTTATTATTATATCACTTTATTACAATAAAAGCAACCATTTACTTGACATTTCCCCTTACGGCTACGATACTTGTATTGCATGAGTGCCCCTTATATTTATGTTGTTGGACAACCAGACTCGAAGTCAGGAGTTGTCGATATCATCCACGCTCGCGGCTTTAAAGCAGGTATTCTGATTGACACACGCCTGAAGAAGGATACACTCACCGACTACGACCGAGTGGAGGAAGTCAAATTCGATGCTCTGTCTGATGAGCTTGCTCGCCTCGACACACTTGATTTGTCTGTTGCCGGGCTCTTGTGTACGTTCGAAAATTACATTGTCGCGAAAGCAAAACTGAGTGAGCATTTTGGCGTCCCAGGTCTATCACTCGAATCAGCCCGATTATCGACCGACAAGTCACTCATGCGGCAGGCTTTTCTTGAAGCGGATCGTACAATTTCGCCAGACTATACCACTATTGACACCCTCGACCAGGCGCTCGCTTTTGCAGCGACTCATACCTACCCACTCATCATCAAACCGACCAACCTTGTCAAAAGCTTGCTTGTTTTAAAGTGCGACAACGAGGCGCAGTTACGCGAGCGGTTTACCTACGCTCACCAGACAATCGGTGCCCTTTATGAAAAATACAAGATTTACGAGCGGGCACCACAACTAATTATCGAAGAATTTATTACTGGCGAACAGTATTCGATCGCCGCCTTCGCTGATGCCGACGGCACGCCGCATTTTTGCGATGGAGTCGTCAGCCTGAAAAATGCCCAAGATATTGGCAAAGACGATAATTACCTTTATAGTCGCGCTCTTCCGGCCAACCTATCAGAAGAAGTTGAGGCGGAGATGTTTCGAATTGCCGATAAAGGAATCCGCGCCCTGAAGATGTCGTCCGTTCCAGCGCACGTCGAACTAATGGCTGGCCCTACTGGCGTCAAAATCATCGAGATTGGTGCCCGAATTGGTGGCTATCGTCCCCGCATGTATCGTATGAGCTACGGCATCGATATGATCTCACAAGAGGTGCGGCTTGCCCTCGGCGAACAACCTAATCTTACTGGTACGTTCGATAGATATTGTGCTGTTTATGAATTATTCCCCGAAACGGAAGGTGTATTCGACGGCATCGGCGGTGATTTTGACCCGAGCGTATTTACGTATTACCGTGTCGTAGCCAAAGAGGGTGTGGCAATTGGGCCCGCCAAGAATGGCTATAAAGCAGCCGCGATCATTATCGTCAGCGATGCAAAGAGCCACCGTTTTAATGAACTGAGACACCAGGCCGAAGCGGCCTACGTAAAGGTACGTGCATGAACATCGCCCATATCCTTCCTTATAGCACGACTTTTCCTCTAAAAACACACAATGGACGCTACGAGTGGGTACGTCAGTTAGCGCTACGTCAAACCGCTCAGGGCCATCAAGTCACCATTTACTGCAACCCGGCCTCACAAAGCGAAGGACTCACCTTTAGGGGTATCGAATCTGCCATAGCCGATGATAAGCGTACTAATAACCTGGCAACATTCGAGCTTGCTTTTGCCGATAGTCACGACATCTACCATTCTCACTTCGACAATCTGCACTATGAAGTTGCAGCAAAGACCAAACAGCCGATCGTGTACACGCAACACTGGTGGCCAACCGAGCAGACGATTGAATTGGCACAATCATTCCATCCGCAGAATGTATGGGCCGTTCCCCCAACCCTCTACATGCTTGAAGCAGACCGCACCCACGGCATTCAAACGAAAGGCTGCATTTACCACGGTATTGATTTGAAGCTTTTTCGCCCCGTTCATGTTAAAAAAACTGATCGCCTTCTCTTTGTCGGTCGAATTACCCCTCAGAAGCACCTTGAACAAGCTATCGAGATAGCCGAAAAATCAGGCATTCCGCTCGATATTGTCGGCAAAATTAGCCCAAAAGATACTATATATTGGGAACGTTTGCAACTACGCATTGACGGCAACGCGATCCGGTATCTTGGGAGTAAAAGCCGTGAAGAGCTGGTTGCGCTCTATTCATCGACTCGCGGATTACTCTGCCCCTTTGACGCTGCCGAAGCGTTTGGGCTCGTAGCGATTGAGGCTCAGGCCTGTGGTGCGCCCATTATCATGTCGGTGGGCGCGTCACACGGCGAACTACTCGCTCATGGAGTGACGGGCTTTCTATGCAAAACGACTGGTGACTTTGTTGAGGCGGTCAATAAAGCTGTGTCACTCAATAGCAATGATTGCGTCGCTTTTGCAAAAAAGTTCGATATCATTACGATGGTCAAGGCGTACGAAGCACTTTACCAAAAACTCCTTAGCCATTAAAGCTCATATTGCGATTTCTCAGGAAATCGGGAACGTACGAATTCACCCGGTAACCCCCGCTTAAAAGAGCCCCCGGTTGCAGACAAGAACGTCTGCGCCTCAAGATATCCGGCTGGATTACTCGTGTAAGCAGGGTCGTTATGGGCTGGCTCAAGAAAGACCTTAACATCCGGTACTGTTTCGCCGCCAATAGCATAAAGATTGCCGTAATACGTGCGAAACTGAGGTGGCAGGACATCCGTTTCCTGATGTATCCGGCGGACTTTATGTTTATTCAGCACCATTGGCATATGGAGCTCGTAACTCATCGGGTCGGTAAAACCGCGCTCGCGGAGCATATCGTACTGCTGCGTCATTGTTGCAATGTAATCACTCCCCTCGGGGTATCGGTCATTATACTGCCGAAGTACGTCCTCTATGCGCCCAAAGTTTAACGTTGGCATCGATGAGATTGGTTTCATAAAAAAGAAATCATCATTCATGAGAATAAAGTCATCAGATAACAGTTCGGAGTTGACTGCCGCATATCTATTGCGTTTTACATTCTGGCGCTTCGTGCCAGATTGCGGCACAGGGATGTACTCAACATTCACTGCCCAAGCCGGCTTCTCGCCAACAATGAACACTTTATTGTGAGGAATGTTTTTTAGTGAGCGTAGCGAATAGCGTAACTCTTCTGAGTTATTTCCGGGGTCTTCTTTAAAAAGGTATACGATGTCCATATGATACAATAACCCTTCTATGCTGCAACAAGCCGTTGCACTATTGCAACCTCCTCTGGGTCGGTGTGGTTCATTTTACCGATAAGCGCGGCGTCGAGTGCTGCATCAAGATTATGCATATTCTTTTTAAAATACTGAGCATTTTTTAAGAGGCCTTCGTAATATACCTTTAGTTTCCTATACACCACGCCTTTCATATAAAAGTCAGTGCCTCTGAAAGCGTTCTCGACATGAGCGTAGGCTTTGTCTTTAGCGGTGGTGATAAGTTCTGGAGGCATTGAACCATCCTTAGACGCACTTACTGCAAGGACGCGCCACGCGATTTCGAATGTCTCCCTCGCATCGCGTGGCGCGCTATCCAGCCCCATGGCAAGGCCGGCAACAATGTAGCGGTCACGCGCTCGTTCAAAGGAGGCGTTATCGAAATTCCCAGCCACCGCACACTCCATAAGCACTCCAAGTCCCTCCTCAACATCAGCGTAATCTGCCGTCCCCCCTTCAATAATCTTCAATCCGGCTTCTTTACCATGCTGCCCACGACGTGCATGAATTTCCGCCTCATGAACATAGAGTCGCCTCAGCTCCGCTGCCGTGCGCCGAGTATTACTCGGTAAGTAAATACGCTGCTTCGGAACGTTCGCCACAGGGTTTGATTTCGACGCTTCAATCTCACATGCCCATCCACTATCCGCCAAACCATTCGCAGCTAATGCGTCATTAAGAATTGCGGCGCACTGTTCGGCGTTGTAATACACCGAATCGTCGGTATCGGGCATGGCAGCAAAAACATGCTCATACCGCCGCATAACAGTATCATGGAGCTGAGCCATTTCATCCTCTGTCAATAATTCGCCCCCAGCTGCTTTTTCATGCCGTGGAAGCTTCATTTCGCCAAACAGCGCGCGTAGTTCACCAGATACCTCTGCGCCCATTTCGTCGGTCGGCACAAAGGATTCAACCCTATCACGAGCTTCTGCAAGCATGCTCATGTAGGCGTCTTGGTCCATAGGCCCGTATATTCTTTCATTCAGTTCATCAAACCGAACGCGGGCTGTCTCTAGTTCAGATGAGCTTCTCGTCTCTTGGTAGTGCAGCCTACGCGCCTCCTCTACGAGCATTATTTTCCAAAGGCGCATGTCATGAAACCGGCGATACAGTAATAGCTCATCGGCCCTATCTTGATCGCCAGCCATCTCCGCAGCTATCCGTGCAGCCTCAAGCTCCATCACCGCTTCCTGCACCGCACCCTTTGTAGCAACAACCTTATCATCATCACGAAAAAGGTCCAATTTTTTGTAGGCATACCCCGGCGTATTATCATCACCGTTTATAAAGCGCCGCTTAGCCTCATTGCGTTCGCCTGCCGGTCCCTCAAAACGAGAAAAATCACTAAAGGCGCTGTTTACATTTTTATGTCTGTTTATGTCAGCTTCAGGGTTCATTGAAAATTACCGCTCAATAATATTACCTTCATAGTACCACACGTTACGCAGAAAGAGGCACTCACACTCATACACAGGAATGCGACCCGGCACTCCTTACTAAAACTCTTCAAGCAGCTTCTTCTGCTTCTTCGAAAGCTTAGTCGGCGTATCTACCACAACCCGCACAATATGTGGCCCGCGTCGGTTTTCGCTCCGTAAGTGCGGTACGCCATGGCCAGAAAGCTTAAAGTCAGTCCCGCTTTGGGTTCCGGCAGGAATCTTCATACGTACTGTGCCATCAACCGTACGAACATCCATTTCGGTGCCAAGCGCCGCATCTACCATAGAGATATGCTCTTCAGAGAGGATGATATCCCCTTCGCGCGTGAAATGCTTGTCGGCCTTAACCCGAATATGAATGTATAAATCGCCTTTTTCGCCACCACCAATTGCTTCGCCACGGCCCGAAAGCCGAATCGTTGCTCCGTCGTCGATGCCGGCAGGGATTTTAACTTTAACCGCTTGCTTACGACGCTGTACCCCAGAGCCATGACAGACAGTACACTTTTTTTCAGGGATTTTTCCAGTGCCTTCGCATTCGTCGCAGAGGACGGTTTGTTGAATTGCGCCGAACATGGTATTCACGACTTTTGTTTGCTGACCAGCGCCGTGACAGGTTGGGCACGTCTTCATGCTATACCCAGGTTCAACAGTAGAGCCCTTACAGTGTTCGCAGGTATCATCAAGGTCAATCGAAAGGGTATGCTCAAGGCCAAAAATAGCTTCCTCAAAAGTAAGTTGCAACTGCACCTCAACATCGCGACCGCGGCGTGGGCCACGCTGACGACCGCCGCCTTGAGCACCGCCGAAAAATTGGCCAAAAATATCACCAAGGCCTTCACCAAAGTCAAAATTGATGTTTTGGCCATTAAAACCGCCAAACCCTTCGAAGGGATTACCCGCACCACCAGCAGGGCCGCCGCCCGACGCACCACCAACACCAGCATGGCCAAACTGGTCGTACCGTTGCCGCTTCTGGGCGTCTTTCAATACATCGTATGCCTCGTTAAGCTCTTTGAACTTCGATTCATCACCGCCCTCTTTATCTGGATGGTGTTGAACCGCCAGGCGCCGGAAGGCCTTCTTAATCTCATCTGCCGAGGCACTTTTGGACACCCCGAGCACTTCATAATAATCACGCTTGCTCATATCTGTTACCAGTATAAAAGTTTAGCACTCAAATGTCTAGAGTGCTAAACTATTTTATTGCGGATTATTTGTACAGAACAGGGTTATTCGGCTGCCTTGCGGCCCGTGACAAGCTTCCAGAGGAAGGTCAAAATAACTGCACCGAGCAGCGCAACCAGGAAGCTCCAAAGGTTAAACCCTGAGAACCCTGCGCCACCGACAAGCTCGACGACGAACCCACCAACAAGCGCACCAAGAATACCAACGACAATATTACCGACGAGCCCTTGGTCCTTATTGGTTTTCATGATAATTGACGCGACCCAACCCGCCAGGCCACCAACAACTACCCATGTTACAATTGCCCAAAATCCCATAACGCACCTCCTTTGGTGATGTTATTATGTATTTTTATTATACTCCTTTATTTGCCTTATCTCTACCCATAGCCACACTTCACGCAATACGGTACACTAAAGCCATGAGCTTTATTTCTACCGCTTCACGCTTGGCTCGGGTTGCCGTTCGCCAGGTTCGTGCTCGCTACTTTGGAAAACTGCAACGTTTTGAAGGTGACGCTCGCGCCATATGCACGCAGGTCGTTAACGGTACCTGGAATGGCACTTTTTACGAGACGAGCCTTGGGCACTACGACTATTTTTGGATGCGAGACTTTGGAACAGTCGCGCAGTCACTCACCCGTCTTGGACAGGTAGACAGAGTGCACAAAACCCTCAAATGGGCGCTTCATAATTACCGAAAGGCCAACCATGTAACCATTTGTATCGACCGCAAAGGCAGAGCATTTAACGCGCCGGGGAGGCAAAGCATTGATGCGCTCCCGTGGTTACTGCATTCTTTAAGCGTCAGCGGCTACCCGTTAAGTAGGGCCGATAAAGCGTTCCTCAATCGCCGTATTACATTTTACTGCAAAAAATATCTCAACCCTCGCTCAGGCCACCTCAAGAAGCGCCGTCTTTTCAATGAACTCCGCGATGCCGTCCATTACGACCGTAGCGCCTACGCCTTAGCGCTTACTGGCAGGCTCAGTATTGCCGCACAGGAACTGGGGCTTGCCTTCCCTTACCCCGCAAAGCGCTATGCAGATGAACTCATAAGCCATTACTGGACAGGTGAATATTTCCGCACCGATGCCGAAACTGATGATTTTAGTGCTGAATGCGCACTTATGCCATTTTTCTTAGGAGTTATTAAAGACCCATCCCTAGCAAATGCAACCTTCGATTATATTTTAAAAGAGAAACTTGAAACCCCCTACCCCCTCAAATACAGCAACGGTAAGTTAAAATTCCGTTACCGTTTTATGATGGGCCCAATTGCCATGCCAAATTACACCGGAGACACCATTTGGACCTGGCATGCAACGTTCTACCTCCACCTACTAAAACACTACAAACGACCAGAATATGCGAAAGAATACCGCAAGTTTGCCTCGCTCATTGAACGGCACGGCAACTACCCCGAACTCGTGAACCCTGATGGGTCGTGGTACTATGCGCCGTTTTACAGGGCCGACCCAGGGATGGTATGGGCAGCGTTATTTCTTGAACTTCCGGTACCAAAATAGGCCAACAAAAGAGCCGGCATTCCTACCGGCTCTTTCTCTCCACGAAAACGGCTTATTTTTTCTTTTCGTCAACAACTTCACCTTCAACAGGCTCGTCACCAGACTTTTTATCGTCGCCTTCAGTTGCATCCGCTTCTTTTGAAGCTTCTTCATACATTTTTGCACCAATTGGCATGATTGCGTCGTTCAAAGCTTTCAGTGCACTTTCAAGCTCTTCCTTGTCGTCTGAGTCTTTGTGCTTTTTCGCCTCTTCAACGGCTGTTTCAATTGTCTTTTTATCCTCGTCGGAAATCTTGTCTTTGAATTGCTCTTCATCAGGCATCTTTTCGGCCTGATAAATAGCATTTTCAAGTTGGTTGCGCGTATCGACTGCTTCACGCTTTTTCTTGTCTTCTTCGGCGTGCTCCTCAGCTTCCTTCGCGGCCTTCTCAATATCTTCCTTCGAAAGGTTTCCGCTGTTCTGAATCGTAATAGACTGTTCTTTGCCCGTGCCCTTGTCTTTAGCGGTTACATTTAAGATACCGTTGGCGTCAAGGTTAAAGGTAACTTCAATTTGTGGCACACCGCGAGGTGCTGGCGCGATGCCATCAAGGACAAATTTACCCAAGCTCTTGTTGTCGTTTGCCATTTCGCGTTCACCTTGAAGCACGTGAATTTCTACTTGCGGCTGGTTGTCGGCAGCAGTTGAGAATGTCTCGCTCTTTGAGGTTGGAATAGTTGTATTGCGCTCAATAAGCTTCGTTGATACACCACCCATAGTCTCAATACCAAGGCTGAGCGGAGTAACATCAAGAAGCAGCACGTCCTTTACATCACCGGCAAGCACACCACCCTGAACTGCAGCACCAATTGCCACAACTTCATCTGGGTTCACGCCCTTCAGCGGGTCTTTACCGAAGATTGATTTCACTTTTTCGACCACCGCAGGCATACGGGTCATACCACCTACAAGCACAACTTCGTTGATTTCGTTTGCTTTAAGGCTAGCATCTTTAAGCGCTTTTTCAACCGGTTCAGCCAGGCGGTCAATAAGGTCCTTCACAAGCTCTTCAAGCTTTGCACGAGTAAGCTTTGTTTCGAAGTGTTTTGGACCATCGGCGTCGGCAGTAATGAACGGAAGGTTCACTTCGTACTCAGTTGTTGAAGAAAGTTCTTTCTTTGCCTTTTCCGCTTCGTCCTTGAGACGTTGCATTGCTGCATTGTCGCCCTTAAGGTCAATGCCGCTTTCCTTTTTAAATTCTTCAAGGAAGTGGTTCACGATACGGTTGTCGAAGTCTTCACCACCAAGGTGTGTGTCGCCGTTGGTCGACTTTACTTCAAAGACACCGTCACCGAGTTCAAGGATAGAAACGTCGAACGTACCACCACCAAGGTCAAAGACGGCAATCTTTTCATCTTTCTTACTTTCAAGGCCGTAAGCAAGTGCCGCCGCAGTTGGCTCGTTAATAATACGCTTTACTTCCAGGCCAGCAATCTTACCAGCGTCCTTAGTAGCCTGACGCTGAGAATCATCGAAGTACGCAGGAACGGTAATAACCGCTTCGGTGACTTTTTCACCAAGAAACGCCTCGGCGTCTGCCTTGAGCTTTGAAAGAATCATTGCTGAAACTTCTTCAGGGGTATAGTCTTTGTCGCCCATTTTTACCGCAACGCCATTGCCCTTTTTCACAATCTCGTACGGCATAATGTCGTGGTCTTTTTGAACTTCTTTGTCGGTAAACTTACGGCCAATGAGCCGCTTTACACCATAAATAGTGTTTTTTGCGTTTGTTACACGCTGACGCTGAGCAACTTGGCCCACAAGGCGTTCGCCTGATTTATTAATTGCTACAACGCTTGGCGTGGTGCGGTTACCTTCGGCGTTTGCGATAACTTCAGGCTTACCAGCCACCATGTAGGCCATAGCGCTGTTGGTTGTACCAAGGTCGATACCAATAATTTTTCCCATATATTATTCTCCTATTTCAGTTAGATTAAACATTCGTTATATATTCATATATTAGCACTCTCGTGTGTAGATTGCCAATATTTTTAGTATAGAAAATTAGCACTCGTGTGTCAAGAGTGCTAATCCATTTTTTATTTCTCTCTTTGTTAAGCGCCGTTTTCCCGAATAATATGCTCAAGCGCATAGTCAAAAGTGCCGCCAACCTTTTTCCCTGGGTTAAAGATTCCTAGCGGGTCAAAAATCTGCTTTACCTCGCGAAAGAGCTGCACCATTTCTGGGCCAAACTGCTTCTCGAGGTAGGGGGTGCGAATAATCCCATCGTTGTGGTCAACACTAATTGAACCGCCAAATTGTAGTACAAGGTTATTTACTTTTGTTTCAAGCTCCATAACCAGCTCGGCTGCGCCGGGGGCTTCCATGTCAATAAGCGGGATAAGCCGAATACTCCCATCGCCAATGTGCCCAGCATATGTATATATTAGTTGGTATTCGCTTAAGATTGCTTCAAGTTGGAGCAAAAAATCACCGTAGTGTTCAAGCGGTACGATGGTGTCTTCTAAAAAGGCTTGGGCTCGGGTACCGGATGCCGGGTGCTCAAGCAACATCTTAAAGCTCTTGCGGCGAATCGTTAAGAAGCTCTCTACCGTTGCCTGATCGTCAATCCAGAACGTTTCATACCCCAGCGATTCGAGCTTCTCTTTTGCGCGACCTGCAGTCGTGTCCACTCTGTCCTGGTGGTTACCATCAAATACCGAAAGTACCACCATATGCTTACCATCTGCAATATGCGCCCTTGCGGCGTCCTCGGGGTGGTACTGTTTTGCCAAATTATAGGTATGGTGGTCAAAGGTCTCACAGGTAACTGGTTCATAGAATAACGCCGTTTTCACCACTTCAGGAAGCTGCTTGGGGTCATGAATGGGCGTTACAATCATACGTGCGTAGCGAGGGAGCGGTGTTAATGTAAGCTCAGCCTCGGTAACAACACCGAGTGTCCCCTGAGCCCCAATGAACAAACGTGCTAAATTAAACATCGTATCGCGGTCTTGCCATAAGTCCCACAAAGCATAGCCGGCCGCGTTCTTTTTGGTGCGCGGGCGACGCTCTGCAATAAGCCGACGGTTGTGCGTCAGTAAATCGTCGATACGGCGATATACCTCACCTTCAAAGGTAGGCTGCTGCTTTTTCTTCTCAAGCTCAATACGGTTGAGCGGCCCAAATTCATATTCGTTCCCGTCGGCAAGCACTACTTTTATGCGATCGACGTTTTCGCTGGTTGCGCCAAACTTTATCGACTTTTCCCCGCTTGCGTTGTTGCCAATCATACCGCCAATACTACAAATATCACGCGATGAAGTGTACGGCGCAAAAAAGAGCCCTTTTTCAGCAGCGATACGCTCAACATCAAGATGCATCGCGCCGCCCTGTACGCGTACTGTTTGGCCGAGTGATTCAACGGCTCCAATTGCGTTAAGGTGGCTTGAAACATCAAGCACGATACTTTGCGTTAAAGGGCCACCAGACATACAAGTGCCACCTGCGCGTGGCGTTAATGATATATCATGGCCTTGGCGTTTGAGCTTTGTAACATACTGCACTGCCTGCTGAACATCACTTACCGTGCGCGGGCGAATGATGGCCGAAGGCATCACTTCAAAAATACTCGCATCGCGGCTTGCTGTTCGGCGCGCAGCTTCATCAGAAGTAATGTCCCCATTAAACGTTGGTGCATGCGCTAATGTTTCAAGAATCCCACTCATATATACCTATCGTACCATAGTGTTTATGTATCATCACGCATGTCGTTAATTGGGTTGCGTCGAGCACTACGAATAACGGGAATAATTGAGGCAATCATGCCAAAGACAATAATTGCGCCGAGAATGAGTGGGATATACCATGAACCGATACCGAAGAAGTGGAAGGTTTTATCCGTTTCGACTGCAGCATAGGCAAAACGGGCTGCGATAGTAGCGGTATTAGATAAGAGCACCTCAAGAGCCAGCGCAAGCACCGCGCCCAGCACAACGGCGAAGAGTGCCACGCGCAGCGAAAGGAGCAGCGAATACATACCATAAATACTCCCGATGTCGCTTCGGCGAGCACCGATTGCCCGAAATACAGCACTTTCACGCCGCCCTTCAGAAACCGTTCGACCAATCACACTCCCTAAAATAATAATCGCCACACCGCCAACAATCGCCAGCGCCCAAAGCATGGCCTTGGCAAACATATCCTTCAGTTCTTCAACAACTAAAATACTACTGCCAAATGGGTAGGCAAATACATCGCCTAGGTCTCCGTACGTACCGTTTGCTTTAATAACCGCGCGGGCATCTTCAAGGTTTCCAAATTCAACAAGATGTGTTGCAGAAGTGAAGAATGGCGTTGACTCAATCGTCCCGTCCCCATAAACGCCAAATAACTCTTCTGGGCGATACTCTGCAGGAATCTCTTTCAAGAACTCCGATGGAATCACCCACTGGCCATACCCAATCTGTGAACTTAAAAGGGAATAGACCATACCTGCAACATCCGTTGGCATGCCCATAGTATCTGGCGACGACCCCGAAACGCCAATTGCTCGCACCGTCACTTTATGCTGCTTTGGCTCGCCGATATAAATACCTAGCTCTTTTTCGTAAGCTATCCGCGACTCATCAGTCTTTTTTTCAGCGGCCGTTCGCGTATCCTTGCTTGTACTGACCGCACCACACGAAGCATCTGACGGAACGGCGTATTGCAGTTTTGGCGCTATATACCCAGCTTTATCGGCGTTGTCTTTTATTTCTTTACGCTGAGCAATTGCGGTGCCGAGTTGCTGCTGCGATGCCGCGTTTCTGTAGCAAAATGATGCAGTAACTTCACCAATACGGCTACGGACCTCGGCAAGCCGGTCGTATCGCTGCTGGGTTGTTGCTGTAGCGCCAAGTTTTTTAAGGCCAAGTGCCTTCTCGGCTTTATCGAGCGGCAAAATAACAGGAATCTCGCCTTTTTGTGCGTCGTACTGCACCGATTTATTAATAAATGGATCAGCCACCGATTGGTCGAGCACCATGAGGCGGATGTCGTCATCCTGACCGGTTCCTAAACGAGACAGCTGAAGCTCCCGAAACCCGAGCAGCGCCGGCTCCTTGCCGTCTTTCATAAATACAAATGAATCACCCTCTGTAGGTAAAATAGACGAAAGACCACCCAGCTTCTTAGCCGAAGCGTATTTTGCAAGATATGCGTCAATATCGAAGGGCTTATAATCTTTTTTAGTACGAGCAAGCGCGACCTTCTGGACCGACTCATGATACATATTTCGCGAATCAATCTTCTTTTGCTTAGTTTGCCGGTCAACTTCTATTGGCGAAGGGTCTTCCACACTTGGGTCGTAGGGCATAGCGTATTTTTTAGCAACGGCCGTCTTCTTATCAACAACTTCCTTGTGAGCGGCCTCAACCTCGGCAATAAACTTCTCGTCCTCAAGGTGCTCGTACACCTCAAAGCTACGGGACGACTGAGTGACTGCCACCAGTGCGCGCTTACCAAGCCCTTCTTCACCAAACCGCTCAACGCTCTGAGCTACACCCTGCACAATAAACACTGCCGCAAGAATAATGCCAAACAGAATACCGGCAATCCCCACTGTAATACCGGTTCGAATACGGTGGGTACGAAGTTTTGTGTAAGCAAGCACGACTGCGTCGGTGAGGCGGATCATATCAGTGCTCCGTCTTTGATGCGAATTTCACGGTCGGCCCGGCGAGCGATTATTGGGTCATGCGTCACAATCACAATAGTTGTACCTAATTCGTTGCGAATCATTTCAAAAAGTTCAATAATAGCCGCACCGTTGGTACTGTCTAAATTGCCGGTTGGCTCATCGGCCAGAATAATTTTCGGCTGATTAAACAAGGCTCTGGCAATTGCGGCGCGCTGCATTTGCCCACCCGAAAGTTCACGGGGGTAATGCTTTAAACGATCGTCAAGCCCCACCTGAGCCGCCAAGCTGCCAGCTCGATCTCGGCGCGTTCGGCGTTTTTGCCGGGCGAACATTCCGGGAACTTCAAGGTTACGCTCAAGCCGTAAGAAAGGCTGAAGGTAAAAGAATTGAAACACAAACCCTATCGTTTGACGACGGAACGTCGATAACTTACCGTCTGAAAGCTTCGCAAGATTCACTCCGTCAAAAAGCACCTCACCTGAAGTTGGCTTATCAAGGCCACCCATAAGTTGCAACAACGTACTCTTTCCGCTCCCACTTGCGCCAGTTATAGCAACAATCTCACCTTCGTGAATATCAAGGGTCACACCCTGGAGCACGGAGATTTTTTGGCGGCCACGTTTATATACCTTTGTGAGGTTATTCACCGAAAGAAGTACTGGGCCTTGTATGGCGGGTTTCTTACCCCGCGTATTGTTCGATGCGCTCCCCACGCCCACAAGATATTGGCGAATCTCTCGAGCCGCCTCCATAACGTCACCGTTAAAATAATCATCAACCAACCGCTTAACGGCATTCTTTTTTTCGTCTAACACGTCCCCACCCTTATCTATATAGGCTTATTGTACCATGTTAAACGACGCACACATACGGGTAGACCGTATCGGTTTGTGCTCTGTAAATACCGCCACTATTGGCGCGTTACTTTTACCATAGCGTGGCGAATCACCGCTCCATCAAGCAGGTAGCCCGACTGCAATTCCTCGGCGACGACTTCGTTATCACCACTCGCCGCTTCATCAAACTGAATAGCTTCGTGAAGTTCAGGGTTGAAGGCAGTGCCCGGCTTGGCATCAATGCGAGTTAAATTTAAACTTTCAAGTGACTTTTCAAGGTTCTTTACAAGCCCGGCAATACCTTGTGCCCATTGGTTCCCCTTCAGGTCTTCGGGCATATAGGCAATAGCGCGCTCAATAGTATCAATAACCGGAAGGAGTTTAAGAATGGTGCTTGAGCGCGCCATTTCGCGGGCCGAGCTTTTTTCTATATCAACTCGCTTGCGATAATTCTCGAAATCAGCACGAGTCCGCTGCAAGTCAAGCGTCAGTTCACTTACTTTCTGCTGGAGTTCATCGTGTGCTTTTTGGTTATCCGGTTTGGGTTGTGGTGTTTTATTTGGCATTGTGCCGCCCTTTCGTTTCTTGTTTTGCTATAAAGTGCCCAATCCATTCTGCCATGCTATAAAATCTCCTCTAACATTGCACCCGTCTGCCGAACCAGCCGCATAACTTTAGCGTAGCTTTGGCGTGTAGGGCCAAGTACCCCAATATAACTATTATTGCTGTACGGCGAACGGAATTTGCTAATAATTAATGTTGCCCCGCTTGACTTGCCAATCGGGTTTTCTGACCCAATATACACATTAAGCGGCTCGTTTGGCCGAGCCTCACGCAGCCATGGCTCAAGATTATCCAGCAGGCGAGCAACTTGCTGAGCGTGCTCACCTTGCATAAATTCTGGTTGCGAAAAAAGATTCCCAATGCCGCTTAAGTATAGTTCGTCACCAATCGTTGCAATACCAAGGTTTTGGGTAAGCTCGACAAGACTATCGACGGCACTCCGAATGGCGCGGTCGGCGCGGTCCCCGTGAGTTGAGATGCGTGATTCAATTGCCCGCGTACTGCGGTCGGGAAGCTGCTGTGGCTGGTCGACGTGCGCCTCGTTAAGGCTATTGACATAAAAACGATACCCGGCATCAGTTGGAATGCGGCCAGCACTAGTGTGCGGCTGTTCAATGAAGCCCATTTCTTCAAGCTTTACCATTTCACTGCGAATCGTTGCACTCGAAACACCAAAAAGCTTGGCCAGCATAATACTGCCAACAGGGGCGGCAATTTCAGCATGTTGCTCGATAATTGCCGCGAGGATGAGGCGTTGTCGCTCTGTCATACTCTTATTTTAGCTTAGATTGGCACTCGGTGTCAATGAGTGCTAGCTATAGTTCGTGGAATAAGCCCATATACTCTTGGCCGCCCTTAGTCACTCTATAAGTTCACTTTCTAAGGAGCGGCTGGATAGGCGACAGTCAAGACGTTCAGAGCTAGCGGACCTAGCAGCTCTGACGTTAGCCTTACCTCCACCTCTCCACTGGGTATCGCTGATATCGTCGTCTTTATCGTGGCTGTAACGGTCTGCCCTGGCTCAACTCCAGTAAAGGTCCTGCTGCCGAATCTGGTCACGATACGCAGCGTCACGGGCACGGCGCTCGTATTTGTTGCAGTCGTAATGATTGACACTTTTCCTCCTACCAGAGTTGGCTCAACGGCGACCGCAGCACTAAGCTCTGCCGATGGCGCAAGAATCATAATAGTGGGTCCTACAACAGAACGTCCCTCAAACGTGGCAATCAGATTCACCTCGCCAGGCCCTGTTGGTACGATGGTGTCCGCAATAGCGATCCCTGAGGCATTCGTTGTCGCGGCCATAGAGGTTGACCCATTGCTAAAAGTAGCCCCGTTAAGTGAGAGCGTAACATTGCGATTCAATACTGCATTGCCGGCCTCATCCAAGAGTCTAGCCCCCCTTCCGGTTATAGTTTGGCCAACCATGTAACTCTGTGCCGACGATAAGACCTCAAGACTCCACCCCGCCCCAAACTGTGAAGCAGCTGGGATTGATGCTTCGGCAATGGTACTTGAGTCACCTACTGTGTCGAACGCACGGGCAGCTATGGATGCGGCATCTGTACCGGGCACTGTGAACTCGTTGGTATACGTTGTCCACGGGCCAGACCCAATTCGGTACTCGATGCTCGATATGTCATAGTACCCCTTAGTAGCAGCCAAGGTTACCGTGCGACCGCTGCTCTTCTGAATGGACACAGTGGGTGGCGTGCAGAACCCTTCGCTTATCTGGCCACTATCGCTCCTTAGCTGAAGATGCTTGTCTGTTGATGCGTTCGCTACCGTTACACAGTACCCCTTCGCTGTCCTGCGGTATGAGAAAGCGTTCCCTACGGTCCCCCTTAGCCCTTTGCCCTCATCGGCAGAAGCGGCACTGTCTGGGTAGCTGCCGTTTTTAATGGCATCAAGTTCAAGCACCTTCGCAGCAGCCGATAGGTCAGCTTTCATTGCTGTTTCGGTGGCCTGCTTGGTAATGCCGTTGTAGGAGACGATGGTAATAGTGGCAAGGATGGCAATAACAACGATGACAACGAGGAGTTCGACGATAGTGAAGGCAGAGCGAAGCTTCATAATAATGCCAGTATAGCACAAGCTTTATGCTTGCATCCGAATTTCCTGCAACAGGTTCCGTGCAGCAATTCGAGCCTCATCGTCCTTACGGGTAAACATATCAGGGCGCTTGGCAACATCCACCGCAACGTCAACCGCTCGCTGTAAATCGTCGTTAATAATGCAGTGGTAGTAGGGTACTTCGAGGGCTTTTTGCAGCTCTTTAATGGCACTTTCACGGCGCCGTGGCCACTCGCGAATAAATTCTTCGTTTGTTGCGTAGCGTGCCTTTAGGCGACGTAACCACTCATCGTAGCTCGGAGGGATTATGAAAATTGCCACAACTTTATCAGAAACAGCTTTATACTCACCCACCCCTTGGACATCAACGTCAGCAATTGCCGTACCTGCACGACCTGCGTTTTCTACTTCTACAATTGACGTGCCGTAGACGGTACCGTGAACAAACTTAGCCTCAAAAAATTCACCATTTCTCACCATCTCTTCAGCGCGAAATTCATCAATAAAGTGGTAATCTACACCATCTTTTTCCAGAATACCGCCATTTTCGCGCGGTGTGCGAGTGGTGTGTGAAATAATCTCACCAAATCCTGGCTTTTTTAAAAGTTCGTGCTTAATCGTATCTTTGCCGGCACCCGATATTCCTACAAGAAGAGCAATATTTGTGTGCTTAATAACTTCTTTGGCACTTTTTGGTGGGTGATATTGAGCGATGCGTTCTTCTAAATCCATACTTTATTCTAACATACTCTATCAATCGTAAGGGGCTCGTCTGAAGTGGCGCTCCTCGATACCTTAGTCTCGCTTCAGCATGACCATAAACGCTTCGGAAGGAATATCAACTTTTCCAAAACGTTTCATACGTTTTTTTCCTTTGGCTTGCTTGGCAAGTACTTTCTTTTTACGCGACACGTCCCCACCATACAAGCCAGTCGTTACATCTTTGCGGTAGGCACTCAAATCTTCACGAGCAATAAATTTTCCGCCAATCGCAGCCTGCAAGGCAACCTGGAAGTTCTGCCGTGGAATGACTTCTTTTAACTTTTTTACCATTTCGCGGCCAAGGCTTTGTGCTTCAGAACGATGGGCCATAATACTGAGTGCATCAATCATTTCACCTGCTACATAAAAGTCGATACGCACAAGATCTTCGGTGCGGTACGTATCAAGCTCGTAGTTAAACGAACCGTAGCCACTTGTCACCGACTTAAGCTGGTCATAGAAATCAGTCAGAAGGTTGGCGAGTGGCGCCTCAAAGCTAACCAACGCACGTTCATCAATATAGCTAAGGTTCGACTGGCGACCCCGTTTCGTAACAATAAGCTGAATCACTGCACCAATAAATTGCGACGGGACAACAATCTCGCCCTTAATCCATGGCTCACGAATTTCTGAAATTTTTGTTACTTCGGGAAGATTGCTTGCGCTCTTAATATCGAGCTCTTCGCCAGAATTCATTAACACGTGGTAATCGGTGGAAGGATTTGTTACGACAAGATCAAGGTCGTATTCACGCTCAAGGCGCTCGCGAACAATATCAAGGTGAAGCAGGCCCAGAAAGCCGATGCGCACGCCAAACCCAAGTACTGGTGAATTTTCTGGCTCGAATTGTAGGGCAGAGTCACTCATGCTCAACTTCTCGACTGCATCTTTTAGGTCTTGGTAGTCATCGTTACTCACCGGAAAGAACCCGGCATACACAAATGGTTTTACCAGTTTATAGCCAGGCAGCGGTTCGGTTGCAGGATTTCGTTTTACAGTAACCGTATCGCCCACGCGGGCTTCACGAGTTGTGCGAAGGTTGGTAACAATATACCCGACTTCACCCGCTTTTAAGCTGCTGCTTGGGGTCATTCCGGGACTTAAAGATCCAACTTCCAGCGCGAGCCCTTGGGCGCCCGTTGCTATCATGCTCATCGCATCACTTTTTTTAAGCTCGCCGTCAAACACACGTACATAAAGTACAACGCCCCTATAATCATCGTAGTAACTGTCAAAAATTAATGCCCGTGTCGCACCGGCAATATCACCCATTGGCGGCGCAATGTGTGCAACGATTGCATCAAGCACTTGGGGAACACCCTCACCTGTTTTTGCGCTAATTTTAATAATGTCGTCTTCACTACAGCCCAACAGGTTCATTACCTCCGCGCTGACCCTTGGCACATCAGCGGCCGGAAGGTCAATTTTATTAAGCACAGGAATAATTTTTAGATCCTCGGCCATAGCAAGGTAAACATTAGCCAATGTTTGTGCTTGAATACCCTGTGAGGCATCAATCACAAGAATCGCCCCTTCGCAGGCTTGAAGACTGCGCGATACTTCGTAGCTAAAATCAACGTGGCCAGGGGTATCGATAAGGTTGAGTTCGTAGCCCTTGTACTTCATTCGCGCAGGGGTAAGTTTAATGGTAATGCCCTTTTCACGCTCAAGCTCCATGCTATCAAGAAGTTGGGATTTCATATCACGTTTTTGTACGGTGCCCGTTAGCTCAAGCATACGATCGGCAAGCGTTGATTTGCCATGGTCAATATGAGCAATAATACAGAAATTTCGGATATGGTCTTGGGTCATCTATCTTTGCCTGCCTGTTTAAATAATACGTTCTTCATTCTTAAAAGAATCGGGTTCACTTCAGAAAGTTTGAACACTCGACATATTAGTATATAGAAAATCACACTAATGCCAACGATAAGCAGAAACTTAGGGAAGGCAGAAAAGAAGCTCTGATCGGCCGCGCTAAGCGGAAGCGCTGCAAACGAAATGTAAGTCACAATTGCCGTCAAGCCCGTTGCTGCTACCATCCGCCCTAGAGCATTGACAAATGGCTTATCAAAAAGCCCCTTAATGCGCCGCGACATAACCCTAAACAAAATAATAACTTCTAAAATTGAAGTGATGACCGCCGCCCAAGCCAACCCGTACACACCCATATCAAGCCCGAGCGTGAACCAAATCGCAAGTATAATATTAAGTCCAATCGTAAAAAGTGAAATATAAAGTGGCGTCTTGGTATCTTGCTGGGCATAAAAACTACGCGCCGAAATAAAGTAAATGGAGCGAAACAAAATTGTTGCTGCCAAGATACCCAAAATGCTTGCCATATAGGCATCGCCCCCGTTACTAATAAAGCTCACAAGGTAACCGCGTCCAAAAAAGGCAACCACTGTTACTGGCAGTGCCAGCCAAATAATAACGCGCAGCACTGCTTGGAGCTCCTTCTTAAATAAATCTGGCCGCCCCTGCCCCATGCGCTCGGTCATTTTAGGAAATGCCGCCGTGCTAATTGCTACTCCAATCAAATTAATAGGGACAAACGAAAGAGCATTCGCTTGCTGGTACGCACGTACGCTCCCCTCTGCCATACGGGAGGCAAGGTTCGTTTCCACAATACTATTGACGTAATCAATCCCCTGATCGAGCGAGCGAGGAGGAAGCAGCCGAAGTACCTGATGAAGCCCGCGATTCTTCCAGTAAATTTTAAAACGGTAGTCGAAGCCCATACCAAAAAGCCCAATACTGCTTACAAGAAGCTGAAGGACCGAACCGAGGGCCACGCCAAGAGCCACGCCCATAATACCGCCGTCAAAGACCTGCCAACCAAAAATATTAATACCATTAGTAAGAAAAAGTGCACCACTAATAATACCAATGTTATAGAGCACTGGCGCAAGCGCGAAGAAAGCAAAGCGCCCCACCGCCTGCTGCATACTTGCAAATACCGTTGCAATGGCAAACAAGAACGGGTTAATAGCAATGACCCGCATCATGCTTACTGCCAGCGCCTGGCCAGACTCAGGGAGCCCTGGCCCCACAACATATTTAACAAGTGGCTCGGCAAAAATAAGAATTAAAATACTCGTCGCCAACGTTACCAGTGCAAGTAAGTTAAGGAGGCTGGTTGAAAGTTCCCAGGCGGATTTTTTGTTCCCTTTTGCCAGCCGCTGATTAAATACCGGAATAAACGTGACGCTCAGTGCACCCGAAACCAGAATGAAAAACATGAAATCGGGAATGGTAAACGCTACTGTATAGGCATCGATGCCCATTTTGTAAGTATCGTAATACATTCCGTTAAGTAAACGGTCCCTAAAAAGGCCAAGAAGGCTTGCAATTAAAGAAGCACCTGCAAGCAAAGTAGCCGCTATTTTTAGCGGCACTTTTTTATTTGCTCTTGAAAGCGTGGTGTGCAAGCTAACCATGTTGAGTAACACCCCGCACACGTACTAGTACAGCGCGGCCTCCTTTGGCAATTTCGCGTCCTTAAGTAACTCGGCAACGCGGTCTTCTTCAATTGTTTCTTCTTCAAGCAACGCTTGAGCCAGTTTCTCGAGGCTTTTCATATTAGCCTTAATCACCAGTTCAGCACGCTTGCTCGCTTCTTTTACAAGTACGGCGACTTCGGCATCAATTTCGCGAGCTGTATCATCGCTGTAGGGGCGGTCGTGAGTGATTTTGTCAAAGACCATACCGCCGTTATCTTCGTGGAAGACCTGGTCGCGGAGCTTTGTCCCCATACCCTGTTCGATAATCATATCGCGAGCAATCTCGGTTGCCTTGCGAAGGTCAGAGCCAGCGCCAGTTGTTACACGGTCAGCACCGTATATTACTTTTTCTGCGACACGGCCACCCATAGCGCGGGCAAGAATATCTTTAAATTCAATAACGCTCGTGTAGCTACGATCTTCAGGCGGAAGGAACCACGTAACACCGCCCGTACCGCCACGCGGAATAATTGTTACCTTGTGCACCGGGTCGCTATCGGGAAGTACATGCCCCACGATTGCATGGCCAGCCTCGTGGTAAGCAGTCATCTTCTTCTCGTCTTCGCTCATTACCTTTGTTTTGCGTTCGGGGCCAATCGCTACTTTTTCAAAAGCTTCAACAACATCGGCGTTAGAAATTTTCTTGCTATCACGGCGTGCAGCAATAATTGCTGCTTCATTGGCAATATTCGCCAGATCAGCACCAGAAGAACCGGCCGTTTTTGCAGCAAGTGCATCAATATTCACCGTATCGTCAATTGGTTTATTCTTAAAATGAACTTTAAGAATCGCCTCGCGGTCCCGACGCTCTGGTAGCATAATGTTTGTCCGGCGGTCAAAACGACCAGGGCGAAGCAGTGCCGGGTCAAGCACGTCGGCGCGGTTCGTTGCAGCGAGCACAATAACATTTGTACCCGTCTCAAACCCGTCCATTTCAACAAGAATTTGGTTCAGTGTTTGTTCGCGTTCATCGTGCCCACCACCCATGCCGCTCCCGCGCTTGCGGCCAACGGCGTCAATTTCATCAATAAAGATAATTGCCGGAGCATTCTTCTTGGCTTTTGCGAAAAGGTCTCGTACCCGCGAGGCACCAACACCGACGAACATTTCCACAAACTCTGAACCGCTAATACTAAAGAAGGGGACATTCGCCTCACCTGCAACAGCACGCGCCAGCATTGTTTTACCCGTACCCGGATTCCCTACAAGCAGGACGCCTTTTGGAATCTTAGCACCAAGCGTTTCGTATTTTTTAGGATGTTTTAAGAAATCTACCACCTCCTCAAGATCTTGTTTGGCAGCATCGTTACCGGCAATATCGCTAAAGAGCACCTTTTGCTTGTCTTCACCGTACAGCTTAGCCTTCGATTTGCCAAAGCCCATTGCCTGGTTATTTTGCCCCTGTGCTTGGCGCATCATAAACATGAAGAAGGCCGCAATAAGAATAACGGGAATAACAATAATTGCTAAGTTCCATAGTACATCACCCGTAGCCGAAGGAGTTTTTACAGTAACTTCAACCGCAGCATCGGTTTTAAGCCCCTGGTCTTGCAGGCTTGCAGCGCCATCTTTTACTGAGCGCTCTGTCGGTTTATCGCTCCCCTTCGGGGTTACCGTCAGGCTATTCCCTTCAACAACAATTTTCGAAATCTCACCCGCATTTGCTCGCTTAATAACATCCGAAACGGCGACTTCTTTTAGGCTTTCGTGGGGGTTCGTCAGCGCATAAATACCAATGGCACCAAAAATAAGGATTGCCCAGAACAGAGTAATTCGCAAAAGAGTGCTTGGTTTTTTCTTTGGTGAAGGTGAAGTTGCTGCCATGTAAAACTATGTATCCTTTCGGCAATCTAAGAAATTGGGTGTATCTCTATAATTTTACCAGTTCTACCGTAAAATGGCGAGTACTGAATTGAATCATAACCCCACCACCCGCCTGATAGCGAGCCCCGGGTGCAGCTGTTTTAACAGCATGAAGTGCGCGAAGGCATTGAGGCCGCGTTAACTTTGCCCCTGTAACTTGGCGAAGGCATTCAAGCGCAACACTTTCGGTAACCTGTATGAATAGGTGGCGACTATATTCAGGGCCCTCCCCCACAAGCTGGCGCACCTCATGCTCGATCTCATGGCGTAACCGGGTTTGTTCGGCATGAAGTGCTCTTATCTGCCGCTTTACATCATAGGGAAGCTGCGCCGCGCGCTTACGAATTCGGTTACGCATGTAGTCATCGCTCGTATTCGTACTGTCTTCACGCCACACAAGCCCATTCGCCCGAGCATAGGCTTTCAGTGCAGCCTTTGGTGTATCGACAAGCGGCCGCACTACCGGTGCACCAAAAACCGCCACACCACGCCAGCCAGTACCCCGCTGGGTATTTATAGCGACTGTCTCGACCAAATCATCAAGATGGTGAGCCGTAACAACCGGGGCACTATGCTCGGCCGCAATACGCCGCAGAAAGGCATACCGGTGCGTACGAGCAACCGCCTCGCTCGCCCCCCTTCCAAGCTCGGCTCGCTCGCTTACAAAATAATGCCCGTAACGAGCTGCGAGTTGCTCAACAAAGCGAGCATCCTCGGCCGAATCCTCGCGAATACCATGGTCAAAATGCGCCACTACTAGGGGGCATTGTGTTGCTTTGCTCAGCATATCAAGCAGAACAACCGAATCAACCCCACCACTTACCGCAACAACGTATTTCATCCGTTTTGTAGCTGCTGTAAATCCTCAACAACTTTTTCGCCGTGCCCAAGTGGCGTCACCCGGCCATATGCCTTTACTACAACGCCCTCTGGGTTAATAATAAAAGTCTTACGAAGCACCCCTTCGGTACCAAACATTTTTTTACCCCAAGCCCCATATAGTTCCATGGCCTTTTTGTCTTTGTCAGTGAGAAGCAAAAAATTAAGTGAATATTTTTGCTTAAACATTTCATGGCTACTGGCTTCATCACGACTCACGCCAATAACCTCTGCGCCCATTTCAGCAAGGGTGTCCCGAGCATCGCGAAGGCTACACGCCTCGACCGTACATCCTGGCGTATCGTCAGCCGGATAAAAATAAAGCACCACCCACTTTCCGCGAAAATCAGTCAGGGAATAGCGCTTACCATCGGAGCCAGGAAGACTAAAAAGCGGCGCAGTGTAGGGTACGGGTTTCATAACTCTTAGTATACAATAAATAAGATGCCGAAAAAACAAGACGTAACACCTAAAGAGTCTTCGAAGCGAATTCTCACACTCGACCTTATGCGCGGCTTTTTTTTGGTATCAATTATTTTAAATCATCTCCAGTGGTACCCCAACGGCCTCGACTGGATTGCCTTTCGAGGTTCGCTAGTTGTCTCAGCGGCAGAGGGGTTCTTTTTGATTTCAGGAATTGTGCTCGGCATCATTAGGGGCCGTAAACTTATTGAGCAACCATTCCGTAAAGCCGCCCTTCTTTTGTTTGCCCGTGGCGCTCGCTTATACGTTATTAGTATCGTTCTTATGCTAGCCTTTACGTTTATTGGCTGGCTATTTCTCGATAACCCTGGCCTTAAACCCGGCATCCGCCCACTTGATCAACCTTTTAGCGAAGTGCTCGTCGGCGCACTGAGTTTCCAATATATCTATGGCTGGGCTGACTTCTTGCGACTTTACGCCATTTTCATGATTATGTCTCCGTTTGCGCTTTGGCTGCTTCGCAGAGGAAAATGGTATATTGTCCTTGCCCTGAGCATTGGGCTTTGGGCACTTTACCCGTACGCTTTTGAGCATACCGCCCATTCAGCAGAAATTCTCATGATACTCTCGTGGCAGCTTATTTTCTTTGCTGGTTTCATTATTGGTTTTTATTGGGACACCCTTGCAAGCAAGTGGCGAGCGCTTGCTTCAAAGACCCGCCAACGTATACTCACTCCGCTGCTCATTATAGGGGGGGTGACGCTACTAGCGAATATCTTCCTTGTGGCCATCAATGCAAGCCACCTTGCACAAACTATCACTTCACCAATCATTACCTCCCTATTAAGTATCTTTAATAAAGAAGCCCTTACACCCATGCGAATCCTGGTGTTTGCCTCCTGGTTTATTCTTGGTTATTGGGTCTTTATGCGTTACGAACGCCACATTGTGAAAGCCTTTGGCTGGATACTGCTGCCCTTCGGCTCAAACTCGCTTTATGTGTATATTATGCACGCAATTATCCTTTTTTTTGCGCACCTTATTATGCCGCCGCGATTCGCAAACAATGTCTTACTCAATGCCATCGGTTCAGTACTGATTATTGGGCTTATTTTGCTTGCTGTCCGAAAGCGGTTCTTGTTTAAGATTATTCCGCGATAAGCGTATAGATAAGTACTTGCTGCTTATCAAAACTGTATGTTTGCGTAAGTAAGTAGTCACTCGTTGGTGTAAAACCTTGGTCCCCATCGGTCCAAGAAAGGACCACGAGCCTCTTGGCGGCTACAGCTTCCGGCGAACTGATCCGGCGGGTGGAACTATGGAGCATTGCATAGCCTCCGGCATAGGCAGGCGCTTCTTTTGCATAGAACCGCAAGTCACAATCTTCGAAATAAAAGGCGCTATCGATGTACGTATAGGGGTCGCGTGCAATAACTGTTGTATCGAGGTCACACACTACCACACTCCGGACATCGTGGGTCATCGGCCGCTGCATCCGTTCAATATTAAAATTGCCCGCTCTCGACAATTGCACAACCCCATATACAAAACTGCCGAGAACAAGAAGAACTACTAAGGCTAGCGTACTTTTATTGCCCATAGCAGAACGTACCTTTACTCGTGACACCCACGCCAAGGCAAGGGTGACGCCTACAAGAAGATATACAAACACTGAAACATGAGCCATATATCGAATAATGAAAATTGGATCGCGCGGTGGCAACGAGGTAAGTGCAAAGAAAAGAAGTGGAACTGTCGCAAGAACAATCAGTAGGCTATAGCCTCGCTTCTCACCCCTCGAAAGCGTCTTATGCACACAAATTGCCAACCAAACAAGCGTAGCGACAACCGCAACCAGGAGGATTGAAAGCCAACCGCCAAGCGCCCATTCGCTCGTATAGAGCAAGAGCGAGCTCGCAATATCAACTAACTTTGTTGCCGTTACCGGGCTCCCCATGCCAGGAAGCGCTGAGTTGAAAAGCTGATGCAAGAAGGTTGGGATATACGCAGCAAACAGAAGTACCGCCCCCGCAAACGCATACCACCACTGCCACTTCCAAAAGGGTCGCTCTTTTGACTTTAGTGAAATAGTAAAAAGCCATACGACATGCGCAATCCACACGGCAACCGTAAGATACAAAGTATACATGCCCGCAGCAACCAGAAGCGCGTATACCCCCCACCACACTTTTGATTTTGTAACCGTTGCATTGATAAGTGCATACGTTGCCCCTACGGCAATAAGCGTCGCCAACGCATACATGCGGACCTCATATCCGTAGCGCAAAAGAAATGGTGCAAATAGAAGAAAAGGTGTCGCAATAAGAGCAACCTTGGTTGAAAAAAGCCGACGAACCAACGATGCCGCGAGCGCAATCGCCGAGGCCATAGTCACCGCACTAAAGCTGCGCAGTGCAAACTCGCTAAAGCCAAAAACAGACCCCCATACTTTTAGAAGAACATAGAAAAGCGGCGGGTGTGCATCGACCGCAGTCAGCGACCACAAATCTGCAAAACTGCTTTTAGCAAGTAAGATTGAGTAGCCTTCATCAAACCAAATAGGCTGCGCATGGCCCAGCACCATAATGATTCCATATGCCACAAGAGCGATGATTGGCACGAACCACCACCATCTTTTATCAATCAATGTTAAAAACTTCATATACTTTAGTTATACAGGAGTTTTTCTTTGCTTACCACCTACGCAGAGGTGCAGGTTACATTGAAAGCAAGTCCTACTAGCGATACACACAAAAATAGTGTATACTACCCCAAGTAAACACCTATCGGGGTGTGGCGCAGTTGGCTAGCGCGCGCGGTTTGGGACCGTGAGGTCGAAGGTTCGAGTCCTTTCACCCCGACCACGAAAGATTTTCAGAGTTTTTAGATAGATCCACCAGCAAATTGTATGGTGGATTTAGCTTTATAACAGGGGTCGTGTTATCTCCAGCGCGGAGGTTTGCAACTACTTCGCTGGCAATAGCATCAAGCCTTACGATATCGTCAGTGTTAAGGAACTCTAACAGATACGACTGAGTGAGTTTGAAGAACTCTTGCTTTGTTGGCAGCGCAGTCTTTAATTCATCGAGTTTTGCCTCGTTATCGGCCACATTTGTTTTAGCTCGCTCAATTAACTGGCTATGACGCTCTAGCTTACCTGTATGGTATTTGTCGTAGCTAGCACGGTCTTCTAGGTGAAGTTCTTGGTATCGTGCATACTTTTGTCGGTTAATTACGAGGTCTTGTTTAGCCTCAGTAATCTTACGCTTGGCAATAGCTCTTTCGCTCGCTAAATTCACTTCGAGCATATCTATATGGAGTTTATAGGCCGCTTCACTCTTTTGCGTTGCATTTCTTAGTGTCCATTCGATGGCCGCTAGTACATACTTTGCCCGAATACTTCTCGCTGGCTTAATGCCCATGAGTTTCTGCTTGTCTTTATTACGACGAACACCGTTAACATTGCTGCAACTAAAGCTAATCATCCATCTACCAGTGTTTTTACCACGCTTAATCATCGTGTTTTGAAACCGCATTATTTGGTCACAGTAGTCACAAATAACCTTGTTACGTAGCAGGCCGTAATCAAGCTGTTTGGCTCGGTTGGTTTTGACAGCCGCCTTTTTACCAAAGTCTTTAGCGACATCGCTGCTAAGCATCACGTATTCATCGGGTGTAATGAGAGGGGTGAAATTATGCAGTTCGGTTAAGTTGGTAATGTTATTACCGTACTGATATAAACCACAGTAAAATGAGTCGGCAAAGAAGTCGCCCACCATGTTTTTTGTCATTTTGATAAGTTTTAAGTCCGAGTCTTCATCTCTACGAACAGCCAGTTTCGCATCGTTTAAGAACTCGGCTATTTCAACATTGCTTTTCTTTTCAACAAGTCGCATATCAACAGCTCTACGCAGAATACTAAAGTAATGATTGTCTGATACGAAATAACCAGTCGCTTCATCAACATAGTAGCCCTTCTTCACGACACCATTGTACTTACCGTCTTTGATATTACCGTCAGTACCACGTCTCACATCAACCGCCAGCTTATCTGAATACTGTTTAGAAGTAGCAAACAAGATACCGAGCATCATCTTACCATTCGGAGTGTTATCGAACGTATACGTCTTAAAACGAAGATCCTGAATGATTTCTTCATCTATCATTTCAATTGGCATACGGTAAAATACCAGTCAATTTTTGGCTATTGTATCGTATTTTCTTCATATTTAGATTATGCAATAATTATAAGCATAAGTCTATAGTTGCGTAACGCCCTAGCACCTTGAAGACAGGCCGTATTTAATGGACTAGTCTGAATTATCCTGGAAAAAATTGCATACGCACTAGCTAGCAGAATACGCACTTAAAAAGATGAACGAGTTTAATAGCAAAAAGAGTAATAGCACGTCATTATTGACAAAATATAGTACTTATGCTATAATGCAAATACTAGTGAGAAATTCTCATTGGTGGAACCTTGAAAGGTTGTGGGCTATGAAGCTCCAGGAGATGTTGAGAGCACAAGGTTTTGACCTTGGCGATAACTACACACGACTTGAGGTTATTCGCCTCACCCGTAAGGGTAACCGTGTCGTTTACGCCATCACCGAAGACTGTGAATACTTGTATATTCCGGTTGATGGTGGCGAAGAAGAATGGCTCCCTTGTGGTGCAAGCAGTACCGCAATTGTCGTCGATTCCGATGACAACGTCCTAAACGAGGGCGAGACGTTGAAGCAATACTTCGGATAATCTGATCCGAACAGCAGTACCCTCCTAGCAAGATTATGGTTTTGTAAGACTGATTAGTTTCAGGTTGCATCGCTTGAAACTCGCGCGTTTTTCGCAGCTCCACCCGCTCCACAGCACCACCCTTTCATTTATGTTCTCGGGAGTACTGACTTTGGCCACAGGCCGACTGTCATACTCCCTTTTCATATTCAAATATAACCGTAACGCAAAACTTCAACCTTCCTACTAAGAGTAGGTCTCATCAGCTACGACAACTCTAGACGCTATACTTGCCAAGTCTTATCGTGACTTAGCTGAAACAGCCCAAACTCACGGTCGCCTTTTAACACTAGGGATTGCTCGTCCGCTTTTATAGCATCGGATGTTTTAATAATCATCGAGACCAGCTTATCAGTTGAAACCTCGGACAAATCTCTTGTTGCTAATTCTTCATTGGCACGATGCAAGAACTGACCAAAAATAGCCAATCGGTGTTGTTTGCTAATACTTTGCCTTTCTTGTATCTCATCAATGAACAAGGCGTTTAAGTTATTGATGTCACGGGCAGTTTGGTCGTCTTGTGCCCACTTAATTAAGGTCGGTTTGCTGATGCCGATTTGTTCGGATATTTTCGCAAAACTGTAATTCTTTGCTCTTAGTTCGATAAATGTTTGTTTTTGGTCGAGATTTAGTGTCATTATTTACCCACTATTACTATGGGCTCGCTACTTCTTTGGTTTAGGTATCTTTGTTGATTCTTCGGCTGATTCAAGAGGTAATTCACCTGTAAAATACGTCATAAAGCTACGTCCCCGCACTGATGCAGACGCAACAAAAGCCCTATCGTCCCAGTTACGAGTATCGGTTGGTGAGTCCTGAAGTGTTGGTTCTAGCCGTTTTTCAATTTTTACCTTGAGGAATGCCGTTTTAGGACCCTTTAAGCTCCCGAGAATATCGTTCACAACTTCAGATGGTATTGTTTTGGTGGTCATTACCCTTATTATAACAAGAAATGGGTCATCGAGGTGGTTGCAGTACCACCGTTACTGTTATTCACTGCTTTAGCAAGGTTATCTTTCATCGTTTGGCTGTTTAACAGTAGTTGATGAAGCTCGTCTAAGTGGGTTTGCATCAAGTCGTCGTTTCGCGACCAAAATGATTATGTTTATCATTCTCAAAGCGTATGATAACAGATACAGAAGACATCCTAGTGGGTGTCTTTTTCTAGGCCTCGGTACCTGGTTTCGGGCATTTTCTTCCCCTGTCAGATGTGCCGACGATGTTGCCGTGGACACAACAACAATTACCGCTCGTGCTTGCAAATCAGGGTGAGCGGCGCATACTAAGCAGTCCTATTTGCCGACCCATCGAGATCCCTACTCCTAATTGCAGCAAGAAGTTACCCGCCGAGCTTCGCTCGTACAGTATAATTAATCCTAATGGCAAAACGGATTGGAAAAGTAATAAAAGTTGCTGGGCTTAACGTCTGGCCGCACGAGCAAGTTATGGCGGATCAGCTTGCGAAAGCTGGGTATGTTGTTGAGTTTATACCGACAAGCAACGCAAAGTACCAATCGACGCCAGATGTGCTTCTTGACGGCGAAAAATGGGAAATGAAATCGCCTCGCGCCAGTAGCCTTAAAGCGATTGAGCGTAACCTTAAGCTCGGCAGCTGGCAATCGAGTAAAATCGTCTTTACCGCCAGACGTATGAAAGGTATACCCGATAAAGCCGTCCAACGAGAATTAGCTAAGAAAGTAGCCGAGTTACCAAGAATCACGGCTGTAAAGTTCATCACCCGACACGGTGAAATTATTGACGTAAGCTAAATAATTTGCTATTATAAAGGTATTGAAGCACGAACGATGCGTTAGTCATCTCCCTCGGGCTTCTTTTTTGTTTGCTTTTCGTAGATTTTCCACTTATTACCTTGGTTTATAGACTACATTAAGAAGTTGTTCATTGAGGTTGTTGCGGTGCCACCGCCACTATTCTTCACCACTTTCGCAGGGTCATCTTTCATCGCTTGACTATTTAAAAGTAGCTGATGGAGGGTGTCTAAGTGGGCTTGCATCAAGTCATCGTTTCGCGACCAAGAGAAGTTTCTGTTAAATCCGCCATCAAATCGTATGGCGGATTTAGCTTTATAACAGATACCGAATTGTCATTCGTACATCGGCTTAGTAAACAGTGCGCTTCGCCACAATGTTAAAATTAGTTTATGACTGAAAAAGAAAGAATTATTGAAACACTCCGCTCTCGACTTGAAAATAGAGACGACGTTCACGCCCTTTGGGTAGAGGGTTCTGTGGCTCAAGGCTACTCGGACGAATACTCCGACATAGACATTTGGCTTAGCGTTGATGACGATAAAATATTTACAATATTCCCTGTCGTTGAAGAAGCTTTAAAAGAAATAGGCGAAATTGACTTTCGCTACACCGTCAAGAAAGAGGGCGAACTTGGTCAGAACTTATATCACTTGGCTGGTATGGGCGAGTTCCACTCAATCGACGTTAATACACAGGGCTTAAGTCGCACAGTTCCACTCGTTAATGGCATCGACTACGCCGATATTATGTTCGATAAGGCTGATGTCGTCAGATTTATAGGCAGAGACCACTACACACCAGAAGACTTGGAAAAGTCACGAGAAAAACTCCACAGGTTCTATTGGTATATGGAAAAGTGCGTCCGAAAAAACATCTTGCGTTATCATCCGCTAGAAGCACTGTACTATTACCAAATCATTTTGAGATACGGTACAAAGTTCTTGCACCTCAAGTATGATTTAAAAGAAAAGCGAGAATACGACTTAAAGCATATCTACCGTGATATTCCAGAAGAAGAAACGAAGAGGCTTGAAAATTTGTACAGTGTGAATGTTAGCGATATAAGCGACAAACTACCCGAACTAGAAGCGTGGATTAAAGAGCTTTAACTACAACTTGTTGGCGACAATAACAAACGGACAAATCTTAACATGGTCACGCAGTTGTTCTATACCACTCACTAGCTTGTCTTTTGAAATCCTACTCGTCGTCGCCTCCCAAGGATCAAACACGCTATAAAACTTTTCCGTGATGCCAGTCACCATCATAAAATGCGGCAAGTGCGTCCAGCCATCAGTAATATTGTTATCGACATACACAATGAATGGCGCTTCAAGCCTGTTTAATAGCTTCTGGTCATTTTTCTTATGCACCATTGTAATTCGTGGGTGTTTAACCCATTTCTTCAAGACATTGAGATAGAAGTTGTTATCGACGTAGAGCATCACAGCTTTATCAGAGTATCGGTCAAGAAATGCTTGTAAACAACCGAGTGTATAGTTCTCACGTAAACGAAATAGTCCATCACTAAGAATTGTTTCTTCTTTTTGTCGTGTTGGCTCAATGTCAAATAAGTACATTAAATCGACGACGAGACAGCCTTGGTTACTTTGTTGTTTATAATCCATGAAGCAATTGTAGGTTTTATATTTTTTATTATCAAGCTATTCGAGTCGGTCAGGGTGCGCTTCGCATTTTTGTGCAAATAATATTTCTGCGAATACGCCTTTACGCTACTTAGCAAATTCAACCGCACGGGTTTCGCGAATGACATTCACCTTAATGGTACCCGGGTACTGCATCGTACTTTCAATTTTATTAGCAATGTCACGAGCGAGCTTGATTGCCGAAAGATCGTCAATGTTTTCTGGGCGCACCATCACTCGAACTTCACGGCCAGCGCTAATTGCGTATGATTTTTCAATGCCTGGAAAACTATTTGCAACATTCTCAAGGTCACGCATGCGTTCGGCAAAGTTTTCAGCACTAATATTACGAGCGCCGGGGCGCGCAGCAGAGAGAGCGTCACATACCCGAACAACTAATGCCTCAACCGTTGTCGCTTCAACATCATCATGGTGTGCTTCAATAGCATGAACAATCGCTTCGCTCATCCCATACTTACGGGCAAGCTCGGCCCCAATATGGTGATGCTTGCCTTCAACCTTGTGGGTTACTGCCTTGCCCACATCATGAAGCAAAGTCGCAATTTTGGTCGTACGAACATCTGCGCCAATCTCTTCAGCAATAAGGCCCGCCATATGTGCCATTTCGGTGCTATGCAACAACACATTTTGGCCATAACTAGTGCGGAATTTGAGCTCACCAAGTAGGCGAATCATCTCTTTTGGAATACCAACAACACCAACTTCGCGGGCCGCATCTTCACCAGCGCGCGTTACTTCTTTGTCAATCTCCTTCTCGGCTTTGGCAACCACTTCCTCAATACGACCCGGGTGAATACGGCCGTCTTTCATAAGCATCTCAAGGCTCAAACGAGCAACCTGGCGACGAAGAGGGTCGAAACTTGAAAGAATAATCATGCCCGGTGTATCGTCAACAAGAATGTCAACGCCCGTAGCACGTTGGAGAGCTTGAATATTGCGGCCCTCTTTCCCAATAATACGGCCCTTCATTTCATCATCGGTCAGTTTAATTGCAGTGACAGTTCGCTCGGCGGTTACCTCTGAACTCATGCGCTCCATCGCGGAGACCAAAATAAGTTGCGCCTGTTCTTCGGCCGTGTCCTTGGCTTCGTTTTGCAACTTCGCAACAAGGCCGGTAAGATCCTGCTTAATATCCCGCTCGGTCATCTCAAGCAATTTCTCGGCCGCATCTTTCTTTTTTAGGCCCGCAATCTTTTCAAGTTTCTCCTGCTGACGAACGCGAATTTCACGGATCTCGTTCTTTAAAGCTTCAACCTCGTCTTCTTGCGTACGGAGTGATTCCGCCCGCGTATCGAGTTCGTCAAGTTTCTTATCAAGATTGCGTTCACGCTCTGCGAGTCGATTCTCGGTTTTTTCCCACCCCTTACGGCGCTCGGCCTCTTCACGCTTAGCGTCTTCCACAAATTTGAGCGCTTCATCTTTCGCCTTGAGCACAATGTCACTCGCCTTTGTTTTTGCCGCAGCAATTGCTTGGTCAGCCTTATACTTGCCACTTGCTTTGCGCTGCTTGTCATAGACTACCGTTCCGCCAACACCAGCAAGAATGCCGACGACTGCGGTAATGAGTACCTCTATCATACTATGTTCCTTCCTCAAGATAATCCGGCTAAGTGTTAATCTTAGCCTACATGGTGTATCAAAGATTACCTTGAATGTTTCAAAAAGTTTTCAGAGCCTATGCAACACGTCATTCAACATAGACTATTTTTATTGTAGCCCCGCACACACACCATAGGCAAGCATATTATAAAACTTACTTGCGTGGAGCGGTAATATTTGCCTCGCCACCATACTCAGGAAGCACGATTCGATCGTCTTCGCCCTGCCCAAGACGTAACAATCCTTGCCGCTGCCAGTCTTCACCGCTTTCTCCAACAATCGGTAGGCCTTCGGCATAGGCTAAAGTGTTTGCAACGGTAATGCCAATGCGTAACCCGGTAAAGCTGCCAGGCCCCTTAAATATCACCATACCCGAAAGGTCGGCCAGCTGCACACCCTGCTTCGCTACTTCGGCCTGCAAGAACCCAAGAAGCCCATCGGCCAATTGGCGGCCCGCTTCCCATTCAGTGTCGTAACGCCGCTCTCCTTTAATAAGGCTCAGCCTGCATAGCGGCGTCGATGTATCAAGGAGTGCTATCATAGCGAAAAGCCTTCGGGAAGATTGGAGAAGGTAATACGACGCGATTCGTCCGTTGGCGCCTCGAACTGTGCAGTAATGCGATACTCTGGCAATACACCCTCTACAATAGTAGCCCACTCAATAACCGTCACGGTTGTTGGGTCATTCACGACTTCTGCCAATTCATTTGCCATAATTCCCGGGTCTTGCAGACGATAAAAATCATAATGAACAAGCTGCAGACCCTCACGGGCAGTATAGGTACGGCTGATTGTAAAACTCGGGCTCTGCACATCATCGGCAACCGCGAGGCCGCGGGCAAGGCCCTTTACGAATGTCGTCTTACCAGCCCCAACATCACCAACCAGCTCAAATACCTCACCACCTTTAAGGACGGCGCCCATACGAGCCGCAAAGTCTTTTGTTTCTTGTTCGGTATTCACCTCGACAATCATTGCCTCTATTATAAAGGAAAGTTGGGAATATCAAACCTAGCGCTTTTCTGCTCGGTATCTTACAATAGAGCGTAAGCATTATGCGCATTTCCGATACTACCCTGGAAACGGTGCTTGGGCGGGCAAAACTTGTAACTCCTGAGCGGTTAACGGCTTTAAAAGAAGAAGCCGACCGTTCAAAGCGCTCTCTTTACGAAATCGTTATGGACCAGCAGGTTACCAACGAAAAGGCCCTTGTTCAAGCGTTTTCAGATTACGCAGGCATTCCTTTTGTCGAAATTGACCCTCGAACCGTCCCCACCGATGTACTTACTCTTCTGCCTGAGCGAGTTGCCCGCCAATACATGGCCGTACTCTTTAAGGTAGAGGATGACCCCGAAGCAGAGGGGGGCAAAATGTACTACCTCGCCATGGAAGACCCCGATGACGTTCAGGCGATTAACTTCATTCAAAAAGAAATTGGCACCAACTCATCGGTCTTCATTGCCACGCACGATAACATCCTTACCGTCCTCGACATGTACCGCGGCGATGTGAGTAGCGAACTTAACGAAGTTATTGACGTGCAACGCGAAGAAACTGTAGAAAAGGTTGACGCCACTGCCGAACAAGACATATCTGAAGACTCCCCCATTGCCCAAACCGTCAATTTGCTTCTTGAATACGCCATTCGGTCTCATGCGAGCGACGTTCATATTGAACCGCGCGAAGACTTCGTGCAAGTACGCTACCGTATCGATGGTGTTCTTAAAGAGGTGAATCGCATTCCCCGTAATGTAATGAACGCCCTTATTAGCCGCATTAAGATTCTGTCCAACCTAAAGATTGATGAGCGACGCGTACCGCAAGATGGTCGCTTTAAAATTAAAGTCGGAGGCCGCCAATATGCGCTTCGTGTCAGTACCCTGCCAATTGTCGACGGCGAGAAAGTCGTCATGCGTATTTTGGACGAATCAAACCAGGCAGTAAGCCTCGAGCAGCTCGGCTACTGGGGCAAGGCCTACGAAGATGTTATGCGAGAAATGCAAAGCCCCAACGGCATCGTACTTGTTACCGGCCCAACTGGGTCGGGTAAATCAACGAGCCTTTTTAGTATTCTTACAATGCTCAATAAACCTAATGTAAATATCTCGACAGTTGAAGACCCTGTCGAGTACAAAATTATCGGCGTTAACCAAACACAAACAAACCCTAAAGCAGGTATGACCTTTGCCAACGGCCTCCGGGCGCTCCTTCGCCAAGATCCAAATATCATCATGGTTGGTGAGATTCGTGATGGAGAAACTGCCGGGCTGGCGATTCAGGCTGCCCTTACCGGGCATATGGTATTTAGTACCTTGCACACCAACAATGCCGCCACAACACTGCCGCGTTTGCTCGACATGGATATTGAACCCTTTCTTATTGCCAGCACCGTACGGGCTGTGGTTGGCCAGCGCCTTGTCCGCCGGTTACACCACGATTCGCGCGAGCGTTTTGTGCCTTCCGATGAGGAAAAAGCATCCATCGCTCACTATTTTAAAATCGACACCCCCGAGGCATGGCGCAAAATACATGAGCTTGAAAAGCAGGCTGCGCAAATGGGCGTGGGAGGCGACACACCCTTGAGTACCGACGAGCATGGGCTTGTGCACCTATGGCGCCCCGATACTTCATACAGCAGTGATGACGTTCAAGATGGGTATCGTGGCCGAATTGGCATTTATGAAGTGCTCTATAACTCGGAAGCAGTTCAAAAACTAATTATGTCTCGCGCAACCAGTGATCAAATCCAAAACCAGGCTATCCAAGAGGGCATGATTACCATGCAGTTAGATGGCCTCATTAAAGCGCTCCGCGGCGAAACAAGCGTCGAAGAAGTACTAAGGGTGAGCCGCGACTAATGCCCCGCTTTGCCTATATCGCTTCAGATGCGAACAACAATGTTATTAAGGGAAGAACCGAGCTCCCCGACCGCGCAACAGTCATTGCCGCACTTGCTAAACAAGAGCTGCGTCCTATTAGTATCAAACTACTCAAGCAGCAAAAAAGCGCAATTGATTTTAATCACCTCTTTGAGCCAACAAAAGTCAAACAAGACCAGCTCGTCAGTTTTACGCGTCAAATGAGCGCCATGATTAGTGCCGGTGTCCCGCTTCTTCGCTCACTTACCTCAATTGAAAAACATGCCGAAGACAAAGCCCTCAAGAAAATTCTTAGTGCCGTCGTTAAAGATGTAGAAGGCGGCATGCAACTTGCTGACTCTCTAAAAAAACACCCCGAGACCTTTAATGACATCTACGTTAATATGGTGCGCGCCGGCGAATCGGCGGGTATTCTTGATGACATCCTCAAGCGACTCGCCCTCCAGCAGGAAAAGGCCGCAGCAATTCGTAAAAAGGTTAAAAGTGCCATGACCTACCCAATGGTGCTCGTGTTTATTACGGTAGCTGCCTTCTTCGGGCTCATGATGTTCGTTATTCCGCAAATTGGAAAAATCATCTCTGACCTTGGGGGGCCTGAAGCAGAGCTCCCAATGCTGACTCAAATTATGCTTGGTATTAGCAACGTTATTACAAGCTACTGGTACATCATTTTTCCAGCGCTCGCTGCGGGGATATTCTTCTTGATTCGCTATATCAAAACCAAAGCCGGTCGGCGCATGTTTCATACGCTCATTCTCAAACTCCCCGGAATTAAAACTATCGTTACTAAAATTGCCGTAGCTCGCTTTGCGCGTACCTTTTCCGCCCTAATGGGAGCGGGTGTTGCCGTGCTTGAGGCACTTGACGTTACGTCACGCGCCGTTGGAAATGTGCTTTTTGAAGATGTCCTCAACGAGGCCGCAAAAGAAGTCAAGAACGGTAAATCACTTTCTGCCGTTATTGAACAAAGTCCCCTCTTCCCGTCTATCGTTTCACAAATGCTCGCCGTTGGCGAAGAAACAGGCCAAACCGACACTGTGCTTATTAAAGTTGCCGACTTCTACGATGAAGAAGTAGACCTTGCAATTGACGGCATTAGCTCAATCATTGAACCTGCCATGATTGTGGTAATGGGTGGCATGGTTGGTGTTATTGCTGCCAGCGTCATGATGCCAATTGCCGGGCTGTCGCAGAATATTAAGTAAGTTTCGTTCTACCAAAGAACTGTACCGCTCATGCTATAATACAAGGGTATAGTTACATTGTGGGCATATGTCAAGATTCTTCTATAAAGATAAACCGATTATTGGGCTCGACATCAGCAGTACAGGCATAAAAATGATGTCCATCGACTCCAAGCGCTGGCTCGTCCATGGGTACGGGTCGCTTGAGCTTGACCCTCTGAAGGCCCGGGAAGCACTCGAAAGCGATGACAGTACCTACCTCACCGATAGCATCAAGCAACTCATCAAGGAGAAAGTGCTCGGCGATATTACAGGCAACCGGGTTGCTATTGCTGTTCCCACCGGCCGAAGCTACACTCGTACTTTTAATCTCCCGGCTTCAGCCGAAAAATCCCTTGACGAGGCAGTCATTCTTGAGGCCGAACAGTACATACCAATACCCGTTTCAACGCTTTACATTGACTATCAAATTGTTGAGCGAGCCAAAAAAACAATTACCGTACTCATGAGCGCCGTGTCGAAAGCAATCGTTGATAATATTACCCGCGGTGTAGAGGCAGCCGGCTACCAGCCCGTCCTTATTGAACCGAGCGTTAACTCCGTTGGGCGCGTACTCACGGTCACCGAAGACGGCTCACTCCCCACGGTTATCGTTGATATTGGCCCAGCAAGCACTGATATTGCTATCCTTGACCATGGGTCGATTCGTGTCACGGGTGGTGTGCCTATTGGCGGAAACAACTTTACGCTGGACATTGCCAAAAAGCTCAACATCGCCCTCGAGAATGCCCATCAGCTGAAAGTACTTAATGGGCTCAGCGCCGGGCCGCGCCAGCAAAAATTAAAGGAGGCACTTACACCAAGCCTTGAGCGCATTCTCCAAGAAACCAAAAAGGTTATGCGTTACTACGACGAGCGGATTAATAGCGGTCGTAAGCTTGAACAATTACTTGTAGTAGGCGGGGGGAGCAACGTCCCCGGTATCGGTGAGTACTTTACCGAAAACCTTGTCATGGCGTCCCGGGTTGCGAATCCATGGCAAAAACTAGACTTTGGCAAGATTCAAGAGCCACCAAAGCAGCTACGCCCTCGTTACATTACCGTGACAGGCGCTGCCATCGTTAACCCAGGGGGCATTTGGAAATGATCAACCTTCTTTCACCCGACCATAAAAAAGCAATTCGTGCAGCGCGCGTCAATGTTATTCTTTCACGGTACATCGGGATTCTCGTTATTGGTATCGTCTTTCTTCTTGGGGTGCTTTACGTATCGCATACTATTTTGCAACAAACCAAGCAGCATGCACTTGAGCAGATTGAGGCAAACGACATAAAAGCCGACGTATACAGCGATACTAAAGCACAAGTCGATCAACTCAGCACGGGCCTTTCACAGGCAAAAGCAATCCTCAACCAAGAAGTCCGCTACTCTAAAGTATTAACCAGTCTCGCTGCCCTCATGCCCCAAGGGACCATCATAGAAAGCCTCGAGCTTGGCAGCACCGAAGCAGCTTCGTCGCCCACAACCCAGAGCACTCCCATCACGCTAAAGGTCCTTGCAAAAAGCAGTACCGAAGCTGTTGCCCTTCAAAATCAGTTCCGATCGTCGCCTCTTATCGTTAGTCCAAATTTCCAATCTGTTACCGAAACCGGGAGCGATGTTGAGGGATACCCCGCGAGTATAACGATGACCTTTACCCTCAACGCTGCAGGAGCACGATAATCATGGCGACGAAAAAAACATTCACTCCACAGAACCTTCAAGTTGTCCTTGCAGCTCTACTGCTACTCGTTGTTGCTGGGGGGGCAGGGCTCTTCTACCTGGGCCTTGAGCTTGTACGGACATCCGCTACAGAGGTAAACCACACCACTGAGGATGCGAAAGCGAGCGCTCGCCAAATCGAAGAGCTTCAGTCACTCCGCGCACAAATTAACGAAGGTGGGTCACTCATCGAGAAGGCGAATCAATTACTTGCCACCAATGAATCATATCAACCCCAAGTGCTCACCGATTTGCGCGCCTACGCCGAACGGTCGGGTATAAAGATTGCTAGCACCGACTTTAGTACAACCACAAACCCAAACAAACATATCGTCACCGTTAAGACCCAGAACCCCACATCATACTCGAGCCTCATTAAGTTTCTTGACTCGGTTGAGAGCAATGTCCCTAAACTCCAAGTTGTTGCTATCAAACTATCCCATGCAAAAAGTGGAGGTGCCGATGCGGTCATGGTTGAAGATATTAAAATAGAGGTAACTACCCGGTAATTATTATGAAAAAGAATATTTCAAGCGCTATTCTCAAACCTCTCGTATCAATCCTTCGCCGGTTTCATCTTACAATTTTCTTCGTACTGGTTATTGCTGGCCTTGCTGGCGCTGTTCTGCTCATTAACTCGACACTCAACGATACAGCGTCTTCTACCGATTACTCCTCGCCAATTAATGCTGGGTCAATTGATCGCACAACCCTTGAACGAGTCAAGTCACTCCACACCAGCGCAGAAACACCAGAACAGCTCACCCTACCATCAAGCCGCATCAACCCCTTCAACGAATAAGCTCTTCCCCTGGTGGCCATAGCGCGTTTTAAGCAAAAGCCTTATACTAAGAATATATGCTAGTTCTTGGATCTCGACTTATAGGCACCCCAGTAATGAGCCTGCAAACCGGTGGCCGGCTGGCCCAGGTTGCAGCACCCGTTATTGACCCCTCAAATCTGCGAATTGTTGCGTATAAAGTCAATGGGCCGCTACTTGCTGAAGACCCGAGCTTCCTTAGAACAAACGAAATTCGTGAAATAGGTGCTATGGGCATTATCATCGATAGTAACGACGAGCTAGTAGGCCTTACCGATGTTATTCAAATCGAAAGACTCATGAAGCTCCGCTTCGAGTTGGTTGGGCTCAAAGTTAAAGATGAGGCAGGTCACAAGCTCGGCAAGGTAGAGGATTACACAATCGATACGGCCCATTTTGTTGTTCAACAACTCAGCATTCACCGAGGCTTCCTTAAGGGCTTAGCAGACACCGGCCTGCTGATTCATCGCTCACAAATTGTGGAAATCAACGATACTACCATCACCGTCAAATCAACACACCTCAAAAGTGTCGACCCCATAATGCACGCTACACGCACCGAATTTGTCAACCCCTTCAGGCAGCCTGCTCCACCCGTCGAGTCGCAAACAATCGACAGCTAACATCAACGGCATTCGCTACTCGTTTTCGGTAAGGTATGCCTCAAGCGCACTACTGATTGTATCGTAGGAAAAGCCTTGCGCAGCAAGATACCGGAGCAATTTTTGCCTATCATCATACTTGGGTGCTTTTTTGCGGATTATTTTCAAAATTTCTTCGCTATCCGTTCGTTCACCTTCGCCTATGACCTGTTCAATAATAGAAGAAGCCACCCCTTTTGCCGAAAGTTCTGACTTTAACTTACGAATGCTCGAGCCCTTACGAACATTTCTATTTTCAACCCAAAACTTTGCAAATGCTTCGTCGTTGAGGTAGTTTCGCTGAACCAGGCGGTCGAACACCCGCTCTGTAAGCTCTTTGCTGACTCCTTTTTTTATGCCGCCCGTTTTTGTGCGAGTATCTCGGGTTTTACGGTATAAATAATCGCGCATTTCGCGCTGGCTTCGAGGTCGCATAAAAGCATATTCGAGCGCTCGTGCATAGAGCTTACCAAATTGGCTTTCGTTTTCTAAATTCAGTAGCTCATCTTCTGAATATTCTGCACCGTTTTTAATACCCAAATCGGCAACCTGCGCGATTTCTAAAGAAAAACGATACTTTCCATCAACAAACACATTAACACGGTTTTTATCGCGGGCTTGGATTTTTAGGGCAGTGATTCTCATAGTCATAAAACAGCGAGGGGCCGGAGGCAGTTAACCCCAGTGGCCCATCACTCTTACGCCTGTCGTTTAAGCCTCTTCGGCTACTTTGCTTCGAACCTTACCCTCAATTTCTTCGAGAACCTCGGGGTGCTCAGCAAGATATTGTTTTGCCGCTTCACGGCCTTGGCCAATTTTGCCGTCGGAATAGTCAAACCAAGCACCAGCCTTGCCTACAATGCCATGTTGCACTGCAAGATCGAGTACGTCACCTGTACGCGAAATACCTTCGTTGTACATAATATCGAACTCCGCAGCACGGAAAGGTGGAGCAATCTTATTCTTTACAATCTTTACCTTGGTGCGGTTACCTATAATATCTTCGCCCGATTTAATTTGACCAGTGCGGCGAATATCCATACGAACTGATGCGTAAAACTTCAGTGCATTACCACCGGTAGTTGTTTCCGGGTTACCAAACATAACGCCAATCTTCATACGAATCTGGTTAATGAAGACAACGATTGTTTTGCTCTTATTAATAATACCCGTGAGCTTGCGAAGCGCCTGGCTCATAAGACGAGCTTGAAGCCCCATGTGGCTATCGCCCATCTCACCCTCAATTTCAGCCTGCGGAACAAGTGCTGCCACTGAGTCGACCACCACAAGGTCGACCGCGTTTGAGCGCACCAACGTTTCAACAATTTCAAGCGCTTGCTCGCCGTTGTCTGGCTGCGCAACAAGCAAGTTATCAGTATCAACACCAAGCCGACGCGCATAGGCGGGGTCAAGCGCATGCTCGGCATCAACAAAGGCTGCCGTGCCCCCTCTCTTTTGAATTTCCGCGATTGCGTGCAATGTGAGTGTTGTTTTGCCCGATGACTCTGGGCCATAGATTTCAACAATACGGCCTTTCGGGTAACCCCCACCAAGCGCAAGGTCAAGGCTCAAAGCACCGCTGCTAATAAGCTCTACGTCTATTGTGCGGGCATCCCCTAGGCGCCGGATTGCCCCTTCGCCAAATTGCTTGTTGATTTGCTCCTGGGCAAGGCCCAAGGCTTTTAGTTTTGCGTCTGAGGCTACACCGGTTTCGGTGGGTTTTGCAGCTGTATCAGTCTTGTCAGTTTTCTTTGCCATACTTCCCTCTCTTTCTCTCTCTATTATACGCAGGCAATTCTTAATTTGCTATAATATGAAACATGAATACCCATCGAGGCTTTACCGTTATTGAACTACTTATCGTTGTCGTGATACTTGTTGCCGCAAGTCTTCTCTTTTTCGTCCAAAAAAATAACATAGAAATCGCTGCACGCGACACTACCCGTAAAACGGCCATCAATGCCCTCTACTACAGCCTTGAAGAAGTGTATTTCAAAGAACATAAAGGCTACCCCCGTACCATTTCAGAGGAGAACCTTCCTTCAGTAGACCCCGAACTCTTTAAAGACCCTAGCGGTGTTCGGATTGGCGAAGGTACAAGTAACTATCGATACGAAGCTTTCGACTGCGAAGGCGATGTCTGTAAAGGCTATACTCTTCGCTCAACCCTTGAAAACGAAGAAGATTTCGTCAAAGAAAATCGTTAAGCTTAAGCCTAATTTCCCTCATCATCGTTAACGGGCCGTCCGTTTTTGAATGCCTCAACTGCGTCGTTTAAAATGGCGACGTGTTCACGCGGATGCATCACATAAGTAAAGCGGTAGGTGGTTTCGTCACCCTCAGTACTTAAGCGAATGTCGCCATAGTTAAGAACGTTCTGAAAAATCCCCTTCTGGGTAAAGCTTGCATCCTCAATGCTCCCAAGACTTGCCGTTTGCTCATGGCGAGAAAACAATGAATGCTGTATCTCTTGAATAACACTCTCGTTGGTAAGAAAAAAACGATTTCGAGTATAAACATACCAACTCACAAACATGCTAAGTGCAACCGCTGCGATAAAGGCGCTTACAGGCACGAACGCCTGTTGAGGGTCGGCAAGTGGACCAGTTAACCGAAGCGCCGTGGTAAACTCCTCATATGCCGAGAGGAGCGTCAGTGCTGCGGCAATAAGCAACACCCCCACACCAAGAGGAATAACGAGGCCGATTGGATGCCGACGAACCGAGCGAACAATAAATTCCCCTTCACTTAAATGAAGGCTTGGATAATAGGCAACCGATTCGGCATGCTTGCGCTTTACTTCATCACTTACCACAGGCTTCACAGGTTCCACCGCACGAGCAACATGGACCACAGGAGGGTGGGCAGGGTCAGATTGCGCGGCATGCGCCGGCGGGTGGGCATACAACGGCCGCCCTTCGGCATCATAGGCAACGGGCTGGTGACTTGACTGCGACCGAGAGGAGCTTGATGAATGTCGTGAATCCATATTGGCATTATACCCTATTCATCCACTGGAGCCGGCGTTTTACCAAGGTGGCTATAAGCTCTAACCGTCGCCCGTCGCCCGCGCGGGGTACGCTCCAGTAAACCAATCTGAAGGAGATACGGCTCATAAAAGTCTTCAATAGTGCTCATCTCATCACCCGTAAGCGCCGCAAGGGTATTAAGGCCAACGGGGTTGGAGCCATACATATCAATCATTTGATTTAATAAATTGCGATCACCAGGGTCAAGCCCTAATTCGTCAATTTCTAAGAGTGCAAGTGCACTTGTTGTAATACTAACATCAATAATCCCATCCCCATTTACATCAGCATAATCACGAACTCGCTTAAGAAGCCGGTTTGCTATCCGCGGAGTAAGCCGAGCTCGGGTTGAAAGAGTTTGAGCGGCAATTGGTTCAATTTTTGTGCCCAAAATTGTCGCTGAACGAGTAATAATATCTCCTATTTCGGTAGGCTCGTAGAATTCGAGGCGGAAAATATGCCCAAAGCGGTCGCGAAGTGGCGCTGCAAGCGCACCAGTGCGGGTCGTTGCGCCTATAACGGTGAACTTAGGCAGATCAAGCCGAACGCTCCTTGCACCCGGCCCCTTACCTATCATAATATCAAGCTTGTAGTCTTCCATTGCTGAATAGAGAATCTCTTCAACCGAGCGACTCAACCGGTGAATCTCATCGATGAACAAAATATCGCCATCTTGCAGGCTAGTTAACATACTTGCCAAATCAGCTGCACGCTCAATGGCCGGCCCTGCGGTAATCCGGATAGCAGCACCCATTTCGTGAGCAATAACTGTTGCCATGGTTGTTTTACCGAGCCCCGGGGGGCCATACAATAGAATATGGTCAAGTGGTTCAGAGCGTTTTTTAGCGGCTTCGATGGCGAGCTTTAGGTTTGTTTTCAGCCGATTTTGCCCAATATATTCCTCGAAGGTCTGCGGACGAAGCGTCACTTCAATGACCTGCTCTTCAGCATCATCCTCATGCGGGCTCGTATCAACAATGCGTTCAATCGCCATATAGCCTACCCCTTCAGTGCCTCTCTTACGCGTTCTGCGGTGGGCAAATTGTTTGGTACGCGCTCAAGCGCAATCGCCGCGTCATTCAATGAGTAGCCTAACGCCATGAGTGCCTCAAGGGCCTCATCGCCAACCGGAGCAGCCCCCGTACCACTTGCTTGAGCGACGGTTACTGCCAGACCAACCTTATCTGAAAGATCAACCACAACCCGTTCGGCAATTTTCTTCCCAACCCCCACCGCCTTCGAAATAAACCCGCTATCGCTCATGGCAATTGCATTGCGCACTTCTTCGCTGCTCCCAGTCGAAAGAATCGAAAGAGCCGCCTTGGGGCCAATACCCTGTACGGTAATGAGCAACTCGAAAAGCTTTTTTGCCGCAAGCGAAGTAAAGCCAAAAAGATCTTGCGACTGCTCACGAACATGGTGATACGTATAGAATTTTACTGATGCTTCTAACAATGCTGCATCAAAGTCACCCGATGCAACCTGAACCTCATATCCAACACCGTGGACATCAACGATGACAGAACTCCCAAACTTTTCGGCAACAACACCAGAAACATGCGCAATCATTACCTTTATTATGGCACATATTCATCTATTAGGGTATGAATTTGACATAAACGACAGCATCCATGCATTTGTGTTTTCCTTAATAACTATCTCACGTTTCTTTTTTATAGTAAGAATATGAATAATTCCTCGTCCCTACCAGCAACCTACGGCTACTTTGCCGTTTATATTAAATCTACCTCTCCTAGGCGGCTGCTTGCAACAAATAGCGAGCGCTCCTTTATCATTTCGCGATTACAAGATATCCTTACACCCCGCACCACCCCTTATTCATCGGATACGTTATCGTGGCGCCTTACCACGGAAATCGATTTACTCGCGTTCTCGGTGACGGGCAGCCACATTAAGCTCCTGGTGTTCAGTACTGAAAAAGGACTTGTTACCCAGCTTTCCGACATAATCGTTTCACAGCTTGAATGGTACCGTCAGGAATTTTGCTCCACGGGCACCAGAATACACCCTAGCCATACAACAATCACACAGCTCTACGATTCCCAGCAAGCACTCCACTACTCCATTGAGCTCCATTTGCACCATAGCGACTGGGAATATGATCGGTATTCAAGTATTGGCTTTTATCTTCACGATCGCCGAGGGAGCTGGATGCGACTATGGCGTCTCTCGAAACTCTACGGCAACAAGCCCGAGCAGTATCGCGCCCTTCTTCCCCTAGAGCTTACTGCCGTGACATCATAGCATGCGTAATAGCCGCGCCAAGCGCATCAGCACAGTCATCCGGCTTTGGCACTTCTTTTAGGTTAAGCTGAAGTCGCACCATTTCTTGCACCTGTTTTTTGTCGGCCTTGCCATACCCGGTAAGCGTATGCTTAATTTGCAAAGGTGTATATTCATATATAGGGAGCTTGTGCTGCCGAGCTACAAGCAGTGCTACACCCCGCGCCTCGGCAACCGACATAGCAGTCGTAATATTCTTTGTGAAGAATAGCTTCTCAACCGAGCACACCTCGGGCTTAACATCCTTAATAATCTCGGTAAGGCTATTATAAATATCTTCGAGGCGCTCGTCATGCGGAGTGTGGGCAGGAGTCGTGACGACCCCAGCATCAACCAGCGTTACTTTATTGTGCATAGCGTCAACAACACCGAAACCCAAGATACCCGTTCCGGGATCTATACCAAGAATTCTCATACTTACTAGTATACCCCCCAACAACCCCACCGACTAGCGCTTAGAGTGCCTTGTACGACGTGGCCATAAGGCCCGAGCCCGAAGCCATGCAATGCCTCGCGCAACCTCACTTCGCCACTCCCAAATACCATACCCCATAACAGCCAAAACAACCCCGCCCATAGCTGCCCATGCATACCATGCCGGGCCATCCACATCTTCTGACGTTACCTTAATGATACCGTGAGGCGCCTTTGTCATGACGGCAATCGTTTTGCACCTATTGGTCGCCGGATTGCGCTCTTGACCTTCTTTGCAAAGTGCAGGGGACTTGGCCGATGGAATAGTACGGCACCTCCCCGTTTCGGGGTTTCTTTCTTGACCAGCTTTACAAGGTGTAGGCGCTACCATAGCACCTTCCTTATTTCGGCAACGATTTGTTGCTGGATTACGTTCTTGGTGCACTAGGCAGGGGGTAAGCGTTGACCCAACAATGGCTGATTCATTAAGCACCGGAAACTCATTGATATCGCCCGGTGTAGGTGCTTTGGTATATGCCCAGCCGCCACTACCATATGCCCAGGCCGCCCCACTTGCCGGTACTGCGTAAACAATTGGCGAACCTACAAGAACGCCCTTATAAGCGAGTTGTACGCTGCCATTCGTATTGGGAAGAGTGAAGCGAATCTCAGAATTATAGAATGCTCTATACTCACCCGGCGCAAGCAATGGGGTATCTTCAGGGAATGCATATGCCTTATTGCCAACGTAGAACAGGTACCCGCCAAGATTCATAAAGGCCTCGCCACCCGGGTTGTAAAGCTCAATAAATTCGTTGCCCGTATCTGCACCCTCGGGGTTTGGCAGAATCTCGGTAATCACAGGATGAAGTGTTGGCTCAGGCTCACTGTTGTAATCTTCTTCGTCCCAAGTCTCTTCGACCTCATCGCTATCCGGCATTACTGCGGGAAGGCTGTTTAAGATTGCAACCGCTACCCAGGAAGCGGCTGGAGTGAGCCCATCACGCAGCCAGGCCTTAGTTGAGACCCCGCCTGTCCATGAATATTCCGCAACACTGCTCTTACTCGCATCGATAAGCTTTAGGGTATCAGTTGACCCCACTAGACTCCCACTTTTGCCCGGGGCTGCCTCAAAAATAAGCGTATACGTTCGAGGAACCTCACCCTGTACGGCATGGGCCTCGGCATACTGCCGCGACACAATTGTTGCATACGCGTTGCTTGCTATAGAAACAACTTCCGTGTCACTATTTGGTATAAAACAGGCAAACTCAGGCATCGCTTTGCTTGAAAGACACCAATTAGTTATAATGGCCGCTTCGCTACCAGCATTATATAAGACAATTGCCTCGTTATGAGCAGCCGATGGCTCGGCCGCCTGAATATAGGTAAAAAGCACCGACGCACCCGCCATAGGTGCCCCCGAAGGGGAGGCTGAAGACACGGACGTAGGGGTTACGCCCGTACTACCAACGAGAACTACTAAACCCAAAAATAGTCTTCGAAATATCTTCAGCATGCCCCTTAGTATAGGCAAGAAATCTTAAGTAGTTAGGGTGTAAAAAGTAAAGCACACTGCCCACAAACTCCGTGCCCGGCCTTGCTAACAACAGTGCTCATGCAATATCTACAAGAATATCGGCGTTAGTGTGCACATTTGTCACATCATCAAGGTCATCAAGCGCATCAAGTACCTTGAGCACCTTTCCGGCAACTTCGGCATCCTCAATAGCAACCATTGCATTTGGTACATACTGAAGCTCAGCACCAGTAACCGCAAGACCCGCTGCCACAATTGCAGCACGCACCTTGGCAAGATCTTTTTGATCAGTGTAAACGACCAGTTCTTCGCCCTCTTCAGACGCATCTTCAGCACCAGCATCAAGTACCGCAAGGAGTGCCTCTTCACCAGTAGCTGCCACAGTAATAACACCTTTACGCGTAAATTGAAAGGCAACGCTTCCGGCGTCGGCAATGCGGCCACCGTTTTTTTGGAGCGCATTGCGCACCTCTGGGAAGGTTCGGTTTTTGTTATCGGTTGCCGTTTCTACAATAATGGCTACGCCCCCCGGGCCCATACCCTCGTAAGTAATCTCTTCAAGTGCTGCTGCATTTTTATCCGCCACACGGTCAATAGCACGTTGGATATTTGCCACCGGCATATTCGCCTGCTTGGCCTTTTCAATCGCTAGCGCAAGTGCCGAGTTCATTGTAGGGTCGGTGCCGCTCCGGGCTGCAATAGCGATTTGATTGCCAATTTTTGTAAAAACTGCGCCTCGCTTTGCATCCTTAGCGCCTTTTTCGCGTTTAATTGTTGACCATTTGCTGTGTCCAGACATAAGAAAGCTCCGTTTATCGTTCGGTCGTTTTCATTATTATAACAGATGTAGGAGTAGTTTCAAAGGACGCTCCGCCCCTTATGGCTCCTCACCTAACCCGTATACCGCAGAGTATGCAGCTTCCCTTTCACCACACCCAGCAAATGCCCAAAAATCCGCGCCTCGTTTCACTCCGTAGCGTTGGGCTCATTTACGTTGACATCGCAAATATACCAACCCCACCCCCCAACCACACTCTATTTTTTATAAATACCTCGTACTTCCAAAAGGAATTTTTGTCCGCATATACATTCCCGTACCAAGCGTGTCGGCCGAATGAATCATCCGCTCGCCGAAGCGCCGATTAATTCCATCAATAGCCTCCACCACTTGGCGTTCACGAGTCAGCTCGTCGGCGAAGAAACTCAGCTGCGACACATCCAAGATACCCAATTCATAGCAATGAATGCCTATTTCCTTTATGTTGCTCGGTGCCTGCTCGAAAAGACGCAGCGCCTGGACATAAATCGCCTGGTTGCTAAAAAAGGGGAGGGGAGACAGGGTAGAGGAATGCCAGTATCCCCGCTCGCGGGTTTTCGCATACACATATACTCCCCTTGCAGACCGCTTTTGCGCCCGGAGTCTCCCGCCCACCGATTCACACAAATGATGGAGACGCCGTAGTACTTCTTCACGCGTTAGGTCGAATCGCTCCAGCACATACTGGCGCCCCACTCGCCCAGCCCGTGTTTCGACATCGTCAACTTCGAACCCTCGCAGGCGCTGATACCACCAGTCGCCAACCACGCTTTTAAAGACCGCTTTGCGCAGTGTCAGTGCATCTGCGTTTAAAAATTCAAGGGGAGTGTAGATGCCAACGCTATTTAAGCGATGCTGATTACGGTAGGCAATTCCTGTTAAATCCGTTAACTTCAGACCGCTTAACACTTCACGAATATTTTGCGACGTTATTACATCAAGCCCGTCTGGCTTATGCAGCCCTGCTGCTGTTTTAGCTAAAAACCGATTCGTGGCGATTCCAATGTTACAGCGCATCCACACGCCGATTTCATCTTTTAATCGTTGTTTAATCTCATACCCAACCTCTACCAAATCTCGCCCTTCAATGTCTGGGCTGGTATGGTGAAAATCAATAGCCCCCTCGTCAATACTCTTCATTGTGACGTGCGCCGAATAGTCTCGCATTATATCGAGGAGCTTATGGTACACATACCGATACTTGGAGGGGTCGCTTTCAAGCGCCACTAAATCCGGACAAAGAGTGTACGCTTCTTTTAATTTCATCCCCACCTTTACCCCCTTTTCTTTTGCTTCATAGCTAGCCGTAACAATCGCCGTTTTATCAGTACGCCGATTAACAATCACTACCGGCTTCCCCCGAAGCATTGGGCGGGCCTGTTGCTCGACCGTTGCAAAACAGCTGTTGAGGTCGATGTGCATAATAAGAGGACGTTCTTTATTAAAGGCGTCGTGAGCAGGGAGGGAACTATTCATAATGATCCGCCTCCATCGTTAAGCGCCAGGTAAGGCGCTCGCTATCAAATTCCAGCCGGTAATCGGTTCCGCCATCAGTTACGTCAAACGCATGAACCGTCTTCAGGCCGTTGGGGAGCGGATGGCGCAGGCCAAGCTCAGTTACCTGAACCTCTCGCCCATTGGCGCGCTTAAACCGCACCGGCATACAGGGATGGTGACCCGCTTTAAAAAGTGCCACTACCTGCACCGGTTCATTAAGAAAAGTTTCGTCATCCATTTTAAAAATTCTCGTTTAGGTTAATCCGAGAAACGTTTTAAAATTGTTCGCCCGTTTTCTTTGCCCGTTTCTAGCAATAGAACCCGAAGACGAAATGAATGACCGGTCGTGAGGGACGCTTAACGACAAAAGTCAGTGAGTATCACGTGGTTATTCTTATTATAGCAATATGTACCTAGAAATGAGAAGCTCCTCTGGGACCCGAAGGCCCCAGAGGAGTATGTCAGGATTTGTTCGGCTCCTGACGACCGTTGTGCCCAGACTTGCCGCCGAACGCGAGGTGCACAGCCTGCAGGGAGAATTGCCACCAAGAGCGGCACCACCACTGCGTGCTCTCCGGGTCGAACCCGACCCAGCCCACCTTGGGCACCGGATGCAACAGTTCCCATCCACGCTGCTTGAAAAGCCGGTACGTGTAGGCGCGGTGGACGAACGGATTCGCCACCACCACAACACGTTCCACGCCCGCTTCGCGAAACAGAAATTCGGCAGAAGAGACGACGAACTTCGTGTCGAGATACACGCCGTCGTCACGAGGGCCAACAACGCCGTAAGCGCCGAAGCCCTGGCTCTGAACCAGCCGAAGCTTCTTCCGAAGCTCGTCAGGCTGGTGGGCGTAGTCGAGCAGCGTCTCGTCACCATCGCCCAAAAAGCGGAACGCTCCGGACTGAACGAGCGCCTTGTCGACCTCCCATTGGACGACCAAGACGATGTCGTGACCTTGCTTTTTCAGCTCGTCCACAATACGCACGGTCTCCTCGGCAAGCCGGACATTGCACGGGTTCGGCTCCACCTCTCGCAAAGCGAAGGCGGGTACCACCACCCCAATTGTCGCCATAACCACACCCTTCACTTCATACGGTCAACAATAGTTATTTATACCATGTAATTGGTAATTCATCAATTCACTCCTCGAAGCCCCCTAGTCAAAAAACCTCTTTTTTGTTAAAATCTATCCTAGATTGTTTGGCAGCGTAGCTCAGTTGGTTAGAGCGCGAGACTCATAAGCTCGAGGTCACAAGTTCAATCCTTGTCGCTGCTACCAAATCGATTCTTTCGGCGGATTTTCCGCCGATTTTGTTTATTAACAGATAAGACTCGATGTCTTTTGTGGTTCCAAATCCTGTTCCAGCACTGTATGGTATGCCGTTTGGTGCTATAAACTGTTGGACCATTCTTTTTACGGGGGTATCAGACTGGTTCCAGAAGATTTCAGGGTTTGTAATGAATTGCATGGCATTATCAATTATCTTTTTATAGTTCTCTTGTAATCATCAAGCTCAGCCAGCTCACGCTGCAACTCACGTAGCTCCTTTTCGTTGGCTTTCTTTTGTAGGTCTCGTTCCGCCTCGGTTATCTTACCCTCAATATACTTCTTGTTTATCTTCAATTCATAATCATCACAGCGGTCAATCTGGATTTGTAGTTTTTTGCTGCCAGCGATAGCTTGTTCAAACTGGTTGTTCCATCTGCGAACTACTACCTGCTTAAATAAGCGTGCTACACCATCGTTTAATGGCTTGAGAGACTTGAGTAGTTGTCTAAAGTCTTCGTGTGCCTTATCGACGCTCACGCTAGGAGATATGCCCGTTACCTTCTTTTTGCATGTCGCCTTATTGCAGTGATATTGCGGATAGCGACCGCCGCTTCGCCATCTGGGTGCACTTGCAGTCATTGGGTTCACGCAATGCTTGCATAGCAAAAAACCTCCACGAAGAGGGAACATATCGTCACCGTGTAACGAGTAATTGTTTACGGTCCCATCGATAATACCTCTATTCTTTTGGATTACCTCCAGCGGTACGAGTGGTTCATGCAGTCCCTTGGTGAGTTTATCTGTTAGCTTAGTCTTAACATATCCTGCGTAGATGTAATTACGGAGTATATTTTTCATAGCATCGGTAGGTTTTTGCTTACCAGACTTCGTCTTCACGCCTTTTTCAAAGGCGTACTTTGCTATATCGGTATAATTCCATCCACCTTGCGAAAACTTTTCCAGAATATCTTTTATAATTGGTGCGAAATGCTCGTCTTTAACGACATGTCCATCTTTCTTCAAGTAGCCAATGGCGGCATCGTGGGGCCACCGTCCCTGCTCCACACGAGCACGCATACCGCCCGTTGTGCTAGCTCTATCGAACTGCGTGAGTTTACACCGTGTCCATCGGGATACTGGTCGTAACGAGCAAGCTGTGCATCATAGCCTGATATAAGCTTTGGATAAAAGTCTGGGTCGGCGGTGTTGGGGGTGGGATTTTTACTATTTGCATCTGCTATACATTGAGATAATTTACTATCGTCGCTCTCAGTTTGTTGTGTTGTACTGGGGTTATATGTCTTATTTGTACCACCCTCCGTGTCTGTTGAGCCAAAATAAGCGGACACACCCCACACAGCCGTCATGAGTACAATGATAACTGCAAAGACTTTAAAGGGCTGGTTTGAACTTATCGAACTTACTGTCTTCAAATCCTGAGGCAAAGTCGTTATCAAATAAACTACTACTTACTGTGGGCTTTGTATCTTTACGATGCTTTTTATTCTGTATTTCCATAATTACAACTCCTTTGCTCCCGTCCTTAGCTTATATGCATTAAAATAATTATCTGTAGACATATCATACCCAGGCGTACCGAGCTTGTCACAACCTGCTTCGGCTTCACTCCAGCCCTCACGTCTTGCTTCGGCTCGACATTCCTGCTTTGCTCCAAGCACCCTTAAAGACTTGTTGTAATCCGACTTGTCTTGAGCTTGCGAGAAGAGTATCCAGCCCCCTATGATGATGGCAAGGATAATAATAACCGTCCAGCCTCCGCTAGATGATTGCTTGTATTGATGAGTGGTCTGGCTATTGTTTTGTATATCACTTTGCCTGGTGCCAAACAAAAAGGCACCCATATCTAGGTGCCTAAACCAGCTAAAGGGATAGAACCCGATAGTTTTCGATATGAATGCCATTTATAGGTTCTATCCATTCGAAAATGTGGATATAAATATATCCCTTATAACTGGTTTAGGCTCTTTCATTATATCATCTCGGTACAATAAATCCTTATTGAGCCTTAAAATAACAGGGGCGATAATGCTATAAGAGTATTGGTTGCATCGCAATTATTGACAAGCAACACCATCGTGTGATAGTATTATATCTAACAGAGGGCCCCTCTGTTTTGTTTTATCTTACCCAAGGTGAAACAATATACCGTGGACATTTTGTTCACACGACTCTTAGGAGTAATCATGGGTGGTAACAGAAGCAACAAGAGCGCTTCGTCGAAGAAGGCCAGTGCAGCCCGCAAGGCAAGCCAGGCGTCTCGAGGGTCGAAGAAGTTCGGCGGCGGCAGCAACGTGCACAACGGCGCGTCGCGCAGCCAGAGCGGTCAACCGAAGCGTTGATGCGACCCCCATCGATGTAGCGAAAGCAACATCGAACGCCCCTCCCACGCAAGCGGGAGGGGCACATTTCTTTTCTAGGAAAGAAATGCTGTTAGAATAATACTATGACCCAACCAGAAAAGAAGTCACTTACCTACTGGAAACAGGCCGAAAACGGTCTTATTTCGCATGTCTACGAGCATATTGCTTCTACGTACATTACTGAATACGCGTCTTCTAGAGGTTATTATTTTATCGCTGATTTTGACCATTGGGCTAAGACGTATGGTACCATGCTGTATCTTGATTTTAATACATACTCTCATGAAGTGCATCACTTGCTCCAAGAGGCATTCTCCGAGTTTCAAAAAGATAGTATTACTCACGAGAAAGCTCTTAATGCAGCGCGGCAGGTTGCTAGTGAGTATGAGCGTCCCTTAATGTTTCTTGAAGAGTCTTTTATTAAAAAATTACAGGAATTACATAACCTCCCCTGGGTAGATATAGACGAGTTTACCGTAGAGCTGGCAAGTGAAGAGACGTCTGTCAATACTGTGTTTCATTCATCAGGTATTCGCTATGGTCGCAGAACTCCAAAAAGTTTTAATACCTTAACGCTCCACTTTGAAATACATAAAAAAGCGTACGAAAATAACCCGGCAATGAAGGGATTGGCTGTTTTAGTGACGCAGCTTATTGCGCTCAATGTGCATGCATTTCTTAACAACAACTATGTGTACTATGATAAAGGAGATGAGTGGGATTGGGCAGCTGAGATTGTAGCATATCGCACGTATCTGTCTTTTTCGACAAAGTCTCTCCCGTCTACTAAAGATGTGCAAAAAAGAATTAACAAATACGTTAATTCGCTTGCATCAAGTCCATTGCCAGACAGGCTCGAATATCTCATACAAAATAACTACCGTGATGCAAGTGCTCGCTACTTTAGTATGGAGTCTCTAAACAAAATTACTGGTGGGGTTATTCTTGGTTATGGCGGCTGGAAGTTGGTGGGAGAGCGGACTGAGATAGAGCGTGTACTTAATAACTCTACCGTAAAGGTCATGAGCTAGAATAAGCCGCTAAGAACTCTACTTGCATAGTGAAGGGGTGCGAGTATGGTAGTTACTGAATAGTTTTCAATCCCTAACGCTTAATACCCAACTCCTTAGCAACCTGATAAGCTTCCACTATCTTACTCATAGCTATCAGTTCAGACCTAATTAAGTTCCATTTCGAGTCGAGCCAGCCTACCAAAGAAGTCATTCGAACGTCCAGCCTGGGCGTTTTTATTTTTCATTTCATACTTGACACAATCAAGTACTATGCATAACATAGTACTATGAACGAAAAACAACAAGACAGTGAGCTCTACTCCGAGCAACTCGCCGTCCAACTGCGCAAGGGGTTTTTAGCATTTTGCGTATTAAAAATTTGCCTTGATGCTCCAAAGTACACCAGCGATATCATCACTCATCTTAGCAGCGCTGAATTGGTCGTTGTTGAAGGCACCATCTACCCCCTCCTCAGCCGCCTTCAACGTGATGGCCTGCTTCGGCACGAATGGCAAGAAAGCGAACAAGGCCCGCCGCGCAAATACTACCAAGCAACCGAATATGGCCACGATGTATACGAACACCTCGCTAAAAAAATAACCGCGCTTAACGCAACTTTAAAAAAATTATAGGAAACAATTATGAAAGAAGTCACTCGCATCCACATTGCCAAAGTTACCTACGATATTGAGCTTCCAGCCAAGAAAACACTACAGCACTACATTGATACCCTTGCAAACTACGCCAACGATACTAGTGTTGTTGAAGATATTGAAATTCGTATCACCGAGATTCTTGCCGAACGCGGTGTTCCCGCCCAGGGTGTTATTACCAGTAAAGACGTTACGTCAGTAAAAAGCCAACTTGGTGACCCTTCGGAATTTATCAGCGAAGGGGACATGGCAATTGGGCCAAATGATACGAATGACGAACAACCACCACGAGCCGCCCGCAAGCTTTATCGCGACCTCGATACTGCGCTTCTTGGTGGCGTACTTAGCGGTATCGGCACTTATTTCTCAATTAACGCCACCTGGATTCGTCTTATTTTTATTGCGCTCATTTTTGCCTCATTTGGGTTTGCCCTTTTTGTCTACATTCTCCTCTGGATTATTGTGCCCGCCGCCAAAACAACCGCACAAAAACTTGAACTGCGCGGAGTCGTTGTTAACGCCGCAACCATTCGCCAATTTGGCATTTCTGAAGAAGAAGAAAGGATTCGCGCCAGCCGGCTCAAACGACGCAAACAATTCTTTGGTATTGTTATAGGGACACTTAGTATCCTCGGCGCACTCCTCTTTATTGGAGCGCTCGCCGCCCTCACGGGAGCAACCTTCGGTGGTGACTACACGCAGCACATTCCCGAATACGTCAACACCCCGCTCCTTTTCTCGCTCGGCATTAGTTGTCTCGTACTCCCCATTCTCTTTTTTGCCGTCCTTGCGTATGCAGGATTTAGTACGAAATTCACAAAGCGTATTGGCATTACCCTCCTCGCCCTCTTTCTCGGTACGGCGGCGGCCGGGGTTGCTGGCGTCAGTAGCATCAGTTACCAAGCTTGGGCAAATGAACAAGCGGTCCGCACTTCCATAAAACATATTACAACCGATATGGCAAAAGAGTTTTCCCAACGAACAAAACTCACTATTAAGAACGATTCACCGATGGCTATTCGCTATATTGAAGATGAACGCCCTCGGGTCGAGTACTCCACACTTCCCAGCTACAAGCCCTCGGTAACCGTTACCGTACAAAACGATGAAGTCGTGGTAACCTATACGAATAAAAAGTACCTCCCCTATGTCGAACATGCCGTTACCATTTACGGACCAAAGCTTACCAGTCTTTCTGTTACTGAGGGGGGTGTAGATGCACAGGTCCAAGTTGACACCCTTGCCATCCAACAAAAGCCTAAAACGCACCTCACACTCGAAGGGTCGGTAACAACACTTACGGCACACCTTGGGCGCAGTGCAGGTTTCTACGCATCAGGTGCCGACATTGCTTCGCTCGCTCTTACGGGTGAGGGTGCCCTCGAAGCAACCTTTGGTACTGTTCGAAACGCCAGCCTTTCTTTACCAGAAAGTTGCGCTGCCGACTCGGTTTCATCAATTACTTTCACCAAAGTGATTAACCCAGAATTCCAGCTCAACAACCAGGCACTTTCATCTTCCGAATCTCACGAAAAGGGCTGTATTGTCATCGCTATTGGCGGCCACTATCTTCGCCAAGGCTTTCTTTCTGAAGGCAATGAAGAATAGGGTAGGGTTATAACAACCCAACAAGCGATTCCCGTTTAGAAATAAAATCGCGAAGTTCTTCGGTTGAACGCGGTCGGTCCCAGCTTGTTAGCGCAAGCACTTCACTGATTGTAACTGGTTCAATAACGCCCTGTGTTGTTTCCATGAGTGTACCTTTTTGTTTTTGTTGGTTTATGAGTTTATATTAGCATAAATACTTTAAAAAGTCAATACAATCTTCTTAGCTCTAATATACTTGACTAATCAACACTCAAAATAGAGCCTTTGAACTACTTATTTTTTAGCTCTTTCTTAGGTACAGAAATGATTTTTTTCATAGCCTGATGGAACTTATCCATAGGAGTATCTTTAGGTGGATTTACCGCAACTTTTTTTAGCGTAGTTTGAGTTTTAGGTTTCTTTGTAGCCATAGTCTGATTATATCAGAGCATGGGCATGACGTGATATAATAACAGATACAATGTCCGAAGAAAAACCACAAATAATCTCAATATACATCGATGATTCAGGTGTATTTACGCTCGGTAATAAGTCGACCGTTTTTGTGTATGGTGGCTTTTCATTCACTAATGATAAGAGTCGCCTCACCGCTAAAAGTGTTTACAAACGACGCGTTAATGAAATTAAGGCAAAACTCGGTACTAATGAAGAACTAAAAGCGGCGATCTTATCCGCCAAGCACAAGCGAGCGCTCTTTGAGTCAGTAAAACAATGCAACTCGCTCGATTGTGTCGTTGACTTAACCAAAGTGTACGCGAGTATTCTAGAAAATAAACTATCGATTCATCGATACAAGGACTATGCTCTGAAACGTCTCGTTAAATCAGAAGTCGAACGGTTGATACGTACCAGTGAAATCGATCCATACAAACCAGCTCAACTAAAGGTATACATTGATCAACAGCACACTTCTACGGACGGTTACTACACATTATCGGAGAGTATTAGTGAAGAATTAAATCACGGCATACATAACTTTGATTACGGAATGTTTTATCCGCCTCTTTTTAAAGCACCTGTTACTGTCGCGATAAGTTTTTGTGATTCTGCGCACCATTACCTTATTCAAGCGAGCGATATTCTTGCGAATAGAGTCTTTACGGCGCACAGTTTCAACCTCCCGAACCTCATGAAAGACGTACCGCACCACAACCACATAGAGTTACCGTAAACTTGTTGTGCTATTTACTCCGAGCTGTACTGTGTAGTACAATAAAGGTGCAGATACATCGTATACTGCCCAACAGAGTGATATCGATCGAATGATTAAGCGTATTGTAAATACGTCGACCATTCTGGGAACTCCAGTCGCAAGGCTGGAGTTTTTCGTTTAAGATCCGCTGTTTTATCTGGGTATCAAACCCTGACGCCTAAACGTGCATCTATATCCCTCACGGTATTTGTTGGGGTATAATGAATTGTGATGAACATTTCTGACAAAAACCTAGACGACTTACTGTCCCTTACTAAAGAAGCTAGCGATGCAATCATGGAGATATACAACTCCAATACTGCCGTAGTGGAATATAAGTCAGACAACTCACCACTTACTCAAGCAGATAAAGCCTCTCATGAGATTATCGTGGAAGGACTTAGAAAACTATTCCCAAACATTCCAGTAGTTTCCGAAGAAGGCAGCCCGGAAGAAAATCGAGCTCTTGTGAAATCACCTCGTTTTTGGTTAGTTGACCCGATAGACGGCACACAGGACTTCATAAATAGGACTGGCGACTTTTGTATTGCCGTCGGGTTAGTTGAAAACAACAAACCAAGTTTTGGTTTCGTAGTTGCCCCTACTTATAACACTGTGTATTACGGTGGGAAGAAGACAGGCTCATTTAAGAAAGTTGGCGACGAAGAACCGCAACGTATTCAGGTAAAGGAATTAGGCAAGCACATAGTGGCCATTAGTCGTACCCATGTTATTGAAACAACTGAACAGTATATCAACGAACATTATCCAGAAGCCGAACGACGTAAACTTGGCTCTATGTTAAAGCAGGTAAAACTAGCTGACGGTGAAGTGGATGTTTACCCTGCCATTAACCAGCCACTCCATCTTTGGGATGCGGCCGCTGGAAACGCAATCATTGAGGGTGCTGGTGGTTTTATGACTACGCCAGATGGACAGCCCTTAGATTATAGCCGACAAAATCTTAAAATTGGTGATTTTATCGCCAGGGCAACGGAGGAATTATGAAACTTTATCTAGCACGACACGCCGAAACAAACTACAACATTGCTAAATTAGCCAATGCAGACCCTAACATAGACGTTCACCTTACAGAACATGGTATTGAACAAGCCGAGAATCTAGCGGAGCTATTAAAAGACGTGGATTATGACATAGTGTATATATCAGAACTACCGAGAACTCGTCAAACGGCCGAAATAATCAATAAACATCACGATAAAGAGCTCATTGTTGATGGACGCATCAATGACAATAAAACAGGCTTTGAAAGTCGCCCAGTGAACGAGTGGCTACAAGCACTCGATGCATCGGACGATAGATGGTCTGCAAAGTTTCGTGATGGTGAATCTCTCAACGAAGCTGCCGAACGGGGTCATGAATTCATAGACTATATCAAAACTTTAGGCCATCAGGCTGTATTAGTGGTAACACATGGCTACATGACTCAGGTGATATTTGGCTACATAGAAAATAAGACTCTGCAAGAGGCATCCGAGTTTAATTTACTGCAAGGTACATACGCTGAGTTTGAGATATAGTTTAAGCAAGCAATCTCTTAACATCCTCAAAGATTTCATCTGGAGATGAAATCGAAGAGTCAAAGGTGTGCGTATCGTTAGGTTTAAAGTATGGGGTCTGTACGGTATCTTTGAATTCGTCAACCGTCCGTAGTTTGCTTATATCTTCATCTTGTTCTTCAAGAGAACGAAGTCGCTCTTTGTATCTTTCAACTAATACCTCTAGCGGAGCGACTAGCTCAATGTTGATCACTTTGAGATTGTTGTTGCTAGCGATATCCCGAACCTGATTGTAGGTTGCTTCGTCCGACGGAGGCGGGAGTAGGGCTAAAATGGGCAATCCGGTTTGTGCAACAGATACGAGTGTGTCGTAAGTAATCTTCGTAGCGACTTCTCGATCTCTTTTGGAGCAGAAGCCGGATATCTGCTTTTTAACAACGTCATAGTCAACGGTATAGATGCGGTCGATGTGTTTTTGGAGGCTTTCCACCAGAGTGGATTTCCCGGTCGTCATTGCTCCGAAGACGTTGATAATGTATTTCTGATCCTTCATATAAAACTAAACGCTCTTAAGACGTTCTAGCTGTTGTTCGCGCTCGTCACTAATTCGTAACGCTTCTTCAATATTCTTAGAAGCCTCAACGCCCGAAACCGCCTTCACGATATCTAATGCCCGAGAACGACCGTTATAATACTGACCGTTTTTAGAGAATGGCTTATCACCTACAAAAGGAAATTCTACAAAATCTTGATGCGACATTCCCATACTTTCTAACTCTTCGTAAAAAGCTACGCGTTCATCTTTGCTCAATCTATCCACAACGTCTCTAATGCCTTCACTATAATCGCTAATCAGTCTGGCTGTTTCGCTATCAAACTTTGGCTTTGTCTCCAAATCATTGGTTAGCTCATCACCGTAGAGCTTTTCTTTCATCAGCGTATCACCGACAGAACTCTCAATGACACGCTCACCAGCTTCATGTGCTAATCGAGCAAATTCACGCTCTTGCTTCTTTGCCATTTCAAAAGTCTGTGCCTTAGTAACCTCGCGCGAATTTTGTACATAACCTTTTGGCCTAAGTCCGATCTTAGTCAGACCAGATTTTATATCACCAACCACACCAGCATTTTGTTCACTAGAATATTTCAAGCGTAGTCCTCGACGAGTACTAAGTAACTCACCAGCATCATCGGGTAGAGGGGTGGTCGGTATACGACCTATCGGGGATGCCTTGCTTTCTTCATCTTGCCTATGTCGATCAAGTCGGTGATAACTTTCAGATGTTGGGCTATAGATTACGTCGCTATCTTGCTCTGGTAGTACATGACCTTTTTCCATATAATGTTTCATCGCGACTTGCTTATCGCGATATGGTTTTTCGGCCAAAGCAGCTTCATGGGCTAATTCTACATCGTCAACACGACCAGCTTCCAAAAAATCCTGAAAAGTCAGCACTGTTACGGGAGTGGCTTTCTCGCCACCGGCACGTGGGACACTAAACCATTTATTTACATAGTCGGCCGCCCATCGACCCTCTGGCGTAAGTTCGCCAACGTCATTGTAAAAACTCTCAATCTTACCACTATGCAGTTTATTGAACAAAGTGGTAGCGTCTAGTGCTGGTTCTTTGGATTTTTGCCGTTCGCTCATATTTTTGTTTATCCTTATTTTCTATATTCTAGCAATTATTATACAATATAGCTAATGAAAATCGTCATCCCAGATAAGCTCGACATCTCCGAGCGGTACAAAAATGAAATTCGTGATCTTGGTGGAGAGGTCTTTGACGACCTGCCCGATGTAGCAGAACTAAAAAACCGAATAAAAGATGCGGAAATCATCACGGCAAACTATGTCGATATTACTTCAGAAGTTATCGATGCCGCACCAAACCTGAAATACATCATCGTGCCAGCTAACGGTTGGGAATGGGTCGATGCCGACTATGCGGCCACGAAAGGCATTACGACCCTCAACGCTCCAACCCATAGCTCACAGGCCGTCGCTGAACATGCTATCAGCCTACTGCTTGCAGCTAACCGTAATATCGTTGCCGGCTCAAGTGAACTCCGCTCTGGTAAATGGAATCCGCAAGAACTCGTTGGCTATGAACTTCAAGACAAATGGCTGGGTCTAATCGGTTATGGTAACGTTGGCACAAGAATTGAGAAGATTGCTACCGCTCTCGGCTTGCAAGTGTCCTACACGAACTCAAAATCGACACCCGAAGATATTGATAATCTCTTAAATAATTCAGACTTTGTCATTATCTGCGCACCATTAACCGATTCGACACGCAATCTTATTGACGAACGTCGCTTAGCCCTTTTGAAATCAACCGCTATCTTGGTAAATGTCGGGCGTGGCGCAATCGTCAACCAAAAAGCACTTATCGAAACGCTAAAATCTAAGAAGATTCGTGGAGCTGGCATTGATGTCTACGACGGCGAACCACTCACTGGCACACCGAGTGATGAAATTATCGAGCTAGCAAGTTTACCAAATGTGGTCGCTACGCCACACATTGCCTACAACACCGCAGAGATTCATGACAAACAAGGTGCAGAGATACTGGCGGATATCCAGTCGTGCTTGGATGGTGAACCTATTAACGTCGTGAAGCAGAGTTTATAAGCTCTTTTCCTCACGGAAAACAGCCAACTCCCCAAACGCACTAGGCGTTTACGGAGTTACAAAATAAATATTCTTGAGAGATAGCTCTTCGTTATCACCATCAGCGTCAACCCTACTCCATATCTTCTCGCTCGATTTCGTAGCATTCTGAAGCCTCTCTATCGTTGTCGTCGCAAACGTGAGCTCCGAATAGGTGTCGTTTATGGCATTTACAATCTGTTTGTTCAGCTTCTTCTGTGTTTTAGTATTTTTGCAAACAGCTAAAATGTACGGATACGGCGTGTCTTCATACCAATTGCCCTCATCTTCATCTTTGATGTAATTGCGTATTTTCCGTACATTCACAAAAAATGGTTGGGTATCATCCCAAATATCAAGGAAATAGCGTTGGCGTTCGGTGGTGTTTGTTGGCTTGAGGCTCAAGTAGAGATCTGGTCGCCACGTTGGGAATTGTTCGTAGGGTGCGAGTTCAGACGCGGTGAAGATAAGAAGTTTGTTGCCATAAAACGCCTCAATTGTTTGTATGGTGTCGGCAACCTTCAGACAGTGCTGTATAAACGAATCTGAAACAGTTTTGTTTTTGTAGAGTGCTTTGATGATAGAGTTATGAATAGTAACGTGCTTCTTTTTGTCGTCATTACTCAAGCGCTCAATATAGCGAGCTAGCCATCGTCCGCCAGCAGGCGTGAGATAATACTCGGCTGCTCGTCCAGCCAACTTGTAGCTTTTGTTGTAGCGTTTGCCAATAAGGTTTTGTGCTTCAAGCGTCTGGAGTTTATCCTGAATTGCTTTATGACTAGATTTCTTGAGCGTAATAGCTATCTGTCTACTCGTGCTAAACCGAACTTTATACAACCATTCCAGTACTGCTATTTGCTCACTATTTAATGGCCTACGATACTTTACTAAACCTACAGTACGAGTACTACGAGTAACCTTACTAACACTCATAACCAAACACTCCAACACAACTTACTACAGCACCCCACCTACACACTCATCCTACCATACTCGTTGCTTCTTTATATTTATATAATAGAGAGAGGAGAGAGGAAAAAAGAAAAAGATAAAGAGAATACAAAAAAGAAACAAAAAACAGATGAAACAACGCGCAAAACCTTGTAAATGTGAGTACGAGATAGGTTGGGTATCGATGAAGTATTTTAGTTATTCGTTAGAGCTTTATAAGTGAGTCGTCGGTTGGCCGTCTTGAACCACTGATTAAAGCGTTCACCGTCTTTGAGCGAACGGGTATTGTATCGGAAGGTATGCTCGTCAACATAGCTAGCAAGATGGTTAAATGACACGTGCGTATAGGTGCCACGAATCGAGCGTTTGAGTAGATTCCAGAAGCCATCGATAGTTGTGGTCGATACAGCGCCACGAGCATACTCCCCATAGCGGTGCGTGACGTACTGGTGGATAAAATCGAGCTTGGCACGATGGTATATTGTACTTTCGTCGGTATGCAGCACCGCGCCTATTCGCAAATGGGTACGCAAGAAAGGCATCGTATTTGTGGCGTTGGCGCTCTTCGTGGCAATGGCACGAATCTGCCCAACTTCTTTTTTCTTTTCAACCACGCCGATAACAGCAGCCTTATTGTGAAAACGTCCTTTTTCGTCAGTCGTTTTACCACCAATGTAGGTTTCGTCTGCCTCTACAGGGCCATCGAGTTTTTCGAATGAGCCATGACTCATAGCAGCCCGAATGCGGTGATCCATAAACCAAGCGGTCTTTTGCGTTACGCCGAGAGAGCGAGCTATTTCATACGAGCTCACACCGTTCTTGGCATTTACAATCATCCAAACAGCAGGCAGCCATTTATCCAGCCCAAGAGGGCTATCTTCAAAGATAGTGCTGACCTTAACGGAAAACTGACGCTTTGGATGACGAGATTTGCACTGAAAGCGTTGCTGGCTTTTGAGGTAGCTAGCATCCATGCGACCGCAGTTGGGGCAAATAGCACCCTCTGGCCACCTGAGTGAAGCCATGTAGGCAATACACGTTTCTTGGTCTGAGAAGTATTTAATTGCTTCAATGAGAGTCTTTGGATATTCCATACTCTCAGTATATACCTCTGTAGTTGATTAGTCAAGTATATTAGAACTATCTTCTTGGTTCAACGGCTCGTCTTCTGCTGCCTCGCTTTCATAAGCACTTTGACGGTTATGTGTTGCTTATGGTATAAAAGTAGGAGAAGGTATTTCTAAAAAAGAAACATAAAATGGACATTATTACCTCCCTGGCAATCGTAGCGCTCGCAGCGCTTGTTCATGCCAGCTTCCAACTAAGCGTCAGTGTGCTTACGCTTATGAGCGGCCATGCCATTGGGGCTAAAAAATCGCGCGCCCGGCTTTTAATGCTTACAAGTAGTTTTGCTATTGGGGCTGGCGTTATGACCTTGCTCCTTCTTTCATTCACCTCTCTCCTTTTACTACACTTCTTTGGTGCACACGTCCCCCTTATTGTTTGGGCAATGGCCTGTGGCCTTGTGCTCGGAATTGGCATTGCCGTCTGGCTCTTTTATTACCGCAGGGCACCTGGTACACAGCTTTGGGTTCCCCGCGCCTTTGCCAAACACCTCACCCACCGAAGCAAGGTAACACACCTTGGTACTGAAGCCTTCAGTCTTGGAATGACCGGTGTAATTAGCGAGCTTATTTTCATCATTCCGTCTTTAGTCATCTCGGCGCTGGTGTTGCTTGAACTTCCTTCCGAATGGCAACTGGTGGGGATTGCTCTTTATACGCTTATTTCGCTGCTCGGGCTACTTCTCGTATGGGCACTTATTGGCGCCGGAACCTCCATTGCAAACATTCAAAAATGGCGCGAAACCAACAAACGGTTCTTGCAATTCTCGGCCGGGAGCGCACTCGTTATCCTTGGGTTCTTTGTTTACGTCAGCAAGGTCGTCGCAGAAGCATCGGGGGCTTTGTAGCATGAACGGTGGGCACGCAGCATACGTTGTAAAGCAGAATCGGCGCAAACATGCAAAGCCCGTCCCGTTTGTTCGAGAGAAACTAGAGAAAAGCATTAGCGCCGCCTGCTTAAGCGCTGGCGCACCTACAGGTAATGCCGCTGCCACCGCCCGTAAGGTAGCCGATGAAGTAGAAAGCTGGCTTAAACACCGCCCCGAAGTAACCAGCGCCGATATCCGCCGCGTTGCTGCCAAAATATTGCAAACCTATCACCCCGACGCAAGCTACTTGTATGAACATCACCGAACCATCATTTAAGGAGACCGCCCCATGCCAAAACACACCTTCGACTACGACCTGATTGTTATCGGAAGCGGCGCCGGTGGCAGCGCAGCCGCAACTATTACCGCCCGCAGCGGAAAGCGCGTCGCAATTATTGAAGAAGATACCTTTGGTGGTGACTCACCAAACTGGAGCGACGTACCAACGCAAGCGCTCCTTCACGCTGCACGCATTTATGACGAAGCTCGCCACGGGAGCCGCTTTGGCCTCCGTACATCAACACTCGGCTACAACTACCCCTCTATTCGCGCCTGGAAAGACCTTGCTATTAAACGAACGGGTACGGCCAACAACCGGCGCTTTTACGAAAACAGTGGCATTAGTGCCTTTAACGGTAAGGCTCATTTTTTGACCCCCCACGAAATTACCGTCAATCGTCGACATCTTTCTGCCGAATACTTTTTAATTGCAACGGGCTCTTCGTGGGTTGTACCAGCCGTGCAAGGGCTTACCGACACCCCTTACTTTACGCCTCGTACCATTCTTGAAAGTATTCGCCCGCCAAAAAGCCTGTTTATTATTGGCGGCAACGAACACGCCATCGAAATCGCCCAGCTTATGGCAACCTTTGGTACAAAAGTGTCCATTGCCGAGCAGGCCGGCCGCCTGCTTCCAAAGCATGACGCCGAAGTAGGTGAAGCCGTTGAGCGTATTCTTACCAACCAAAAAGGGGCGACCGTTCTTACACGCACCCGTGTTCTTTCTGTCGAAAAAGAAGGACTCAGTAAACGCATTCTCGTTTCGCGCGGTGGAACCGAGAAATATGTCAAGGCCGACGAGATTCTTGTAGCCTCTGACCGCCTTCCCAACGTTGATCTTGGCCTCGAAAACGCCTCGGTTCGCTATACACCAAAGGGTATTGAAGTCACCGATACACTCCAAACATCAACCAAGCATATCTATGCCGCAGGCGACGTACTTGGTCGAGTTGCTACAAGTAATACCCATTCGGCACTCCTTGAAAGTCGCGTTGCGGCTCACAACATTTTAGAAAAAACAAAAATCACCCCTGATTACACTGCAACCCCCACCGTAATACACAGCAACCCCGACATCGCTCATGTTGGCCTTACCGAAGATGACTGCCGACGGCGTGATCTTGCAATTAATAAAGCAATCGCCCCCTTGTCAATCATCGCACGCAGCAACACTGCCGATTTTCGTGATGGATTTGTTAAACTAATCACCGATAAAAAAGGAGGTGTTCTTGGCGGCACTATTATGGCGCCTCATGCTGGCGAGATGATTCACGAAATTGGCTTGGCGGTAAAATACTCCCTGACTGCCGCCCAGCTCGCTGATACGCCGCACGCCTTCCTTACCTGGTCAGAGGCGATTCGGGTCGCCGCACAAAAATTGACTTAATTGGCGCTCCTTTTACCGCTGAGCTCAAGCACCCCTTGAAACTCCCGAGATTCTCTGGTACAATAATGAACGTGCCGCGGGGTGGAGCAGCCCGGTCAGCTCGTGTGGCTCATAACCACAAGGTCGCAGGTTCAAATCCTGCCCCCGCTACCAAGTTAGTCATACTCGAACAAATGACCTTGAGATAAAGGTTTGGCCGTTCGGAAGAAGAAGCGTCGGAGATCTCTCCGGCGCTTTTCGTGTTGGCACGGATGCCGTTGAGGACGGTGTCGCGGATGTCCGCGACAAGGGGTTGGAACTCTCGAACCACGGTGGCTTCGTGGCCGTCGTCGTCGACCCAGATCTGAGTGAAGAATGCGGCGAGGAGCTTGCGCTTCACTGGCCCGTCGGCGGAGGTAAACAGGGCGTCAGGACGCTCCATCAGGTCGAGGTAGCTGAGTACGGTGTTGGTCTGTTCGTAGAGTTGCTCGTCGGTGGTGGCGAGCGTGTTCTTGAGTTGGTGCTTCTTGACCTGCAGATCGCGCAGCCGACTGCGCAGCTTGTCGGTGGGAAGTGAGCCGTCGGCGGCCAAGTCGAGCAGCCGTTCCTCTTGAACATCGAGCTTCTTGAGTTCTTTGCCGAGTCGGGCGTGCTGCTCTTTCTGCGAAGCAAGGAGCGAGTCCAACGCGCCTGATACCTGCGTGCGGGCATCGGCCAGCGTTCCGGATGAGAAGCGCAGCGTGCGAAACTCACGCGCGATCGCCTTCTCCACTTGGTCGGTTGGCAGGTAGGGCAGCTCACAGACCCCCTCTTGCCGTCCTCGGCAGAGGAAGTACTCGTAGAGGTCGCCTGCGTGATTCTTGGCTTCGGAGAAGATCAGGCGGTGTTCCTGTCCTGCGTCGTGGCAGCGGCCGCAGTGGAGCATGCCGCGGAGGAAGTGGTTGTGCACGCGGTCCCGCTGTCCCCGCTTCACACGCGCATCCATCACTTGCCTGACGCGGTCGAAGAGCTCAGGAGTGATGAGCGCTTCATGTCGCCCGGGATAGAGCTGACCTTTGAATCTGACCATGCCGATGTAGTACGGATCGCGGAGAATCTGACCGAGCTGGCTCCGGGAGAGCGGCCGTTCCGGCCACTTCGCTGACTTCCGAGTGGTGAGCCCCTGCTCGGCCAAAGCGTCGGCGAGGCGCGTGGTGCTGAAGTCGCCGGTCGCGTACTGCTCGAACGCCCACTGGATGAGTGGCGCACGCTTGGTGTCGATGGCGATCGTGTTGACGAGTCGCCCGTCGAAGTCCTCGCGCACGTTCTTGTAGCCAAGTTTGGCGCGGCCCGTGGTTCCGCCGTTCTGGGCCTTGTGGAGCAGCTTCTGCTTGATGTCCTCGCCGCTCTGACGCACCTGCATCTCGTTGAACACATCGAGGATCGTTTCCATGGCGTCGCCCATGTAGCCGTCACCGAAGTCCTCCTTGGCCGAGACGAGTTTGACGCCCATTCCCGCCAGAATCCGCTTCGTGATGGCGGCGTCACCCTGGTTGCGGAAGATGCGCGAGCGCATGTAGATGATGACGTAACTGACCTCAGGGTGTTCTTCGAGGTAGCGGAGCATCTCCCGAAAGACGGGGCGTTTGGCGATGGTCTGAGCAGAGTTGCCGGGTTCTACGAACTCGCGGGCGATGGGTGCCTTCGAACGCTTGGCGCGAGCGATGCACAGCTGCCGCTGCGTCGCAATGGAGTTCCCGTCGGGATCGATGTCGATCGCAGTGTTCATCTGGCGCTGCGTCGATACGCGAAGGTAGAGAACCGCCTGGCTGCCGGTCGCGATTGATTCGCCGACACTTGGAGGCGTCGATCCATCAAGGCCAAGGAGTTGCTCCCATCCTGAGAATGTGGCGCGGTGTTGTTGTGCCATGTAGTCCTCCTTTCTGCCCATGCGGGCGGACTTAGCTTCTCTATTGACGCTCTCTTCGTGTAAGAAGTCGACACTTCAGATGATGCGGAATTGTCGTCACTGATCTGGGGTTTCCCTAACCTCAGAGATGGCCCGACCCCGCCGCGGTGGAGGTGGGAGGCCGGGTGTGACCTCAGTCCTCAACGAGGATCAGTTCGGTAGCGCGGCGACGGGCGCTATCGGTGAAAAGCGTGGGTGATGCCGTCAAGTTCGACGAAGTCGTACATGTCGTGGAGGTGCCCGTGGACGTGGGACAGGTTCCAGGTGAGGTAGTCGTCGGGGATTCCTGCGGTGGACATGAACTCGGCGAGGGCCTCCCGCCAGCCGAGCGCTTCGATGGTGTCCGTGGCGAGGTCATCGAGGGTGTCCCACGCGTCGGCGTAACAGGCCCAATACTTCGTCGCGATGTCGGAGTCGTCAATGCGAGTGTCTTTGAGGCGCAGGTAGGCGGCGAACCCGGCGCCGTGTTCGAGGAACGCGCCGATGATGCGGAGTTCGTCTTCGGCGTGTGGGAGGCGCTCCAGGACGCCGAAGATAGTGTGTTCGGCCTGCGGGCCAGGCGGGGTGTAAAAGGCGCGCCGCTCGGGGCGGGGCTGCTCTTCGGGGTTGTCGTGGTGTTCGGGGGTCATGGGGATCGTTCCTCCTTCCGGTGATTCAGATGGTGTTAGGGTCCGGGCAGGACTGCTCCTTTCGGGGTAGCCCTGCCCGGTGGGTGCACTTGTCAGGGACTAGTCACACGGGGTGAACACGTGCACCGTTCCGGTGTCGGTGTGCACGATCGTGTAACGGTCCTCGAGTCGTCGTCGGATCAGCTGATCAACCCAGGGCCGGAGTTCGAGAATCGGGAGATCCTGGAGTTCGGCGAGGGTCGCATCGGATATGGGGTCGAGCATCTTGGGCTCCGCCAGGAGCGCTTCCTGTGCTTCCTGCCACGTGTTGTAGCTGCCGACGTGATGGAAGTCGAACTCTCTGGTGAGTTCGCGGTCCATGTCGGCGCCTGGCGCGTGGAGGACGTACGCGGCGTACGCTTCCGCGGTCAGCGGCGAGATGAATCGTCCTGTCATGTCCAAGCGGGCCTGTTCGTTCTCCGCGATACGTTCCACGAAGGTCGTGAATCGCTTGAGCGTCGAGGTGATCGCCGTGCCGGCGACATGCCTGACCTCGCTATTGATTTCTGTCATCTGTTCCCTCCTTTCGAGGTGTTGGTGTTGATCCGGGCGCCCTATCGGCGGCACCCGTCTGGTTCGCGGCGACGCATGTCGACGCGAGGTCGTTTCTTAGCTCTATGGGTCGGGAGGGTTCCGGATGATGCGCGGGAGGTCGTCGGGTGTGGCGGCGACGAAGAGCCGGTCAGGCAGGTCGGGGTCGGCCCCGATGGCGGCGGTCAGGCGGGCCACGCGCCGCTGTGTGGGCATGACCCAGAGGACTCGGGGGAACACGCCGTGCTCGGTTTGCGCGGCCCCGGTGCGCCGGTAGGCGGCGTAGGTGCGGCACTTGGTGAGGAGTACGGGGAGGTGTTCGGTGCCGCGGTCGATTTCGATGTACCAGTGGTCGTCGTAGTCGGGGGTGGACACGCGAGCGAACAGGTCGGGCTTGAGGACAGTGGTGGTGCCGTGGCCGGTGAGGAAGGTTCGCCAGGCGGCGGTCTCGACGTCGATCCGGCTCAGCTTCGTGTCTGTGCCGGTGGTGAGCTCGTGCAGGGTGACGACGGTCTCGGTGATCTGCAGGGTGTGGTCGAGGAAGGCCGTGGAGGGGTCGCCGACGTGACGGCGGGGTGCGTCTTTGGGTCGGGTGAGGCGTTCACCGGCGACGTCGAGGTGCCAGATGAACCCGGCGGAGCCGTGGCGAGTGCCGCCGATGCGGCGTTCGAGTCGGGAGACGAGGCGATGCTGGAGGAGCCGGTCGAGGACACGGAGGCAGGCGCGGGTGGCGGCGCTGTCGGTGGCGTGGCCGTGGAAGTGCCTGCGGCGCAGCTGAGCGGTGCTGGCGAACTTCTGGGTGGACAAGAACTGGAGGATGGTCCCGTCCCGCGCGCTGAGGCTGTCCGCGATCTGCTGGAGGGTGCGTCGTCCGATGCCGCTCATGGCCTGCTCCTTCCCGGTGTGGGGGATCCCGCCAGGGGCGGGATAGTCCGCAGCCGCAACGAGCCAGTGAGGCCGGAAACACGGGGAAGGCTGGAGGTCGTCAGCAACGTGACCCGTCGGGCGACCCGACACTGCCTCACCGCTTCACGGGCGCTCATTGCGGGCTCCGGTTCGTGCGTCCGATCGGCTCGTCGGCATCCGCATCGACACAGGCACCGACGGTAACGCTGGCTTCCTGAGTCGGTGCCCCGACGGGCGCGGCGGGAGGTGCGGGCTGGGTGGGGGTGCCGTAGCGGGCTTCGGCTTCGGCGGTGATGGCGTCGACGGAGGAGATGGCTTTCGGGGGTGGCAGGACGCGGGCGGAGAACCAGCCGGTGCGGGCACCGCCGGATTGGAGGCTGGTGTAGATCTCGTAGGGCGGAAGCTGGGCGAAGTCTTCGGCGGTAAGGTCGGTGAGTTTCGCGGCCGAGGCGGCTTCGGCGTCCTCCAGGCCGAAGATGATCTTGTTCCTCGCGTTGGCGTCCAAGGCGCGCAGCAGCTTGTCAGGCATCTGCCACCGGTCCTGGTGGGCCAGATGCCAGGCAGCGCCGAGTGATCGGGACTGTTCCAGGGCTTCTTTGAGGTCCCCGATCTGGAGGAAGTGCTGGGCTTCGTCGACGTAGATGGAGACGGGTCGGCGTTCCTCCGGGGCGACGGCGACGCGGCCCAGGACGAGCTGCCACAGCTGCGACACGACGAGAGATCCGAGCAGGCTCGCGGCTTGGGTGCCGAGGAGGCCTTTGTTGAGGCTCATGACGAGGATCCGGGGGTTCGTGAACAGGTCGGCGAGGTCGAAGGCGGGATGGGGTTGGTCGAGCACGGCCCGCACGCCGGGGCGGAGCAGAAACTGGCGCAGCCGGGTCATGACGGGGCCGATGGCGGCGGCTTGCTGGCCGGGGCTCTTCTGGTCGTACTGCGCCCAGAAGCTCTGCAAGGTCGGGTCCTCGATGCGGGCGGTCACCTTCCGCCGGTACGTGGGGTCGGTCAGGAGTGTGGGGAGGACGGCGAGGCTGGCGTCGGGGGCGTAGGTCAGGGTGAGGAACGAGGCGTGCAGGGTGTCCGCGGTGAGGGGCCCGAACGCTGTCGGGAACAGCCCACGGAACAGGTCGAGCATGGTCTCCGCCACCAGCGGGCGACGCTCCTCGGCATCGGGCTGATCGAACCCGGCGAAGGGGTTGATCCCGGCGGGGCGGCGGGAGAGCGAGTCGATGATGGCGACGTCGCCGGTGCGGTCTTCGGGGATGAGGCTGAGGACGGCTTGGGCGAGGTCACGTTTCGGGTCGATCACCACAACCGAGCGACCCGCCTCGATGTCGGCCTTGATGAGGTGGAGGAACAGGGTGCTCTTCCCCGCCCCGGTCGGCCCGTAGATATGGGTGTGGCGGAGTGCGTCGTTCATGGTGATGCCGATCGCGGCAGTTGCCCCCGGCGCGGTGGCCACGGCGAAACACCGCTCGCTCGCCGGGGCATAGGTCTTCGGCGGTGCAATGCGCGCCGGGTGGCGGCTCGGAAGCCCCGGAAGGTCGCCGTCCCCGATCGGCCATGCCAGCAACGGCAGGAGCTCCTCGGGGGTGAGACGGAGCGGCTGCCGCAGCGGGATGAGCCCGGCGTCGAGGTTGGCCGGGTTCTTGGTGGCGAGGGAGATCTTCACACCGCTGGACTGCAGGGTACGGATCGCCGCCAACAGACCGTGGATCAGGAGACGCCGCCGCACGGGAGAGGCGCTGGTGACGCCGATGCGCACCACGGTGCGGAACCGGTACTGGGCGAGCTTGTCCTGCATCCGGGCATGCACACTGCGCTCGGCAGGCTTCGGCCCTGTGAGCAGCGTCTTCCCGAGAGAAGCACCCGGATCGGGACTGGTCGCCGGGAGAAGCTCCGGAGGCAGGGCGCGCCCGAGGACGACCTGGAGGACGAGGACATCGTCTTTCCCGACAGCGCCGGACAGGGCCGCGAGCACCGCCCGCAGCGTCTCCGCCCGGGCATCGAGGGCGAGATTCAAATACCGCCCACGCGTCTGGAGGCGACCGGCCCGCTCCACCTCACGACGTGGCGTCGTCGGGGTCGTGACGATGGTCCCCGGCAGGAGCCTGCGCAACGTCGAGAGCGTGGCGGACAGGTCGGTCGGGTCCGCGCCGAGCAGATACCGGGTGGTGCCCGCCTCGGTGCGGATCTCCCACACCAGACCGCCTCGTGACTGGTCTGCGGCGAGGGCGCGGAAGAACCCGACAGCCTGCGCTTCGTCGAGCCCAGGAAGGTGCAGTTCACGCCACCTCGTCATCGGGAGCCTCCTTCCTGCCCGTCACGCGGCGGTGCCAACGGCTCCGGGGTGCTCGTGCCGCCAGGCGCGGCATCGGTGAGCGCTGGGGTGTCATGGCGGGCGCGTTCTTCCATCGCGGCGTGCTCCAGCAGGGCGCGGGCGAGCTTGTCGTAGTCCGGGTGCTCACGGCGCTCTCCCCGGACACGGATGCGGTACTGGCGGCGAGGACGTCCCCGGCCCCGGCGAGTCGGGCCGCTCATGAGCGCCCTCCTACCGGAACCAGCGGTCGCGCCGTGCCCGCACCACCATCACGGCGACGGTGACCACGAAGGCCAGGATGAGGGCGAGCAGCAACCAGCCCCAGATCTGCTCGATGAGCCACACCGCGCCCCACAACAGGAACGCGGCGAACGCGACCATCGCGCAGGCCGATACGAAGCGGCCGAGGACGGTCTTTTCGGACGAGGACATCGGGAACCTCCGAAAGGATGAGGGGAAGCTGGATGAGGTCAGGCATGATCGACCTCCGGACGGGGGTCGGCGTCGCGGGGCGGCAGGTTGTCGCTGGGCACCGGGTAGCCGGGAATGCGGATGTCGGATTCGACCTCGTCGCCCCAGACGTCCCAGCCGTGCATCGGCCGGCGGGCGAAGAGCTCCAGGTACGGGCCGGGGCTGAGGCGCTCGATCATGACGTGGACTTCCTCCGGCTTGTGGGAGTGGTCCTGCCGGGGCAGCATCGTGAACGATCGCTGCCCCTTGAACTTCACGGGCAGCTTCCCCTTCACGCCGAGCAGCAGCGTCTCGTGGGCATGACGGAAGTACTGGCCGAGGCCCATCTGGTCTTTGCCCCAGACGAACTCGTCCTTGAACTCGAACCCCCACTCCCGCATGACGTCTTCGGCGACGTACCGGGTGCCGGGGTAGCACCAGAGGTAGAGGTGCGCATTGTCTTCGGCGAGGTCGCCGACCGGCATCCGTCTGATGCGCTCAAGGGTCATGAGGTTGTAGTGGACGCCCGCGCCGTGCTTGCCCTGCTGCCCGGCCTGCCAAGGCGGATCCGCCATGATCGTCCGGTAGCGGCGCGGGCGCTCCGAAGGCTCGGCGTTCGTGGCGTCGGGGGTGCCCGTCGCCGTGATGTTGGTGTTGGTGGTGTGCATAGGAATGTGCTCCTTCCCGCAGCGGTCTTAGCCCGCTGGGTTGACGACGAACTATCGGGTCGTGCGGGGCTGCCCCCTCGTTATGCGCTCTCAGCTGCGTTTCAGCAACCGTCCAGTCGCGCTCACGAACCGGCCCCGCGAATGCCTCTTGAGGTGCGCTGTGGACAGGTCCTGTGGATGTTGTAAAAGCCACATGGATTCAGCCGCCGCAGCCGTGCGGCGAGTGGGTGGCCGGGGCAAGGGGCGCCAGTCTCGGTGGCGTCGGCCGTTGCCCCGGCCGGTCTTGTTCAGTCCTCCGGCATCCGCCCGGAGGCGAGGAAGGACTCCCGGATGAGGGCCTTACGCGCCTCGTGCGCTTCCATCCCGATGGCCTCAGCCAGACTCAGGATGGTGGCACGCAACTCGTCCTGCTTCCGGTCGAGCTCCGCCTCCAGACGCGCCCGACGGCGGGCGCCGAACTGACCCTGCACGGAGGCCAAGACCTCCCGAGCCCACTGGACGGTGTCCGCAGCGGCGTCCACGACCCGCTCCAGTACCTGCGAGGTGGTAGCCATCACGACCACCGCCGAATGGCACCCGAGGCACCCAACGTGTAGCTGTCCACGATCTCCCGATAGCGGGCCTCCCCGAGCGGGGCGACGGTGATGAGATGCTGCTCCAAGGCCGTCAGGGCGCCGACGTGCTCCAGCGCGGTGTGGGTGAGGAAGGCACGGCCATCCTCGGTCATTTTCGCCACAGCGGCGCGGGACTGCACCCGCTCCACCTCGCGGCGGGTGTGTCGCTGGGCGCCCAGCGACATTGATGCGAGCCCAGAGGGGCCCGACAGGCTCCCCGTGGGGAGTAGTTCGGTTCCGGACATGTATCCTCCTGATGTTTGTGCTCATCCCTGCTGGATGAGCGCCTACATCAAGGCTCAGCGAACCAACGATCTGCGTCATTGGCACAGAATTGGCAGTATGGCTGAGCTCAAGGATCCGACCCGAGACGAACTCGTCGCCGAATTACGCCGCTTCCGACGCGGCGACGGCGAACCCGCTGTCACGCGGATGTCGGGGCTGTTCTACCTCGTCGAAGCGCTCGGCGACGGCATTCCCGAGCGCGCCTTCGATGAATTCGCCGTGCTATACCGAGACCACGGCACCGATCCGCTCACCAACGTCGGCGCGTACTTCTACCTCGCCGGATGGGGCATAGGGCTCGGATCGGTCGACCAACGACGAACTGCCTACGTCGCCAGCCACTACGCGGGCGACGTGTCGACCCCATGGCGGCGGTCAGAACGTGGCATCGATGAACTTGTCATGCTCATCCGCGACCGCAATGAGCACACCCGGCCGTGGGCGTTCGTATCCGTGTTTCAGCACCGAGACACGTTCCAGCCGTTCCTAGACTTCAACCTCGGCTACGAGTCTTGGCAGAAGCCCCACGTGTTCATCGGCGACGATGAGGCCGAGATCAACTTCCATCTCCATCAGCACCCCGACACCAAGCACCGCTACACGCGGCGCATCATCCTTCCCGAGAGTTCGCTCGACCTGAGCGTCGGCTTCGCCGGCACGATGGCTGTCGTGCGCGTCGACTGGCCTATGCCTGTCTGGCCCGTCTGGTCTGTTGCCTCCTGGACAGCCGACCCCAGAATCATGACCCACCTGCGCACCTTCCGGCAGCGCGCCATCGAGATCCGACTTCAGTGGTGGCGCGAGACCCCACCAAGCGGCGTCGACGGACTCGTTAGTGACGGCGCGATCTGGGTGGAACGCCGTGACCCGAACACCATGAATCTGCCGGACGGGTGGTCTGTCAACTGAAGTGACGTAGCAACTAGGAGCGAGCCGCTACACCCCCGAGCTGCCTCTATCCGTCTTCCGTGCGCAGGCTCTGCTCGACGCGAGTCGACACCAGGTCGTTGAGCACCATGGCGACTTCGCAAGAGAATGTTCGGGCCTTGGGTCGACTGTCCTAGATCGCCCTCTGGCGGGGGTCTACTGAGGGCTCTAGGCATGTCATGGTTCCAAGCCGCGTCAGCGTCGTGCAGGAGTCTGCTCCCAATCGCGATAGTGGCCACTATAGACAATGCGAGTTCACACGTGCTTTACTTGAGGAAACTGGAGCGAGAGGGGGCGTCATGGAGGAACTGAGAACGCACATTCCGGGTCAAGGACGGTCACTGCGCACTCAGATCAGCGGACGGTATAACTACGACAACCTCCGCTTGTTCGAGTTCAAGAAGTCTGTCCAAGCCGCTGGCGTCCGCGTGACGTTCCCTGTAGGTGACGCGATCTTGAAGCATGAGTACGGGTTTGCGTCAACAACCTCCGGCGAGGGCGCGGTGCCGTTCTGGCTGACCGAGACCAAGTTCCTGCAGGACATTCAAGATTGCGACGTTCAGATCACCTACAACCTGCGCAACAACGAGGATGGGTATGTCGGGGAAAGCACCGCTGTTGAGACCGCTTTCGCGTTGGTTCTGGAGAAGCCGACGATCATCCTCCGCCCCATCACATCGTTCTCGCCTCGTGTTCCGGGATACATTCGCGACCTCCTGCTGACGTCAACCGCAATGCCCGTACTTCCCCTGGATCGACTTTCGCGTGACGAACTGCGGACCGAACTGGAGCGCGCGATTGCGTCCGATGTCGCGCGATCGTACTCGTTCGAAGATCGAATGACGGTCGAAGGCGAGGCGTTCCGGCTCGTCGGTGCGTATCACGCAGCTTGGCTTCAGAAGCTCCAGGACGACGCGGCCGCCGCGTGAACCACATGGCCACGACAACGGCCCGAGAGGCCAGTCCCATCTGCCTCTATGTGCTCGGGCCATCTGGTGTGGGCAAGTCGACGCTGGCCCACGCGCTGCAGGATACTGGCGACTTCGCGCGCGTCCTTCCTGTGATGACGCGCGCGAGGCGCCCGGCGGAAGTCGATGGCGAGGACGGGCTCTTTCTGACTGAGGCCGAGTTCCGAATCGCGGAGAACGACGGCGAACTCCTCGCTCAGAGCATCCACCTCGGGGCTCGATACGCGTTCCATCGGCGTCAGGTGCGCAACGCGCTTGCCACCGGAGCGACGCCGCTCGTAGAAGCGTACGCGCCTCGGTTGGGCTTGCTGCGGGCAACCTTTATGGCTGGGCCAGCGGTCCTCCTCCTGCCAAGCACCACGGGCTGGCTCGAAGAGAGAATTCGACGACGCGGCGCCCCTCCGCGCGAGGTTGAGTTCCGTATGGCTCGCGTACATCAGGAACTTCAATGGCTTGACCACGGCGGCATAGATGAAGTGGATGAAGTCATCGAGGTGACAGAGTCCACGAGCGTGAACACGCCTGCCATCGTTCGCCGTGTCCGGCAGGCTTGCGGCCTAGATTTCACAACTCGGAGAGCACCTTGACAGACGCACGAGACTTCTCGATGGCATCGGCGTACGACCTAATCGCTGAGCAGTATGCGCTCGGCCGGGGGCGCTTCGATAACGCCACATGGCTCAGACAGATCAACGAGTCGTTGTCGCCGACGTCTCGCGTGCTCGACTTGGGCTGCGGCTCAGGAGTGCCAGTATCGAAGTACCTAGCGGACCGCGGGCATCGCGTAATCGGAATAGATATCTCACCTCGACAAATCGAGCTCGCCCGTCTGCAGGTTCCTGATGCGACCTTCGAGGTCGCCGACATGGAGCAGCTGAGCGTTGACCAGTACAGAGTCGATGGCATCGTCGCTTTCTACTCGATTTACCATGTGCCGCGAATCCTCCATGCAGAGCTCTATCGGACGCTCAGGTCATTTATCCCGCACGGTGGACTCCTCTTCGCTCTCATCGGAACGAAGAGTTGGGAGGGGTCCAAGCGAGACTTCTACGGCACCGAGATGCGGTGGAGTGCGTACGAGCCCGACGTGGAGCTGCAACTGATGATTAATGCTGGCTTCGTCATCGAGAGTTGCGAGTTCGACGCCACGGCGGGCGAGAAGCATCTCGCTGTTCAGGCGCGAGCTGACTGAAGCGCGGACGCAGTCCGAGCATTACTGCATGCGCCGGCGCTAATCAACCCCATCAACTCGAACGAAGCCACTGCGGCTCCACGCCCACAGGGGAACGTTAAGTTCGGACGGGGAGATTCCAGTACCGCGCAACTGTTCCCGCCAGGCGGCGCCAATCTCCTCACCCGATGAGCGTTCTGCGGCGTCTTGGGTGACAACTCCGAGTCGGACTGTGGCCTTCAGCACGTGCGTGTCAACTGCGATGTCGATCTGGTCAGCGTTGTCGAATCCCACCCCGCAGCGCTGAGTCAGCACGTACGCCCAGTAGTTGAAGAGCTTGGGTCCGGAAAGGTATGGGAATCCCCGCTTGTGCCGTTTCTGGACGAGTTCGCGAAGCTTCACGAAGTCATGGTCGGCAGCGGTGAGCAACTCCTCCACCGTCCCCCACCCCGTCGATATCGTTTGGGAGATTGCAAGCCAGTTGTCGACGTGGCGGCGTGGCTGCGCTGCCAGACGGTGTCGCACGAGAGCGTCTGTTAGGTCTTCTCGATCCGCACGCGCAGCCATCGCCAGGTCGAAGACCCAGCTGGTGTCAGGATCGTCGTAGGTAGCTTTGGCGGCTCGCCACAACTGGTCGCTCCCTCGCCGATAGTTCAAGGCCATCGGCAACGTGAAGTATACGAGCCTGCGCTCATCGTCATCTATTGGCACGAAGAGAGGTGCTGAGTCTTCCGGGAGAGACAGATCGCCAAGAAACCCATCCTCGTAGGCGGCCATCACAGCTCTACATTTGCGCACGATCTCTTGACTCATCTCACTACAGAATAACTCACACTGCGGTTGGTGTAAACGTGGTCACTCGTGCAGGCAGTTGTGTGTGCTATCTTTGTGCCCAGCAGCAGCTAGTGCCCCCGGAGAAGGAGGACCGGCGATGACTTTTGGCCGACCCGACAGTCAGACCGTTCACGCCTTGCAGCGCGAGGCGCTAGATGTTCCCGGGCTCGACCTTCACGGGCAGCTTCGGCACGGCGTCGACACGCTCCTTGCTACTGGACTTCTTAGCGCTCGAGAGGAGCGAACCATGGAGACCTTCCTGGAAACCCTTGACGGCAGCCTCGGTTGGGGACTGGTGCGACACGTCGCGGAGGCCAAAACCGCCCGAGCCACATCCGCCAGCTAGATACGTAACGAGAATGAGAGAGATCTTGCCTCCCAAGGCCGTCAAGAAAGCGTCCCTCACCAACGTCACCTTTGCGGAGCCGGATGGCTCTTTGGCTGTGATGGAGCGCGCTTACTGGGTTGTTGTGTCGATGCTCTACGAATCGGGTCTGCGTGGAGTTGCCGAACTGAAGACCGCGCGGATTGCCGAGCGTGCGCGAACGACAGAGAGCACTATTCTGCGTCATGCGAAGACGCGCGATGGTCTTGTAGAGCAGTCCATTGATTGGTGCTGGAAAGTCGTGAATGATCGGCTTGCGGAAGCCGCGTACAGTGCGCCGGTCGTCGGCGGCGACGCGCGATCCACAATTTTGTCTGATCTTGACCATCTGCTTTCGATGTTCGACTCTCCCACTGATCGCGTTTGGGTGACAGGCGCCCTCCTCGCCTATCGTCGCCCTAACGCTCTTGGGGGACCCGGCACCCAACCGGAACGCGAGAGATTTGTCTCGCGCATTGAACTCCTGAGCTCAAGTTTTGGACACGGCGACGAAGCAGCCGACACTGACATACTGGCAGCGTTCTTGGTGAACTCTGTTGCCACCGCTTGGTTCACCTGGTTACTCAAGCCTGACCTGGCGGGAGCACACTCCTTGATAAACAAGGGTTTCGTGCTTGACGGAATCAGAAGATACATCGAAGAGTTTGTATCCAGGGACTCCGCCAACGCGTGACTCGTTCGCTCCGAGAGCGATTTACACGCCACCGTGACGGATGAGGACCACCTATAGCCGTGACGGATGCGAGGGAGCCTCCGCGAGTTTGATCAGTGATGGCGTTCGAGGCGCGAGGCTTCCTCGCTATTGGGTTCGGGGTGGACGTGCTCGCGTGATATGGAATGGCGAATCGCCGACCCGAGGGGTCGATGTCTTCGATCCGAAGGATCGTGCCAAGAGTTAGCTTCATCTGCAAGCAACCTCTTCGCAGGTTCCGACGCGCCGTTCGCCGCGTGGGCGATTTCGGTTCTGCTCGAAGAGGTCGGTTGACTTTAGACGGATCTCCCTAACGTCCCCAGGAGTGCGCCACTGGTCTGGGCCTCTGGGCGGCGCATTTCCTCTTCACAAAATGCTGCTCATGCTTCATAATCCAGCGCAGACATGCCGAGCAACGATGACGACAAACAGCAAGTGCTTCGCCTCAAGACCACCATCGTGGCTCTCGTTTCATTTGGCCTGGGTGTCGCGCTTCTGGCCCTCGCCCGCACCATCGATAGCAACCAGGCTTGGGCTTGGCTCAGTTTCTGGCCGCTCGGTGAACTCGGCGGCATTCTCGTCGGCGCTGGCCTCCTCGGCATCGTCTGGGACTACTTCGACGGTCGAGATCGGGAGAAGCGAGAAGACGCGCGCATCCGCCGGTTGCTAAAGGAGTCGGCACCGGACTTCCGCGACGCGGTCGTGAAGGGATTCGCCGTCGAGAACGAGGACTTGAAACGAGTCGCCACTCCCGAGCTCCTCGACGACCTCGCCGCCAACGCCCTCGGCCTGCGTCTCAGCGACCACCGGTTCGCTCGTGAGATCTACACCGACCTGGTCGACAACGTCATCCGTGCACCCGAGCGCTGGCATGACGTCGACGTTCGGATCCGGCTCTCATCTATAGATGAGAGGAACACCGCAGGTGTTCCTCGGTTCGCCGTAACCGTCACATGGGAATACACCGTCATCCCGAGCAGCCCAGTCGCCCGCTTCGCCTGCACGTCGGATCGCGAGGAGTTCCACGAGCTGCTTTCCGATGTTCCCTCAACGTCGACCTGGTTCATGACCCCGCGACCCGGGTTCAATGCCGCCGACCGTGACGCTTACGAGTTGCTGCAGTACAGCGTCGACGGCGAGGAACTCCCGATTCGTCGGACCGCGCGGAAGAGCAGCCAGACGTACAGCGTCCGGATCGGAGATGAGCGCGTGAAGGAAGGCAAGCCAGTGCGCATCCGCCACGTCTACCGCACCATCACGCCGCGCAGCGGCCACATGCTCCACGTCACTGTCGCGCAGCCCGCGAAGGGTCTGACGCTGTCGCTCGACTACACCGACACGGACATCGCCTCGATGCGTGTCACTGATCTCATCTCCAGCGCACGGCGCCCTCGACTCGCTCGGCTTCCGAACGAAGACGAAGCCCGGGAGATCACGATGGATGTCCCGGGCTGGATTCTGCCTCAGGCAGAAGTCACCTACGTCTGGACGCTGCTCAGCGAGCTGCCAGGCGCGCCTTCAGCGACGCCAGCGCTGCGCGCAGACGCGAGCGCCGCTTCGTCGTTCCCAGAATGAACCCGTCTCCACCGCTCATGAAGTCCTCCTCGTTTGGCGGCCCCCGGCGGGCCACTGCTCGCATGCTACTCATAAGTATGTAGACCTTCAAGTAGCAGGATTTCAGGCTTGGGGGTATGGAAGGCGACCTGCAGAAGACGCTGGGTTGCAACCTCCGCCACTTCCGCGAAGAGCGCGGTCTCAGCCAGGAAGCCTTCGCTGATGTCCTCGGCGTCCACCGCACCTACATGGGCGGCGTCGAACGTGGGGAACGGAACCTGACACTCAAGTCGGTAGAGCGAATAGCGGAGAGTGTCGGGATGGATCCGCTCGACCTTCTCTCCGCTCGATCGATCGAATGAGACTCCGCGTCAGCCGCCTTGTCATGGTCGGACCGCCGCGGCGACAATGAACTCATGGAGACTGACGACGAGGACTCCGCTCCGGTCTGTGAACTGTGTGGGCTAGAGCTGGAGCTGATCCCCGCCGACGCTGAGGGGCATCCCATCGTCAAACTCTCGTGCCTCATTCATGGCACGCGGCGCACGTGGCGCCCGTTCGACGACTCGTAATTAGTTGCACTGCACGTCAGCTACATTCGGCGTTTCTGCATGCGTTTCGGTCAGCCCTCCCCGCTTGCCACGCTCATTGTCAGCGTCAATGCCGTGACGAGCCGCTCGGCGCTCTCGGGCGTGACGCGCACTTCCCAGTCGCCGTCGTCCGAGGCGAGCACGATGTATGGAACAGCCCGCCCAATGGGGACTTCGAGGGCCACGCTGAGCCCGAGCGAGTTGTCCAACCATTGCCACTTGCCGCCGCACTCCGTGCCAGACAGCTCCACCATCGGGACGTGGAACCCGTCGCTCGTGTGGACCCGGTCTTCGGGGTGGAACTGCATAGCGTGATCGGACGTGCACCATGTGGGACAGGAATCCGGGATGTGGCCGATGTTCATCATTCCTCTTTTTCTATGCCCAGTCTTCTGAGCGCTCAGGGAGCGTAGCGACGCGTGATCGCCCATTGGAAGATGCATGACTACGTGACTTCCCTACGGGGTGCGATGTCTCCAATCACACGGCTATCGTCCCATCTGCTGTTTTGTCGTCTCTTCAGTCGGACTTGTGCTCGTCACTGACTCGCCCCGTGCCAATTCGAGCAGACGGTATATTCGATGGAATGGCGAAGAAGCAGATTATCCAGTTGGTTGACGACCTCGACGGCACCACCCTCGATGAGGGAGAAGGCGTCACTATTCAGTTCGCGCTTGAAGGACGCTCCTACGAGATCGACCTTTCCGAAGCAAATGCCGAGAAGCTTCGCGATGCCTTGGCGCCGTTCATCAAGGCCGGGACACCTACCTCGGGCACGACGCGAACCTCAGGGCGGCGTTCTGCTCGGAGCGCGGCGACACCTTCAGATCTGAACGCGATTCGTGAATGGGCGCGCGCTAATGGCCACAAGGTCAGTGATCGCGGGCGCATCCCCGCCGCCGTGCTTGAGGCGTATGCGGCTGCGCAGTAGGCGTCGAATCGCTCTGCCTCGTTGCAGGGGATAGCGCGCGACCGGACGGTTGTCGCTTCACCGTCACTGTCGTTCAATGAGGACACGCGGTGCGTTGCAGCATGCAGCTGACGCGCCGCTTCACGACTGTCGACCCCCTCGTTGCTGGACTGCGGCTTCCCAAGAGAACCAACCGAGTTCTCGGCCGCACCCGTCAAGGAGGTGACCCGCCCACATGAGCGAGTCCAACGTCAACACCCCGCCCGCCACGGCCTCGTCCGCCAACGGACTCGGCTACGGCCCGATCAAACCGCTCGCGGTGCGACTCAACGAGTCCACCCGTACGCAGCTGGACATCATCGCCCAGCTCAACGACCGGACCGTGACCGACGAGGTTCGCCTCGCCATCGAGGCCTGGATCGAGAAGACCAAATCCGATCCAGCCATCCAGCGCCGCGCGCAAGATGTGCGCGACGAGATCGAGCGAGAAGCTGCGGGCAAACGCGACGCCATTGCGGCCATCTTCGATGCCACCAGCGTGACACCGAAGCCCCCGCGGACGTCGAAGCCCCAGGACAACTGACGGCTCCACCTCGCACGGGCGGCCGGTTCGAGCTTCGTCCCAACCGGACGTTGGCTCGCCGGCCGCCCTATCTCATTCACGCGGCCGTGACGACCGACACCTTCCTTGGCTGAATCAGGCGCCGCTTCGGGGCAAACCATAGCAAGACGAAGGCGTTGTACGGCGTCTTAACGACGTCGAGTTGAACCGTGTGCCCTTCGAAAGCCAGGCCATTCATGGTGGTGGCTCGATAGTCAGGCACATCGAGTGAAGATACGAAAGAGTGTCGGATCGGCGACATGATCACTGGCCACCTGGGTCGACCGAAGCTGGTTTCCCACTGTTTCGAATACACAACTTCTCTCCGTCGCCAAAGGCGTTGTTGGCCGTCGGCCGGTTTCGGATCGAAGACGACGAGTGCTACCGCATTCTTGTTTACCTCAGCGAATCGCCGTGCTGTGGCATGGAATGACGCGCCGTAGCGCTCCGAGAGCAGCTGAACCGTGGCGAGCGAGGTCAGATGGTCGTTGACCTCTGTGCCAAACCGATCAAGTTGGAACAGCAGTTCAGCCGCTCCTTGGTTAGCCTCCTGCTCAAACAGTTGTTTCACTGAGGGAGCCAGCGTCTCCATGTCATCGGCGAAAACGAGGTCTTGTTGGTGCGGGAGGACAGCGTGCGTCGTCTCGTGAAGCAGCACAAAGCGGCGCCTGCTTTCGCGGTCAACTTGCGGGTTGACGTGAACGAGCCGCTCGCGTCGATCCAAAGCGCCTTGAACTTTCTGGAGAACGCTCCGCATCTTCGCTCGCAGATATGCGGGCATCAGCTTCAAAGCTGATTGGTCGAGAGGGTTCTCGCGGGACACAGTCAGCTTGGCCGCCGCGACTATGTCCTCAACAGGAGTCGGGAATCGACCGTACGCGTCCGCGGTCAGGAGGAGACGATCGACCTGGCGTCGTATCTCCTTGCCCGATTCAAGATCGCGAAGCATCTACTCATCGGCCTTTCTGGCTTCGATAGATCTTGAGGTAGGCAGCAAGCGCCTGTGCCTCGTCGTCGCTCAGATCGGTTGACTTCAGTGCGTTGGCGAGCACGCTATCAGTTCGCTCACTCTTTTCCGGGACGACATAGTTGGCGGCTCGCATCAGGTCGAGGTATTCGGCGCCCAGGGTGTCCGCGAGCCGCCGCAGGATATGCGGCGAAGGTGCGGCCACGTCATCTCGTTCGAGCTTCTGCAGGTATGCCGTGCTGATGTCCGCAGCATCGGCCACGCTCTTGAGGGAGCGCTGCGCGAGGTCGCGTAGGAGGCGGAGTGTCTGACCGAGGGAGGACTGGGCTGATCGGGTGTCGGACATGTACACGATAGTAGCCCCATTCCACTTCAGTTGACAGAGCGGTGAACCAGCGTCTACTATCGTGTACGTCCATCACCAAAGTGTGAACGAGTCGACCCAGACGCGTTCCAACCCGAGAAGGGAACTCACATGACCCCCTCCAACAAGATCGCGGTCCGCATCGACGGCGAGCGTCTTGAGGCAACGACAAGACGAATGAGCGGCGAGCAACTGCGCGCTCTCGTTCACCCCCGCCCCGTGAACCTTTGGCTCGACATCGATGACGCCCAGGACCGGCTCATCGCGCCCGAACAGGTCGTCGAGGTGTTCGACGGTGTTCGGTTCTTCTCCGATCGCCCCCGCACGATTTACATCAACAAGCTGCCGTTCGTCGTCAACTCGGCGGTCATCTCCGAGGCCGAGCTTCGCGCTCTTCCCTCCCCGCCGCTCCCTGTCGAGCATCGAATCTGGAAGGACGTCGACGACGACCTTGACGATCCCATCGACCGCGACGAGTTCATCCGAATTGTCGATGGCGATCGCTTCTTCAGTAAGCCTCGCCCGGCTCGCGCGACGCACATCATCGTCAACCTGCGAAAGCATGCAGTGTCCGGGCGGACAGTGACCTATGAGCAGATCGTCGACCTCGCCTTTCCTGAGGGACCGCCCGCGCCCGGCGCGAACATCACCTACACGGTGACCTACACCAAGGCCGCGGGAGACAAGCCTCAAGGAACTCTCGCGCCGTTCGGCGTCGTGACGATCAAGGAAGGGACGGTGTTCAATGTCCGACTCACTGATAAGTCGTAGCGAAGACCTGCGTCGCCTTCGCGACGAGGGCTTCGAGCTGGCGATCGTGAACTCGCAGCTTGTCATCTCGCACGTACCGTACGTAACCGCCAACCGAACGGTCGAGTACGGCACGCTCGTGTCGGAACTGACTTTGGCGGGCGACATCACCACCACGCCGTCGACTCACGTAGTGCGTTTCGCGGGGCAGATGCCATGTGACGCGGAGGGACGTCCGCTCGAGAAGCTGGTGTTGGGCGGCGACCGACTGCAGGTGGCTGAGGGCATCACCACGTCCTACATGTTCTCCAGCAAGCCGGTGCCGCCCCTGTTTTACACCGATTACCACGACAAGATGACCACGTATGCGGCCGCGCTGTCCGGCCATGCCGAGTCTCTTGTCCCCACTGCCACGGCTCGCACCTACCGACCCATCCCCGCAACCCTCGAGGGCGTGTTCGAGTACTTGGACACGGCCACCTCGCGATCCGGCACGACAGCCGTCGGAGAGTGCCTACGGACGCGCTCTGTGGGCATCGTTGGGTTGGGTGGCACGGGTGCATACATCCTCGATTTCCTGGCCAAGACACCAGCGGAGGAAATCCACCTATTCGACCCGGACCGGTTTCTTCAGCACAACGCGTTCCGAACCCCGGGCGCGGCCTCGCTAGCCTCGATCTTTCATCGGTTGGCTGACGTGCGGTGTTCGGCGTCGTTGCCGGGGTCGTGGTGATGATTCTGGCGTGAGGGTACGACAGTGGCCGCGTGGCGCTGCGGTGGCGGGTCTCCAGGGTTCCGGTCGGGGTGGTCGTCGGGGTCGACGAGGTTAGCCGGAGGGTGCGGGCATGGTTCGGATCCTGCTGATCCCGGCGAGGAGGATGCTCGCCCAGCGGGACTTGTTCGACAGGTGCAGGATGGAGCGGCGGCCATGCCGGGCGATGCTGGCGGGGATCGTGAAGAGGCGGTGCCGGAGGCGTTTTGGTTCCCACCGGCGGGACTCATGCGTCGGGTGGGCGAGGAGCCCGGCCCAGGCGAGCAGGTCGCTCGCGAGGGCGACGATGGCGCACCAGATCCGGTTCTGATCGAAGCCGTGCAGGGGGAGGTTGCGTAGCCCGGTGTCCTTCGCGTTCCGGATGCGGTCTTCGCAGCGTGCCCGGCGGCGGTGCCGCAACTCGAGCTGCTGCAGTTGGCCTCTTCTGCTGTTGGTGGCGAACGCGGTGAGCCGGTATCCGTCGACGTCCTCGAAGCGAAGTTGCGCGCCGGGGTGGGGGCGTTCCCGGCGCACGATCACGCGCATGTCCGCGGGCCAGCCTTGAAGATCAAGGATCCCGGTGAGTTCGGCCACGTCCGCACCGTCACGGATATCGCCGTCGGCATCGAGCGCGGGTTCCCAGACGTCTGCATCGGTGAGGAGCTTGTAGAGCTGCGGGGTGTGAAACGGGAGCGTGAAGCCGACGGAGTACGACAGTCGGCGGGCGGCCAGCCAGGTGGTGAACTCCTTCGTCCCGCCGGCACCGTCGGCGCGGATCAGGACGCTCTTGCCCGGTCGCGGGTTGCTGCCGGGGAGTTGCGCGAGGGCGTCCTTCACGACCTGGATGTGGTCGGCGGCGGTGTTCGATCCCGCGTTCCCGGACCGGAGCCGGATCGCGATCATCTCCCCGGTCCCTGCTGCGCCGTGGTCGACAAACGCGCAGAGGGGGTGGAACCCGAACCCGCGTTTGAACGTCGCCGCGGCGTCTTCCTTCTCGGAGTGCGCGGTGATCAGCGTCGCGTCCAGATCGATCACCAACGGCGCATCCGGGCAGATGTCCGCGTCGGGGGCGTGCTCGCCGGCCAGACCCCACGCCGTCTCGCGCGCGGCTTGCCGGGCCTTGTCGAGCGCGGCGAGGGCGCGGTTCGAGTCCGCGGCCAGTAGCGCGATCAGCCGGGACACGGTCGGATCCGATGCGACCCGGCCGTAGATCTCCGGCTCTGCACGCACCGTTGCGAGGTCGCAGAGCGCGTCCCCGCCGAGCGCAAGAGTGATCGCGAGATCGAGGAGGACCTTGCCCGGGTCGTGGACTGCGAGCGGCTTACGCCACGGTGCCAACGCCGCGGACAGCGACTGGCCCAGGCCCGAGGCTCGGGCTGTCTCGGTCAGCATGACACCGCCCGCATGCCCGACCGCGGCAACGTCGGCGGTGTCAATCTGAAGGCGCGGATACGACCCGGTAGTCTTCACCTTGAAGGTGCTCCTTTGAACTGGACGAACTGTTACCTAGACAGCAACAATTCTCCCAGATCAGGAGCACTTTCCACGTCTACGCCACGACCCCAGGACCACTCAACGATGAAAGCCCGAGGCTAGACCAGCTACGAGAGCATCCCCTCAAGGTCACCTACCTCGTGGACCGCTACCGGTCGATGCACCGGGTGATCGTCCCGCATCCTGTGGCAATCGAGGAGAACGACCTTAGCCTCCTTGATGACATGTCATTCGTTTTCATTGCGATCGATCATGGCCCCGCGAAGCGTCCGATTATGGAGCATCTGGAGCAACGCGGTATTCCATTCATCGATGTCGGCATGGGCGTATCCGTCGAGGAAGGACGAGTCGCCGGCCTCGTTCGCACGACGCTCAGCACGGACCGTGCGGGCAGTCGGGAAGCCGCACGGGCCAGGATCTCCACCGAAGATGTCGCCCTCGGTGAGTACAACACCAACATTCAGATCGCCGAACTCAACGCTCTGAACGCCGCCGTGGCGGTGATCATGTACAAGAAGCAGCTCGGCTTCTACGCCGACACAGGTAGTGAGCACTTCTCCACGTACGTTGTTGACTCAAACGACAACATCAACGAGGACGGGCCAGAGTGAAGATCGAGTTCGACGTTGCTTACATCGAGGAGGCTCCCGCGATACTGGAGGAGCGAGTTCTCTACGTGTCACTTCCCTACGCGACGGTCATCCACCTTTGCGCCTGCGGTTGCCGTTCCGAGGTCGTCACGCCCTTGGCGAAATCTGGGTGGCGTCTGTCCTTCGACGGCCAGGTGTCGCTCAGTCCATCCATCGGGAACTGGCGGCTACCCTGCCGCTCCCACTACTACATCGTCGGAAACGAAGTTCGTTGGGTACGAAGCGAGATCTCGACTCGTCCAGCGAGGCGAGACGAGGTATCGCGATGCGCGGAGGCCACGCGGCCACAGTTCGCAGGCGCGTTGGGTCGGATCTGGCGGAGGTGGCGTACCGATCGCGCTCGGCGCGCGCAGAACACACCTACTGAGCCTCGTGAGTCATGATGTACAGGATCTAACTAGCATCGCGCCAACTCAGCCAACGCATGGAGTGATGGCTATGGACGTTCCCACGAACGTGGCCCTGGGGTCGGAGGGAATGGTTCTCCCCAACGGATGGGTGGTGGAGCAGTTGCGCGACCGACGAGGGCATCCGTCAGCTCGACGTCGACCGGTCGCTGTCCGACCGCATCCGCTTGACCCATTCCGCTAAGTAGACCACCGCCATGCGCATCCCGCTCCCAAGGACACTGGACCCTCGCCAATCAGAAGCTGACACGAAGGGACTCGGGCTCACGACGCCCTCGATCACGGCGCCCATCGCCGACGACACGGCGACGGTCGTGGAGCTGAACGGCACCGAGCACCGAGTGCTCCAGGAGTGGGACGTCGCTGAGGCGAAGCGCGGCGAGTCCGACCTGATCTTCCTTCGCCGAGACAGCGAGGTCCGTGTCTTAGCCGGTGATCGTGAGGGGCGCGTGCACGAGGTTCGTGGGTACCCGTCGGCGATCCTCGACGAGATTCGGTCGGGCCGATTCGGCTCCATCCGTAAGCAACAGAGGCGGCTTCATGGTGAGTTACAGGGTCGACAGCATCCGATAGAGGGTCGCTTGCGACACTCCAGTCATGCGGGCGGTGTCGGCGCGGCTGTGGTCGCCGGATGCCACGAGCTTATTGATCGTGGCCAGCTTCTTGGCATCCACGACGGAGGGGCGCCCGCCCACCTTCCCCTTGGCTTGGCCTTGGCGGCATCGAGTCCGGCGCGAGTGCGCTGCACGATGGTGTCGCGTTCGAGCTGCGGCGCGGCGCGTCACCCGGCTCTCCGTTGTCAGTGTTCACCGTGCTCCTCTGTAAGAGTGCCCGTGCCGCTCCCGAACCGGCCCCGGCACGCACTCTATGCTGAAGTCGAATCTCGGACCGACACTCTACGCAGGTACACGTGGCGAACATGCGCATCATTCCCGATGGGGGCTTCGTCGCGCACAACGGAGGTCCCGCCCGTGACGCCCCGCGTGACTGGATGGTCTGGCACTTCACACGACTCGACTACTTGGCGGAGATCGTCGCCGATGGTTGCCTCGTCTGTGATGACCACGTGAGCCCGCGACTAGGAAGTGTCGCGAGCGATGACGTCAAGGCGCGTAGGCGCATGATGCGGGTCGAGGCAGACAACTACCCTGCTGGGAGGTCTGTCAGTAGTCACGTGCCCTGGTATATCGCGGCGAAGTCGCCGATGCTCTACGTGGTGTCGAAGAACTTCTCGCGTGACGTGCTCGACGGACTCGTGTTCATGGGGATGCGCCTCGGCGACCTGGAAGCCAGCGGGCTGGAGTGGGTAGCTAGCAACGCCAACGCCGCGATGGCTCTCGCCGAGTTCACAACTGATCTCGATATGCTCGGAGAGTTTGCAGATTTCGATCTTCTCTCGGCGCGGGAGTGGTTCAACACCCCGGAAGACCCTGACCGCATGTCGCGTCGCGCCGCTGAGATCCTCGTTCACGACCACGTGCCTCTCGACCTGGTGTCGGTGGTAGTCGCTAGAAAAGAAGGAACAGTCGCAGACGCCCAGCAGACATTCGAAGATGCGGGCTACACGCACATCAACTACAGGCACACGCGAGCATTCTCCTACTAAGGAACCGAAGATGATCAACTCGGCAACAGGCGACATCATGAAGGCCGAAGTGGACGCAGTGATCAACACTGTTAACACCGTCGGAGTCATGGGCAAGGGCCTCGCCCTCCAGTTCAAGCGTCGCTACCCTGAAAACTTCAGGGCGTACAAACGCGCGTGCGATCTCGGAACGGTCGAGATCGGTCGCATGTTCGTAACGGAGACTCAACAACTCACCGGTCCGCGCTTGATCGTCAACTTCCCAACGAAGAAACACTGGCGAGCGGACTCCCGCGTCGAGTACATCCGCGAGGGCTTGAAGGATCTGGTGCGCGTCATCCGGGAGCGCAACATCCAGTCAATCGCCGTGCCGCCTCTCGGGTCGGGAAACGGCGGCCTCGACTGGAGTGAGGTTCGTCCGCTGGTCGAAGATGCCCTGTCCCCCATACAGGGACTGCGAGTGGAGATCTTCGACCCGGTGAAGGGACACTTCGCGGTACAGAAGTCGGAGTCTGTTCGGATGAGCAACTCCGTAGCCTTGCTCGTCTCGCTTCTGCTGGCGTACTCGAAGCAACGGCATGCGGCGGAGCCTTGGGAGGACACTCGCGGGGCGTCGCACCTAGAGATTCAGAAGCTCATGTACTTCGCGGCCCGGTTCGTGCCTGAGATGAAGTTGAAGTTCGCGCAGGGTTCGTACGGGCCGTACAGCGACGCTGTTCGAGCGATGCTCTCGCACATCGAGGGCACCTTCGTTGACGGATATGGCGACGGCAACGACAAGGTGCTCGACCTCGTTCCGGTTCAAGTCACAGACGAAGGCCGAGCCGCGCTACGCGAGTTCCGGCCCGTGAAGTATGAGCCTGCGCAGTTCACCAATGCCGTTGAGGGCGTACTGAAGCTCATCGAGGGGTTCGAGGGTGCCTACCCGTTGGAGTTGCTGGCCAGTGTCGACTGGGCATGTTCAGCGCTCGGCACGGACGATCCCGATCAGGTCACGCAATACGTTCAGGCATGGACGGAACGCAAGGGACGCATGTTTACGGACAGCCACGTTCGTACGGCCCTGGAGCACCTCGCCGTTTAGGGCACCACTCGATTCACTCCCGCCGGTGTCCGGAGTCTCGGATAGGTTCGGCTCGTGGATGTCGAATGGGCGCTTAGTGAGTTGAGGACCTATCTCGCGCTACACGAGCACGTTGACTTACCCCCGGAGGAGGTCACGCCTCAACGCAAGAGGCGGATGCGGGGCTCTCTCGAAGAGCGCAAGGCGAAAGCCAATGTCGTGGCCGCAATCTCCGAGGTTGTCTACGGAGAGGGCCGCCGCTACATCGGTGCCGACACGGCACGCCAACTCATCTGGGAGCTTACGGAGGGCGATGCCGTCCGCGACAAGCTCGGCTTGGACGCGCCCGCGCCCGTGTTCGATGGCGCATCCATGCACCCGTGGGTGTGGGATGCCGCACGACCGCACTGGAGCAGCGGCAACCATCACGCCGCCGTGTGGGCCGCCGCGATCAATGTGAACTCACGCCTACAGGCCAAAGTTGGGCGGAAGGAGCTTGGAGAGTCGAAGCTCTTGAACGAAGCATTCAGCACGGACGCACCGAAGGAGGGACGACCACGCTTGCGCTTATGCGACGAGTCGAATCCCGACCTGTTCCGCGACATGCACACGGGTGCGAGCGCACTCGGTCGCGGCCTGTTCTCGGCGGTGCGTAATCCGCTCAACCATGTGGACGAGAGTGAGCACGGTATGGGCGAGGCTGAGTCGCTTGAGGCGCTCGCCGGATTCAGCCTGCTTGCGCGATGGATAGATCGCGCCGAGGTCGTTACCGTCTGACGGTCACGCGAGTGCCGAGGCCAGGGTGTAGGCGCTAGAGCGCTCCAGCCGCCCGCGTGCGCGGTCATAGTGGCGCGTCATGCGCCCCATCGAGTGCTGTAGGTGTTCCTGATCTGCGGTTTAGTCACACGACTCTGCTGTTGTCTTAACGCCAGTGCCTTGCAACATCGGCCTAACGCGGCTACTAGGCCCGGGTCGGGGTCCCCATTCACCGGTGTCCGGTGAGCGGGTTTTGCAACCCGGAGCGCGCCGCTTTGGCGGGTTGGAGCACACCGACGGTGTCGTGTAGCGTCCCAACCGCACGGAGAACCGTGATCTGCGTGGCCTCGTCGTCCTCGCACCGGAACAAGCACTTGCCCACCGCCAGGACGTGTCGGGGGAGCAGTCCAGCCTTCCGTAACAAGCAGGCAGGGCGTATGCGCACCTGCAAGTGATCGACGATCGACTCGCGAAGTTGCCGTCGCGCCCGCCCGTCACCAAAGGCGGCAAGCGGGGAAACCACCGCGCGAAGGAACTCAATATCAGGGCGCGCGAACTGGTTCGGCCCAAGATCGACTACGACAGGCTGACAGGCGCGTTGCTCGAGCATGCTCGAAACGAAGAAGAGAAGGACGCGGCGGGTGACGATCCGGTTCACCGGTAGCTACCGCCACGTGGGCGTAGCTGGACTCCCTCTTTGATGAGTCGCTGCCGGACGTTGTTGTAGCTGGTGTCGAGGCGGGTCGCGATGGCGGCGATTGGATGGCCGTGCTCGTACAGCATTCGTGCGACCTCGACCTGGTCGTTCGCGAGCGGACGGCGTCGCAACGCTACCCCCTCGTCTCGAAGCAGTCGGAGGATGCCTGTCTTGGAGAGGCCGTAGGTCTCACAGAGATTCGGCGTCGTCGAGCCCGCCTCGTACTCGGTGGCGATTTGCTTGACCAGGGCCGGTTCGAGGCGTCGTCGAAGCGATCGGTTGACCTGCTCTCGCGGAGCAGTGGAGAAGGGCGGATTCGGCATGAGACCAGCCAGTTTCTGCAGTTCCGCCAGAGGTGGCGGCAGGAGCGCCGATTTATTCGAGTAGTGGTGTCCTGGGCCTACCAAGAAAGACTTTTCAGAGATTGGAGGGTCTTTTTTGTTTGACACAAATCACGTAAGTACCCCCACCATGCATACACTGAGGCGAGGAAAACAAAGCCCCCAGCGAACTTGCGCTCACCAGGGACTCCAACGTGTACAACTTGGCGGAGGAGGGGAGATTCGAACTCCCGCTCCAGGTCTCCCCAGACTAACGATTTAGCAAACCGTCCCCTTCAGCCACTTGGGTACTCCTCCAACTCGGATAATTGTAGCATAAAACAGAGAGAGGGGCTAGTATTCGGCGCCGATGTTTGCTATAATAAACTTATTAGTATATAACTGTTGAATATTGTATGAAAAAATATATCCCCACACTCACTGGACTCATTGTTGCTACCGCTATCGCCCTTGTTGGTAGTTCAACTACTTCTGCCTTTAGCCTTCAAGAAGGGGTAGACGCCGCACGTGGCTCGGGCCAACCTACCGAACTATTCGGCGATGGTGGCGTCCTCACCACCATTACCAACATCCTTCTTTTCGTTGTTGGGGCGCTTTCGGTCATTATGATTATATGGGGCGGCATTCGCTATGCTACTTCCGCGGGCAACTCTTCATCAGTAACTGCCGCTAAAAACACCATCATGTATGCCATTATCGGCCTGATTGTTGCCTTCCTTGCCTTTGCGATTGTTAACTGGGTACTGAGTGCTATTACCCCTGGTAGCGGCTCAGGCTATACGAACGTATAAAAAACCTACCCTATTTTGCTACCCTATAACGAGCGCTTCTCTCGTTAAGTAGCAACACCCGCCCGGTACGGTACCCCTGCCCCTGTATCTGCCTGCGAGTTTTAGCAAGAAGCTCGCGTGAGAGCATTGGCCCGTCCTCGCTTTCCACGCCGTGAATCCCAAAGTGAGCATACATCGCTTGTACAGCCGAGGTCGAAAGAGCGCACCGGCGGAGATTCGCAAGCCTTGTGGCATACGTACGAAATGCATCATCAGAATGGTGCCCATAGCGCTGCGTTATATCTGGGTTCGCAGACGGTAGTGGTTCACGCTGAATTAAGCCAATCCGATTCGTTACCGTGTCGAGCGCCCGAAACACATCGGCAAAATAAACCGAGCGTTCAGCGAGGGGCATCGTTTGATGCTGACTCTCAATTTCAAACACACCCATATTCGCAAGGCGATCAAACTCAGCATACCAATCTTGATACCCCTCAAGCGCCATAACGAGCTCAGCACGCCTCCGAAGTGGCTCTGAAATGCGCAGTTCACCCGTGCGCAGCCCGCCGCCGAGCTCGCCATACGGGTCAGGCCGTTCAGAAGAAGAATCATCGAACGAAGCATCTGGCACCATGTGACGCAAGGTGTGATAGAGTTCACGCGGTGTTTTGGCGGGTACCATTGGTACAAGTGTTTCAACCCCTGGCGCTGGCATGGTTGCACGCTCCCCAAGGCCCCTTTGGACATTTGGCCGAAGCTGTGCAGGAGGAAGCGTAACTTCAGTGGCATGAAGCTCCAAGGGCGACGCTAACACTTCCCCCTTAGGGGGCCAATCAAAAAGCACCGAATCTTCGGTACCCGGAAAAAGAGTGGGCTGACTCGCTCGATCGATACCGGTCGCTTCTTCGTACTCAGCCATAATGTACACATTTTAGCATATACCTGAGCATCCGTCAAGTGGCCTCCTCAGCTATACCAAGTTATCCACCATATGGAGCGTATTTTTTACACCAAAAAACACTAGCCTTTTGAAGCCCCCAGGGCTAAAATGAGTCTCAGATTCACTCACGGAGGGTTGAGTACGCCTATAGGGGGTAGTATTCCTTTTCCCTAAGAGTGGGTTAGCTCTTAGGGAAAAGCATCGCTTCTTATTTATCATCGAGTCCCCTAGCCATAAAGGCTGGGCCGAGCAAAGGAAAGAACATGTCCATCACGGTCTATACGCAGCCCAGCTGCATGCAGTGCAAGGCTACCTATCGCGCCCTGGAAGCAAGGGGCATCAACTACGAGATCATCGACGTCTCCGAGGACCCCGCAGCGCTGGAACTGGTCAAAGCGCTGGGCTACCTGCAGGCACCCGTCGTTGTCGCTGAGGGCGACCACTGGTCTGGCTTTCGTCCAGACAAGATCGATGAGCTCGCCGCCAAGCTGGCCGCCTAGTCGTAACCGCGCGCCCTAAGAGCAGTAAGCCCCACCAGATTCGTCTGGCTGGGGCTACTCTCTTGTGGGGCCCTTTACCCGCAAAAGAAAAACCCCCGGGGAATGGGGGTAATTCTAGCACCTGTTTGTTTGCCCTTAGTATAGGGTCAAACTGGTTATGGTGCAATAGCTTTTTATACTATTTCTTCTTTGAAACAGTAAGGAAACCGTTGCGTGGGTTTTCCTTAACAATGCGGTCTGCTGGTAGGTCCACTGGGGTGCCCTTGTCGTTCTTCTCTACCTTCGCAAAGAAGTAAATAGTTTGTGGCTTGCCACCACGAAGGGTTACTTCGGTGCTGTGCAAGTAGTAAGTGATACCTTTAGAGTTTGTGTGACTGTAAGCCATGGTAAGTGTAATACCTCCTATTAGTAGTATACGAGAGTAAGCGTACCGCTTTTATAGGGGTGCTGTCAACATTAAATACGCCGATACTGCCGATTTAGCATTAATTTAAGGATTGCAAGGCTCACCAGACGCACGAAAATCAGTGCTAGAATGAAGGCGCACACCACCAACGACCACCCCGCGAAGTCAGGGCTCCAGGTTGGTGACGCGAAGGTATGGACAAAGACCTTCGGATTAGGGCTTGTTCCTTCTTCCATGGCCGCCTGAGACGAGGGGTATTTCTCGAGTTCATTAGTGGTACATTGAAGGTAGGCGACCGTATAGTAGCTGAACTGCGGTTCACAAACTTCTTGGGCTTTTTTGTACACATTCCCCAATGCGCTGCCCCTGTTCGACTCTTCTTCAAGCCACTTTTGATACACCCGAGTGTAGCTTTCCTCAAGCCCCACGCCGCCCCCTAGGTCGGTATTCATATGACTTGTGACGTACCGTTGTAAGTCATACAACCTATTCACTAAAATCCGTTCATCACCCGATTTATCCGCACTAATCACTGCTGCTCGGCGCTCAACCATTCCAATATTATTAAGCCTTAAAAAAGTGGCAGCAATAAAGGCAAAAAGAATAAATACAATAACAAGCTGCCACGTTTTTACCCGCTGCAACCCTTTTACGCTATTTCGTAGACGTTTACTATCTGCCACTACTCAGGGAGGTTCCCACCTTCAACTACTTACGCCTTATTGTACCACGCCGCTTATGGCTTTTTGTAGAGAGGAAACCGTGCAGTAATCATCAGTAATGCAACACCGGCCGCAATAAAGAAATAGTTTTTAAGAGCCATTTCATCGCCAAGCGCAAGCGCTAAAAAGCCCAGCGCCATCGCTGCGAACGCCGCACCTAAGTTACTGAGCATTTCACAGAGGCCAAGGTAGGTCGTGCGCCGGCCAGAGAGATCGGCGTTATCGTATACCCCACGCAAATAGGGCATCGCAAATCCTGTTGTCGCAAGCTCGTTGGCTGCATTCACCCCTGCAGCAGCGAGCGGCGTGCTTGTTACTGGCCGTATGCAGTACATAGCGGCATTCATTACGATGCTTATACGCATGAGGCGAGCACCTTGGCTATTATCAATCAATTTTCCAAAAAGATAAGAAGTAATCAGCGACACCACAAAAACAACCGACAAGAGCATACCGCTAATAACATAAATTTCGTTACTCGACCCCATCCCTACCACAACAAGGGCAATAAAAAGCGACCAGACAGAGCCTGAGCTAAATACATCGAATCCATAACTTGTTTGCGCCACACCGTGCCGAAATAGCAAACGCCACGGAAAGCCTTTGAAATGAAGAGCTTGGCCAGTCTTTACCTGTTCGACAGTACGCATCAGGGGGCCTGCAGCACAAGCAAACAATAGTGCTGCAACAATAATCACCACTTGCGGGCCAAACAAGAAAGCAATAACGCCCCCGATAAGTGGGCTTAGGCCAGTCGTAATGCGCTCTACCATATACATGTAGCCAATCTCTTTGCCGGCGTGTTTAAGGCTTTTAATCTTTGAAAAATTAATATTATGCGCTATTGAATAGAGGCAGGCCGATGACGCTTCAAATACTAGTATCGGGATAAGCAGGAGCGGCCCAACCGCTGGCAGAAACGCAAACCCAATCATGGCGGGGATATACATAAGGTTTGAAAGAAAAATAGCATGTTTAGGCCCAATGCGCGCCACAAGCGCCGCACCAGGAAGCGCAATGCCCACCTTGAAGAGGTAAAACGCCGCCCAAAAGAAAGCAATCTGAGCAATTGAATAACCGATTTGAAAAAGATAGATGGCGATAAACGAACCGGCTATATGAATCGCCGCCATACGAAGCATTCGTGCCGTATACATCTCTGCCATTTCGCTGAACGAAGCATAGCGCCAAAAATGACGCCTCAAAAGTAAAGTATGAAAAAGCTTTTTTATCATGTGTTTATGTTAGTTATGATTTGTATCTATTACACCATACTACCGCCCCCATAAGCAAATGGTATACTATACATATGCATATCTATTTCTCTGGTATTGGCGGCGTTGGCATTGGGCCGCTTGCCGAAATTGCGCGCGACGCTGGCCACACTGTTGTAGGGTCCGACCCAAACGAAAGCCTCGTCACTGCCGAGCTTCTCGCTCAAGGCGTAGCAATTTCCGACACTCAAGATGGTTCGTTCCTACAAACTACCCACACCGACCTCCCTCTTGACTGGTTTGTGTATACCGCCGCCCTTCCGGCGGACCATCCAGAGCTTGTACTCGCAAAGAAGCTTGGTATTCGTACGGGGAAGCGCGATGAATTTCTTGCAGAATTTATCGCATCACATAATCTTAAGTTAATTGCTATTTCGGGTACCCATGGCAAAACCACTACCACCGGCATGATGATATGGGTGTTAAAACAACTGGGGGTTCCGGTGAGCTATTCGGTTGGCTCAACCCTATCCTTTGGCCCAAGTGGCGCTTACGACCCGGCCAGCGAGTTGTTTGTGTATGAATGCGATGAATATGACAAAAATTTGTTACACTTTTCACCACACCTTTCACTTCTTACGTCTATCGACTACGACCATCCCGATACCTACCCCACCGAAGCAGTCTACAAAGAGACTTTTCGCCAGTTTGTAAGCCAATCAAACCAGACCATTGCATGGGAAGGTGATTTGGCATATATCGAGCAAAAAACGACCCCCGCCATACAGGCACTTTCGCCAAACGACCAGCTTCCGCTCTCGCTTCCCGGCGAGCACAATCGCCGTAATGCGACCCTTGTTTCCAAGGGCCTTGAATACCTTGCTATTGGCAACGAGGTAGCCTGTAAACGGGCGCTCGAAAGTTTTCCTGGCACTGACCGCCGCTTTGAAAGACTCGCTGACAACCTTTACAGCGATTACGGCCATCACCCAGAGGAAATTGCCGCAACACTGCAGCTGGCCCGCGAACTGGCCGATAGCATAGTACTGGTCTACCAGCCTCACCAGAACTGGCGCCAACACTTCATGCGTGATCAGTACACCACTCAGTTTGCTCTTGCTGAAAAAATATACTGGCTTCCCACCTATTTAACCCGCGAAAACCCCAATCAAGCAGTACTCACCCCTCAAGAACTAACGACCAACCTTACCAATAAGGCAGCGCTTTCGTACGCCGCATTAGGCTCTGAACTTTGGGAAATTATTCAGGACGCCCGAAAAGCCGGAAAACTCGTGCTTGTCATGGGCGCGGGCACAATAGACGAGTGGGCACGGGCGCAGCTTATTCGCCACCCATAGGTTCTGCATACAAAACTTCTGGGTTGAGCGGGTCGCCCCGAAAGGCATCGACTGCCTTGGCTTTTTTGGCCTGTTCGTCAAAAAGAATAATGAATCGGTCTATTGTTTCTTTATTAACCGCACCTGAAGAGCTGTATTCGTCAATCTTGTCGTTCGGCTCAACCTTATTGCTCACTGATTGGTATCCAGGGCGGCTCAAATCAAGTTGTGCAGCACCACTCATTGTATAAAAGATCATCCCAACCGACACAAATATAAGTGCTATGAGTACCGTTAAGCTAAGGAGTAAGGTGATGCGGTGGTCCTGCCAAAAAGTTGAGGCGGAGCCTTGTTGAACAGCCTTAAGGTCGGCAATAATCCCACCGGTTTCTGATGAAATGTCGGCCATTACTGCGAAATCCTTTCATAGTTCAGTAGAAAATCACCGACAGAGTTTCGATAATCGTCGATTGAAGCATGAAGTGCCTGAACATCAGCATGTACTTGCAAGCGAGCACTACGTGCAGCCTCTACTGTTGTGTAAAAACGAGCCGGGTCAGCCCTACAATCGATGCGAATTGCCTCAGACAGCTTTTGTTCGTAGGTTATATAGTGTTCACGAAATTCAGTGAGGCGCTTTCGGTAGTTTGCCGTAACCGTTTCCATAGCCTTTGCATCAAGCCGGTTACTATTAAGGCGCGCATTGAAGCGATCCATGAGCTTACTCGCTAACGCCTCGTATACTTGGCCGCGGTTAACGCGAAGCAACGCATCACTTGCGTGAAGCTGGTTGAGATTGGTCTTAATTTCGCTACAGCTTTGGCGGATTCTGTTTCGCTGAGCATCAGAAAGCGATGTCTGTTGCGCCTGGGCCCCTGAAGCAAGCGCCAAGGTCACCCCTGTCACAATGAGGCAGTACATAACTATTTTTACACTTCGATACATAGCTTACTTAGTATACCTTTTTGCGCCGGTTAAGTGTACTCTCGGCCCCTGCCTGGCAATAATGCCGTCTTCCAACAGACCATTGAAAGCTTTTTCAAATCGTTCATCACCCTTGTAGTGCCGGCGCAGTACCTGGTAGTTCGCTTCCCCTTTTGTGAGCGTTTTTACCAATTGGCCACGCACCTCCCGTACACTCCCCTTCAATGGGCTTTGCTTTTTGTAGTGGCGACTTTTATCGTTAAGACCTGCACCAGAGCGTTTGAGAAAGGCGCCGTAATCCATCAATGCCCAATACCACTCGCGGGAGTGTTCGCGGTCCATCGTCTCGCTCACAAGCTGTAATAGTTCTGAATCACTAATATTTATTTCATCTTTAAAGAAGTGATGAAAATACACCGTACGAATATTTGTTTCGATAAATGGCGCCGGCTTGTTAAAACTATAGGTTACAAGTGCGCCTGCGGTATTTACTCCCACCCCAGGAAGTTTTAATAATTCTTTTGGGTCCTCCGGAAACACGCCATTATATTCAGCAACAATCATTTGGGCGGCACTGTGCAAGAACTTTGCGCGACGATTGTAGCCTAAGCCATTCCACACAACCAACACATCGCTTAAAGATGCACTCACCAGCGCTTCAACACTCGGAAACAAGGTGATAAATTCGTTAAATTTCGGAATGACCCGTTCAACTTGCGTTTGCTGAAGCATAATTTCACTGACCAGTACGTAGTAGGGCCGCGTGTCTTCACGCCATGGCATTGGGCGAAAAAGCTCCCGCCCTTTTTGCCAAATGGCTTCTTGGAACAACTCTTTTTGCACGAGAACCCGCCTCTTTCAAACTAAGGACTAAGGCGGTTAATGTCGCGCGGGAAAAGGGTCGCCTCCTTAACGTTCGCAAGGCCAATGGTGCGTTGCACCACACGGTCAACACCCATGCCGCAGCCACCGTGAACCGGGAGACCAAACCGGAATGCTTGAAGGTAGGGCTTAAACCCTTCGTGGGTTACATCAAGCCCGGCACGGGTCATTTGTTCAATCATCTTGTCATAGTTATTTTCGCGAAGGGGAACAGTTGCAATTTCAAGGCCCCTAAACAAAAGGTCGGCCCAGGCAACAACGCCCTCTTCTTCCTTAAATTTATGGTAAAACTTACCCGCTTCAGCCGGGAAATCTTTGGCGTACACAAGGTCGCTGCCAAACTTCTTACGAGCATAGTCGGCAATCCAGCGCTCTTCGTCGGGGGTAAGGTCTTTTTCGGCGGTCGTGTCTGTACCGATTGCTTTTGTGTATAGCTCGTGAATCTCAGCAATGGTGAATTGTGGAATCTCGCCGTTTTCAGGAAGGTATAGTTGCGGCGCATTAAGGCTTTTAAGGTCATCGGCGTGGTCGGTATAGACACGCTGGAGCACGCTCTTTACAAGATCACCAACGGTATCCATCACTTCTTGGTGGCTCTCAACGAAGCCTACCTCAATATCGAGCATTGTGAGTTCGGTAAGGTGACGAGTGGTGGCACTTGGTTCGGCGCGGTAGCTGTGACCGATTTCAAACACACGTTCAAATGCGCCAACCATAATTTGCTTATAGAACTGCGGACTCTGGGCAAGTGTTGCTGTTTTACCAAAGTAATCGAGCTCAAATACCTCGGCTCCACCCTCTGTTGCTTCTGCAAGCAGTTTTGGAGTATCAATTTCTACAAATTCGTTCTCAGTTAAGAATTCACGCATGTACCGAGTGATGCTTGCACGAATTTTAAAAATTTTCTGTTCTTGAAGGTTACGAACGTTCAGCACCCGGTATTCAAAAAGGGTATCAAGATTCTCAGGCTTATGGCTAATGGGTTTGTCAATCTCAATTGGCGGCTCTTCGGTTACCGGTACAAGTACCTCAACCGTGACATCATGCAGTTCCGCACCACCCGGGGCGCGCTCATCTGCAACAATGGTACCCGTCAATGCCAACACTGTACCAATTTGAAGCCCCCGAAGTTTTTCTACTTCTTCCTTTGTATCGATAAGGCTCTGGGCAACTCCCCTGCGATCACGAAGCGTAATAAAATTAAGCCCACCAAGCAGGCGCTTTTTATGAAGCCAGCCTTTAACGGTTACTGTTTCGCCCACATGTGCAGCGAGTTCGGTGGTGAGAGTACGTGTCATATGCAGTTTATTCTAGCACTTCTACAGAGGTAGCGCCAGAGGGTATTACACATCTACGCTCCCTGGCCCCGCATTATTAGCCGCCCCTTCGCGCCGAGCAACAGCCCGCAAATCGTCATAAACATCATCCTCATCAACAATCCGCCTTCCAAGAAGCTGCTCCATAACATCCTCTAGGGTAATAAGGCCGACCGTTTCGCGCTCATTGTTAATAACAATAAACAGATGGTGACGGTGCTTAAGGAAGCCAGCCAGCGCCTTATGGAGTGAATCGTCTTGATGAATATAAAAGACCTGCGGCTCCATCGCTTTCTCGGCAGTTGTTGATTTCTTAACATCAAGCGAAAGCATGTCCCTAAGGTATAAAATACCAACAATATGGTTAAGGTCCTCATCAATCACTGGCAGTCGGCTATGCCCAAGAGCATGGAGCTCATCAAGAACAAGCGGCCCGAGAAATTCTGTCTTTTTTATAAAATCAATCACCGTTCGCGGTGTCATAACCGTCGCAACCTTCTTTTCCTTAAAAGCCAGTACCGACGTAAGCAGGAGGCGCTCATCACTGCTCAGTGCTTCTTTGGAGTCGGCGATAAGCTCACAAAGCTCTTCGCGCGAACCAAGCTGCCGCCCGTCTTCGGCCCCGTAGAGAGGCGTATCACGAAGAAAACGAAATATCGGCTCAGCCCGAATAACGCCGACTAACACATAAGGTTCAACCTTTTCATAGAGTAACGAAGCTTGGCGAGTAATAAATGGTGCCCGGGCAATTACCGGATATAGCATGACGACCAAAACCGCAATGATGACCCCAATAACCCAGCCAAAAGTGGCCACTGAAAGCAGAACAACAGCCACCACTATCACTGCTTGCGCAAGCCGCGTTACCGTACCAATAGCTACACGATGCCGATGCCGTTCAAGGTGTTTTCGAGCCGGAACGGAATGCTTTGCCCGCCGTTCAAGTTCGGCAAGGCTATACGGTGAACTCGGAGGCCGCATTGCCGCCACTAGTACCAGTGCTACAAAAAGAAGCGTAGTTAAGATAATCAAAAACGTAAGCATAGTTACCCTAATTGTACTCTATCCTGCTATAATAAGAGGAGTAATTTGTGGAGGAACTTATGAATAAAACAGGCTGGATCATCTTTGGTGGAGTAACCGCCCTAGTGCTTGGGGGGCTTATTACCTGGAACTATCTTGCCAACCCACCCCTTGATGTATCGTATATCAAAACAAACGAGATCATTGCCCCCTTAGACCAAAATGGGTCAATTGCCGACCACACAAAAGGAAGTAAAGACGGTAAAATCCTCCTCGTGGAATATGGAGATTTTCAATGCCCAGGGTGCGCTGGCGCCTACGCAAACGTCAATCAACTCAGCAACGAATATAAAGACTCGGTAACGCTTATATTCCGGAACTTTCCACTCACCAGCATCCATCCAAACTCCAAAGCAGCAGCAAGTGCGGCCGAAGCTGCAGGAATGCAAGGCAAATACTGGGAAATGCACGACATCATCTATCAACAACAGTCCGCTTGGTCGAATGCCGACCCCAAAAAGCGCCTCGAACTTTTTCAACAATATGCAGTACAGCTCAAACTCGATACCGATAAATTTAAAGCTGACATAGAATCGAACGCCGTCGCTAAAAAAATACGCTTCGACCTTGCAGTAGGTAAAAAGGCTGGGGTCAGCGCCACACCAACCTTCTTTCTTAATGGCGAGAAGCTCGACGACAAGACTGCCAACGGCATCGTACAAGGTGACCTTACGGGCATAAAAGAAAAGCTCGACAGTCTTAAAAAGAAGCTCCCTTAACACCGTACGCCGCAAAAGTAAAACACCCCGGTGCCGTGGGGTGTTTTCGTTTTTTGCTTAAAGATAATTGCACGACTTAATGTGCAATAAAGATTCGCCATTCGGCGGGCACCACATCCACTGCAATCTTCTTGCGCCGCGAGGGCACAAATTCGATAGCTATTGGCATGTGATTATACACTCCTTGTACTATGTACAGCCCCTAGCACTCCGACCTTTAATTAGTTTTGGCATGGGACACATCGTCTATACTACCAACAATTGTTGGCTCAGTCAAGAATACGCCTGCAAGACGCTCATGATTCAATAATAAATTATATTAATAACAGGGGCAAGCCGCTTATAGTATAAAACGTAGTGATTTAAACAATGATTGCCGTTTACTATGCGTTAGACAAACTGGTAAGGCAATTTTTTCTTCCATACCCAGCCTACTACCGTAATAACCACTAGAAGGAAAACCCAGCCACCACTCAGAAGCATGAGTCCGGCTACGAATGCCGATCTAACGATGTAGTAAAGCATCCGCCGAGGCACTGGCCGCTTGCCATCATCGTGCCGCATGCGCGTAAAGTATCCCCCGAGCGAACGACCTTTTTGCATAAAAGGAAGTATGCCAAAGATGAGCGTTATAGCCCCCACCTGAATTATCTGCCCAAGGCTTGCAACGCCTCCCGCCCCCATTACAAAATAAAGCGCAATGGTGGCAAGCAGCGAAAGTGCCTGAACAACCGCACCATCTATCAGGAAACTCACTGTATGCCGCACCAGGCCTGCACCGTTTGTATACTCGCCCTTTGCCGCACGCTCGTATACCTTCTTAGGTAATATCCACCCGAGGCCATACCCAAGGAGGGCCCCGATTACATTAAAGAGCAAGTCGTCAACATCGAAAAGCCGATAACTACAAGGATACAGCCCAAATACGCCGGTAAGTTGAGCAACTTCTATAGTAAACGACACGCCAAGCCCCAACACGGCCAATACCCAAAACCGTAGGTGCAATAAACGGGCTGCAAAGAAACCGAGCGGAATAAAGAACACAACGTTCATCGCTACCTGGAGCAAGGCACTCGTACCATCAGTACGAATATCGGCAATAAACTGAAGCGGTACCACCTGAGGAGTAAGATGGTGTTGAGCGCAAAACGCGCCGCTTGTGTCAGGCATTGGATAGAGTGTAAAACTTACCAATGCGAGACAGCTCAACACAAACAAATAAGTACTTGCTGTGCGCCAAAAAACCAAGCGATTATACCGCCGATATTGCATCACCAAAATGGGTATTGTAATAAGGAGCGCTACAAATGGCCACGCCAAAAGTGCTAACAGAAATGAATCGGAAAAGGTAAGAAAGAATGAGAGCATGCTGGCTACAAACGGCTCGTGCGCTGGAATGCACGAGCTTTAGTCATGCCTAAAGCAACCCCTCCAAGCAGACCTATAATAACGCTGGCCGTTAACGCAAAGGATTTCTTGATAAAAACGCCAGTATTAGGTGGGGCGGGAGGGCCGGGAAGGTCAACCAACCCGGCATCAACCGTATCAATCGTTACCGAGGTAGGCACCACAATAATTGCCTGGCCACTCATTTGGTCTGCGTCGGAATCAGCCGAGCGATCAGTGCCTGCGGCGGTTTGCGTAAGGCCATAGCCATGTTCTGCGAGCCATTGAGTATCAAACGTTACCGTGTACCCTGTATCGCCCGAGGCCGGAAGGTGAGCAAAGATATACTGGCCCGTAGAATCAGTAACTACCTGACGCATTACCGGGTTCCCGTCAATATCTGCACCTTCTAACCGCACGGGCACTCCAGGAATGCCTGGTTCGTCATCATCTTGAAGCCCGTTCTTATTTACGTCATGCCACACGAAATTGCCCACACTTGAACCAACAGCAGTTATAGGGCTTGTGACCGGCCCAACCGCCTGCGACAACCCGACCGCCCGGCCGATGGCCTGGTTAACATACACATCGCCCGCCTGATTCCCCATCGGGCTCATCCGAACCGTAACAATAAAATTATCATTCGTAGTAAATGAGCCTGGTCGAACGTAGCGCAAACCCGTTACCTGAGCAGGTGTACTTGGGCAATCTGCTGCCGTGGCACCAGGACTTCCTACGGGCACGCCGCCGCTCGGTGCGTCGCACCAAACCGTTGATGCCGGGGCGTAGATATCGGGGCTTCCGCTTGTATTAGCCGTGATATTCGGCTGGCGAGTATAAAGAATCTGAACGCCGCTCCCTACGGTTACAGTGGCATCGTGAAATGCCAAGGTGCCATTATAGGAAGTTCCGTTGACCCCATTGCGTGGCAAAACATCAACCACGCTGACATCAGAAAGTGAGTCAGACGATTGAATATTCGTGAAAGCAACCTGCCAGGAGGTATACCGTGGGTTTATTTGGCCAGCATCCCTATTAACTTCAATGGTGGGCACCGCTACCTTGGAAATACGTACCCCCGAAGGCGAGGTAAGGATAATTGTCGCCTGAGCCGAGCGTTGGGTCGTACTCGATGGATCACCCGTAGCGGTAATCAACGCCCTATTAATCATAGAGCCGTTCGGTGCAGTTGACGCAACGTGGCCGGTGTAGGTAATTGCATCAATTGGGCTATTAGCAGACCGTATGCCCAAGTTCCATCGAATATAAGTTTCTCCGGCGCCACAGGTAAGGGACGCCCCCAACGGAGAGCTGGCCGCAACAACCTGAGGCGTAAGCGAGGCAGAATTTGCGACGTATGACTGCCCCACAGGCAAACAATCTTCAATAATAACTGAGGAGACCGGATTGCCAGCAGCAGCACTCAACATAGGCTGAATGCGATACTCAACATCGCGGTCATTCGTGAAAGCAGCCGGCGTATTGACCCATTGCCCACTAGAGTTTCGTACTTCCTTAGAAATGCGCCCTATGACCGACCCAATGTTGACTCGGTCGCCCAGTAGCCCGGTATTGTTCGCAAGATTATAGTTTGAAGTAGTCCCACCAATGGCATTCATGTCTGTTAAAGGCAGCGTTCCGGTGCCAACCTTATATGACGCATAGTTCGGCGCTACCTGCCCTACCGCATCAATCCGTGCAACAAGACCTATAGAAAAGAAGGTGACTAAATTAAGGTTATCCGGTATTCCCGAGATAAGAATACGTACCCGGCTTACGCCTGTGTACACCCCGTTCGCAGCTTGAGCCGGGTCATTCCCCGGAACAAGCGCTGGATCGCTATACCACCCACCAGGCGAAGAACTGTCGTGACAAGCTGAAGCCGCTCCGCTACCCGCCGCCCCGTCGCCGTACTCAACCGTAATAAGTGACCTTAGCGCGGCATCGCCACCCGGGTATGTAGACCATGATTCATTGTGATAGTACCCGCTAAGCCAGACCGCCTCGCCCCCGGAAGCAAACCGACCCGAAGAATTATAACCTAATGCAGGATAGTTGTCCCTAGCAAGCGAAAGCTTTGTATTATCCCATGCATCACACAACAACGCAGTGCGTGCGCCCGACCCTTCTGGAATTTGGCTCACCAACTGTAACAAACTTAAAATTTTCTGACCCGGAACGATTACACCATCGCCAGCTTTTCGTGTAGTGACACCTGTTGAGCCCTGGTAAACCCCCCACCCTGGAGAGAACTGTTCGGCAGGAGTATTGCCGGGGGCATGCGGCACCCCAATATATGCCTTGTCGACTCCAATTGCCGTCTGAACGACTAGCGTATAGCCTCGATGATTATTCGAGAGGTCATCAGCCCCTGGGCTGTTCGACTGACCATTGATATCTGTGACCGAAAAATTATCAAATGTGTTATCGAATGGAAGATCCCACTTAACAGGGTCTTCTACAGGAGTTGCTACCCCAAGTTCCCGAATAGCCAAAACAGGGACCTCAAGCCTTATCGAAAATGCCGCCACGAAAGCACGATCATCAGGAAGTGGTGTGCCATCTATTCCCGTTGTTGGATAGGTATACGCAGAAGTATCGGTATCGGTAAGAACGATGTCAACAGGCGTACCAACACCCGCAGGCTGAGTACAGGTTACTGTACCCGTATCACGAACAGCATTGGTTGCCGTATATGCTCCGGCAATTTTACTTGCTGGCACACGAGGGTCGGCGCTCGAAAGAGGACACCCAAGAAGACGAGGGCTATACCGTGCAAGCGCACCCGAACCGGCAGCCACATAATTAGGGTGGCTCAGAATACTAGCCCCATAGAACGACGCAGGGCTTAAATCATCGGTTAGTGTTATTGGGCCGGCGGCAGGTGAATTGCCAATACCCTTGCCGGGGGTCGAGATGGCCGCGTGGAACGATAGTACTCGGCACTGCTGGCCCACAAGATCGCTCGATGCACAGGGTACAAGCCGATCCCAAACGTAACCGGTATTTTCAGCCAGGTTAACGCTGTTTTTTGACACATCATATTGAGGCCGTGATGATACGCTATGCTGCACGGCCCCCGACACCGCAGGGTCGGTTGCCTCGTTAATGTGCACCTCCGCAACGACTGGGTCAAGCATGGTACCGTTGGGAACTTCGGATCGCACCTTCGCAGTAAAGGGATACTGTTGTGTCGAGGAGGGAGTGAGGTTGCCAAGGACACAAACTATTTTTTGAGAAGTCAGCGACTGCCAAGAGGTGGCGGTCAGAGGTAGCGGCAGCGAGGTGAATGTTGAGGGGGTACGTGATGACCCTCCACCACAAAACGGCGGAAGACTATCGGCGAACTCACCTTTTGGGATATCAAATTCAATCCGAGCACCCGTCGCACCGTCAATGCCCGTTGTGATTTCTACTTCATAAGTTACGGTGTCGTTAGTACGAACAATATTGTTTGAAATGCTTGAGTCGTGCCCAGGGGTATCGTCGCCATCAAACGGTGCAGTACCCGTGCGCTGAATCAGTGACATGTTCCTGATTTGCGTATCCTCTGGTGGATCAGCAAATACCGTGTGCGCTAAATGCATTGTTGCAACGGACACGATTGCCAACAACAAAGTAACAGCACCACTTAAAACTATTCCTTTTCTGACCCTATTGTTTCTATTTTGTACGACAGCCCGCACTACACACACCTTTCCGAACCTCAACAGTCGCCCTTAGCCTACTTGGCATTTGCTAGAAAACGCCTCTATCCATATTGAATTATACAATACCTTTATGGTTATTTCCAAACCGAAGCAGCGCTAAAATGACACGTCTTTATAAATAGACTTTGTTGTTTCATCAATGTCGTTCCTCATCTGCGGGAACGGAACACCCTCACGGGCGCTCACCCCTTCAAGACTCCAAAAGATGCGTTCGCTGTACCCAAGCCCACACGCAGGCGGCATGCCGTATTCAAGTGCTTCAACAAAATCAATATCGAGCATCTGGGCTTCATCATCGCCGGCGTCGCGCATCTGCTGTTGCTCCATAAAACGACCGAGTTGATCAATCGGGTCATTCAATTCGCTAAATGCCTTGCACATTTCACTTCCGCCAAATACAAGATTAAATTGTTCGGTAAGGCGCGGGTCTTGTTGACTAACCTTGGCAAGCGGTTGCATAAATACTGGCATATCGATCAAGAAAACAGGGCCGGCAAGCGTTTTTCGATATTTCTTCCAGAGCTTATCAAGGCTTCGAATGCGATTATCGGTGCGCTCTACTTCAAGCTTCTCCTCTTTTAGTTTTGCCTGAATTTCTTCCATTGAAGACTCGAACACATCAATGCCGTATTGATCCTTTAAAACACCGACAAAACTAATGCGAGGAAAGTGCTCGCCATCATTACCAAAGTCAACAAACGCGCCATCAGCAAGCGTAAACTGGCGAGTGCCCCATGTTTTATCAACAACATACCGAATCATTTCTTCGGTCAGCTCCATCCCCATTTCCCAATCAGCAGTTGCCCAATACCATTCCATGGCGTTGTGCTCGGGAAGGTGTTCTTCGCTGTAATTTTCGTTGCGAAAGCGCGGACCGATATCAAAGACTTTTTCAAACCCAGCAACAAGAAGGCGCTTTAGAGGAAGTTCGTGGCTAATGCGAAGGTAAAAATCTTGATCAAGCGCATCCATATGAGTCACGAAAGGATTTGCATCCGCCCCACCAGCAGTATTTTCAAGAACACTGTTATTAACTTCAATAAAACCTTTTGATATAAGAAAGTCGCGTGTTGCTTGCCAAAACTTAGAACGACGAACGAAACGATCACGAACCTCTATGTTTACATTCATATCAACGTAGCGGCGACGGAGGCGCTCTTCTTTATCGGTAAAGGCCTCGTGCTCAAGGGGCATTGGCCGAAGGGCTTTCGCCATAAGCCGAAGATGCGTCAGCTCGAGTGATACTTCGCCGGTCTTCGTTTTAATAACCGTGCCCTTTGCTTCAATAAAGTCACCCGTATCGAGCAGATTTAAATCACCAATACCAACAAGGCCCGCCTTTGGGTCTGAGGCCGTGAGCTTTTGGTCCTGAAGAAAAAGCTGAAGCGTGCCAGAAAAATCACGAATAACCACGAAAGCAATTTTACCGAACTTCCGGATTGATTTAATACGCCCGAAGACCGTTTCAGTCGCTCCATCGCGTGTTTCAAATTGCGTCACAATATCGTGCGCCATTGCCGTGCGTTTTGCTTTGGCGGGATACGCGTTGTACCCAAGCTTTTGTAGCTCTTCAAGTTTGCGGATGCGCTCGTCGCGGAATTCTTTTAGTGTAGCCATGGGTTTATTATATCAGAGGTGAGGGAAAAGCGCACAGATAAGCCACTAGGGTCGCATTAAACTCAAAATCTTCATCGTACGTATCTAGCGACAAAGCTTCCATAGGTATGTCTCACATTATACCAAGACTCGTTGGTCGAGAACCTTCCTGGCGATAATGCTCTGAGGGCACACCGATCTCGAACCAATCTCACAAAGACCAGTCGTAGGGACTGGTCTTGAACTTTTTTGTGTCTAGTTTAGCTCGCCTTACCGGTCTTGAACTTCACAGAATAAAATGATCCGATGAACACGCTACTCTCCAAATCGTACCAGAACCGACTTGTCGTTGATCGCTTGCATCAACACACCAAGCAGCACACTCGCCAATTGCGATAAAAGGATGCTCTCGGGCGTTAGTCGAAGCAACCCACAGAGATTTCGCTTCATCGCATGAAGCTTGCTGTGCATGAACCTGAACACACACTGGAACAATTCCCCAGCCTCCTCTTAATTCAAATGTGTCGTTTTCTTCACGAACATACCAGCTCGAAAGCGCCTGTGCTCCCGCACTCATACCAGCAATATGCGCCCCTCGCTCAAGCGCTACGGTCAGATGCTTGAGCAGATCCCATCTTTCTACCACCCGCATCAAACTATCAGCATCACCGCCGCCTAGATACACAATTGATGCCGACTTAAGTGCCTCAATTGCATATTCTCGACCCTTCTTTTCTGTCGGAATCACAACCTCAAATCTGTCACCAAACTCAGACGCGATAACCTCGGCATAGCCAGGACTATCCTGTGCAGCAAAGTTTAAAAATACAAAGGTAGATCCCGTAGGCACGAGTGACTTCAACTCGTCATCAATATCACGAGTTTCACCATCCCTTACTTCCCCACCGCCAATAAGATAGATTGATCCTGTCATATCGATATCCTCACTGAAGGGTTCTCGCCAGAACGAATATTCGCATCCAATTGAGAAACGCCACTCATCAGTTTCACTGGAACCGCATGCGTATCAATGTTCGACTTCACTTCATCCAGATCGATCTTTCCAAGCATATACTCCATAAACTCAATAATAACTCGATATTTCGCATTTTCAATCGTTAATCCAGCAGTGTCAGCTTGCTGCTCTAGGTCACAAGCAGACAATTTCACGAAAGCCTCACCCTCACCAAACATACCAACATTACGGAAAACATAGATATCAAAGTGATTATTGCCGCCAACATCAAACTCATCGGAATTATCAACATCATGTTGATCCTTAGACTGATAATTATGGATCTGGATACACTGAAACAGACCCTGTTGAATCGTCAGCTGTTGGTGCTTTACTCTGCCATTACCTATATAAAGATCTTCGTTTGACATCGCCCAAGGGCGCACCGGTCTAGAACGGATTTTTCAGAAGTGGCCTAAATATTTTTAACCTTGGCAAAAACAAGCCAAGACGCCCAAATGTAGCAAATGCGGTTCAGCCGATGTAAAGCGTATCGTCTATGGTATGCCCGACTTTGATACGATGGACGAAACCAAATACATTTACGCAGGCTGTGTTGTTGGCGACAATGACCCAACCTACGAGTGTGCCAACTGTGGTAAGCAATTTATGAAGAAACCACTCGTCAAGCCAGCCTACGCATAGCCCCCCTATGCCTTGACCTCGATATTTTCGGAAGCCCGTAAACGCACTACCTACATAAATTATCGTGACTAAAAAACCGTTTGTTTTCTTAGCCCAACAATTCGATATGCCTACAGTGGTCGGATTGTTGGGAAAATTGCTATACTTCTAGCCGAATAGCCGACAATATGGGCAGGGTTTCGTCTAGTTGGTTTGTTTCCGAACAAATGCTTCGTATGTCAATATGTCCGCCAGAGAGTGAAATGTAGCCAATGGCGTTGCCGTGTTTTATTGTTTCGCCACTTTTATCCTGATAATCATAGTAGTGAAGCGTATATTCCTTACTTCCTTCTGGCGTGTTCATCTTCAAGGATTTTGCACCTGCCTCTTGAATAGCCATGGTGCCGAAACTTTTGTTGTGTTCTATGTATTTTGCTACTTCTCGCTCTGGGTCAACTTTACGGTCGTTGTAGAAAACCGACACGAAGCAATGTGTGTTCATTGTGCTTTGTGCTAACTTTTTACAAGACGGTTTATTCTCAGCATACGGCTCGCACTGCTTTACTAGGTCATTACAGCTACTTCCGCTTTCGCACTGATTGACGATTATGCCAGATATAGGTAAGTCGTCTTTGCTTCCCTCGCCGTCATCGGTAAAATCATTAGGGTTAGTGTAGACGTTGCCGGCAGTTGCCCAATCGGGGTACTTTTTCGTATCAAACACGAATCCTGGCTTTCCTTGGTTCTCGATAGAGGCTGAAATATCGCTTGCTACGCTTTTGATTTTGTCTTGAAAAATAAAAGCGACAACGACGCCGACAACCAAAAGTAGACCGACAGCAACAAGAATTGTTGGTAGTTTACTCTTAGTGTTTTTATTGCTGTTGCTCACGCTGCAACTATGATAAGACATTGCCCATAGATAGTATAGGCACCTGACCTGCAAGCTTAGAGTGCTCTGCATCAACTATGCGTACCTGATTTAAACGTTCAACTCGTTTTTCACTCGAATTTCCAGTGTCACCAGGTGGAAGAAGACCGTGTTCATTAATACTTTCCAAATGCGTACTGGATGTACCGTAAACAATAAAGTTTTTCGGGTTTAGCGTCGTCAACGCTATCGGTTCGATTAACTCTACGTGAAAAGTGTTAAGAATGTACTGCTTTTCACGTAAAGTTGTGCTATAGTATGTTTATGATTAACCAAATCACCAAAGACCGTATCGCTACCCTATCGGAGCAATATAAGAAGCTGGCAAAAGAAAAACCCGAAGCCGTGCGTGAGTTGGCATCGAGCGAAATACCGGAGATAGTCTATAACTCGAACGCCATCGAGAACTCAACCCTTACCCTGAAAGACACCGAGGACATCCTGCTGCGTGATGCTGTAAAACGTGATCACGATATTCGTGAGATTTATGAAGCAAAAAACTTGGCGCAGATTACCGAACTGTTACTCAACAAGCCAGACCAAAAGTTGTCATCAAAACTCATCCTCGATTTACACAAGCTCCTACTGGCTGGCATAAAAGATGAATGGGCTGGACGTTTTCGCAGCGGCAAAGAGTGGGTACGAGTTGGTGCGCATGTTGGCGCTAATCCAGATTTTGTCGAGCATCTTGTCAACCAACTTGTCGATAATTACAACGACAAAAATGCCGAAGAATTCATAGAAAATATCTCATGGTTCCACGCCGAATTTGAAACTATCCATCCGTTCAACGACGGCAATGGCCGCTTGGGGCGCGTACTTATCAATCAGCAGCTCGGCCTACTAGGTTTGCCGCCAGTAGTCATTCCAAACAAGAGCAAGCACACCAGCTACTACCCGGCCTTTGACAGCTACAAGACTACCGGCAAGTTTGACGATTTCACCAACATCCTAGCAAGCCTATTAATTGAGTCGCTGTATCGCCGCATAACACTGCTGTCTTCGCCGAAAGTTATCACTTTGAGTGAATGGGCAAAAGCAAGTAGCGTGGCCGGCAATATCGCCGTCAACAAAGCCGTGCGCGGCACAATCCCAGCCTTCCGTATGCGCGGCAAGTGGATGATCGCAGGTGATTTCAAGAGTATCGAATAGTTGTCATGGCACTGCTTATCCGTGCCACAAGGGCCATTCCCTCGGGCTAGAGGTTTTCCGGAAGGTTTTCAAGCTTTCGGCCTTTGATAAAGAGGCTAGTTTTTTAAGGCAAAGCCGAAAACAAAAGCACCATGACTTTCATCATAGTGCTATGCTTGGCTCAGCTTCGCGGTCTTGAACCTGGCACTACAAACTTAACGTTTTGCCACACTAGCCCATTTTTATCCTTATAAACATCCCCGTCCGCCTTAAGTCCAAGCTTTGCATTTACTGCCAACATACTTCCATTGGAAGATAGATGACGTGAATACACCTTAGCGGCGCCCAACTCATGGATAGCGTGGTGTATAGCAGATTGCATCGCCGAAGTACCAACGCCTTTACCCCAATAGTCTGGATTACCGATAATAATGTGTACGCTCGGTGGCCTTACGCCATGGTTTTCAAAAAGCTCAATCCATACGGCACCAATTGTCACGTTATCAACAACTATCATGCGTGTAATTTGTCTGTTTTCTTTTTCAAGATCAATAAACTCTTGGATCGTCGCTTTCTCGCCCTTAAGAGTAGGCTCACCTATCTCATGCTCCGCGTTGCCCATGCTCAACAGCGTCTGTTTGCCCTCTGGCCTGTTAAACCAATCAAAAGCAAAAGGTGCATCACGCGCAACATCCGGTTTTAATAGAAGAATATCATCTCGATTTGATTTCATGGTAGTCATTATAGCAGTGAGGAGCGGTCTTGAACTATACTCAATAAGATTATAAGAGGGTGCGCCGGTCTAGAACCAGTTCTTGAGGGGTAGACCAAATATTAATAACTTTGACAAAAACAACTGAGAATAGTTGTTGGAGAATTTGAGCACGGGTCGTATTTTAACAGAGGTACATCAAAAGACCAGTCACGAGGACTGGTCTTGAACTTTTTGAATTGCATCTTGGCTCCCCGTTATTAAGGAAGTTATAACTGTAATAAAGTTAGACACACCGCTTTGATTAATCCTTGCATATAGTGGTCACTCTTCGAACTTGGTGGACTACTTATAAGTAAATCTATTGCAAACTAGTCCACATAAGCACTATAATAGGTGTTATAAACAAGGAAAAAGTGGACTTATAATGAACAAAAACGACGCCATAGTACAATTATCAAAACTTGCACTCGCAGGAAGACGACAGGATGTACAGATGTACATACGGCGTATGATTCGCAGCAAGGAGTTCATTGACCTTAGAGAACAACTTGACGATATAATGCACACGATGCCTAGCCACGGTTCTCCAGTACGTAGTGCCAAGTTTAATGCGGTTCCTGTAGATATGGACTCACGTATTCAACTCCTACGCCACGAACCTCCCGTAGCCCTAGACATTGAGCCTGTATGGTCACCTGAGGTAGAAAACGGACTCAACCGTATCATTAGTGAACGTGGAAAATCGAAGGCTCTTGAAAAGGCAGGGCTTCAGCCTACAAAAACAGCCCTCTTTACAGGTGCCCCTGGTGTTGGAAAAACACTTGCCGCAAAATGGCTATCACTTAAGCTGGACAAGCCCCTTTTTATCTTAGACCTCTCCGCAGTAATGAGTAGTTATCTCGGACGCACCGGTACAAACTTACGACTCGTGCTCGATTACGCCAAGAGTATTGATTGTATTCTACTTCTTGATGAGATTGACGCAATCGCAAAAAAACGAGACGACTTAGGAGAAATTGGCGAGCTTAAAAGGTTAGTTACAGTTCTGCTACAAGAGATTGACGACTGGCCTGCGAACAACCTAATGCTAGCAGCCACCAACCACCCCAATCTCCTAGACCCTGCAGTATGGCGTCGCTTCGAGCAAATCATTGACTTCCCTTTACCGTCAAAGGAAGAACTCAACGAAGTTCTACAGAGAAGCTTCCCCAAGCTACAGAAGAAGAACAAGGAGTTATTAACAGCGTTAAGTATCGTGTCTCAAGGTGCGTCATATAGTGATATAGATAAGATTACGACAAGCCTAATGAGAGAAGCTGTCCTGCAAGGCAAAGACCTTGGTGAGCTAATCGAAGAAACCATCTTCAAAAATTCTTCAGACCTCTCGAAGGACGACAAGAAGACACTATCTATGCATCTTACAAATGGCGGCGTATCACAACGAAAGATTAGTGCCTTAGTTGGCCTCAGCCGAGACACTATCAGGAAGGCAAATAACTAATGAATAACGATAACTTCCTCCTAGGCTATGGCGAACGTCTAACGCAGCCGATGGCTCCTCCACCATCAAAACTTGATAAGCACTTTCCTTATACAATCAACGAAGCTGTTGAACGATTAACTCCAGAGTTCACCGCTACAGCAACCGAACTAAAAGAGTTGCCTCAGACTGCGAACCCCGACGGAATGACAGTTGCGGCACTAACCCTGCACCCTAGCTTTGTTGCAAAGTCCTACTATCCAGAAGCATTGCTCAAAGAACTTAAGCTCACTCAGATTGGCAGTAAAGAAACCCGAGTGAAGCCAGAAAAATGGACACGCAAAGAGCCGCCTAAGGAGGTACGGTCTACTCTGATTTATGTAAAGGGTAGTATGCAGGCATTCGACGCAATACCCGACAAACTCACAGACCTAAGTCGAGTTGAAACTCCTGCATCAAGGGATATTGCAAAGATTGAAAAGATTAGTGCCGTCCCTGCCGAAGATAAGATTAAAGACTTAGCAGACGCAACAGGAGCGATTGACCTTGAAGTGGCCCTTCACCTAGGTGGGATTAATTCACAGGGAGTTATTCTTCAAGGGTTCAAGCAGCACCTTGAGAACATAGGTGTTGAAGCTGACCTAGACAGCAGGCTCGAACTTGACGGCATATGTTTCCTGCCAGTTAAAGCAACTAAAGAAAAAGCCAAAGAGGTTGTCCAATATTCTTTCTTGAGATATGCACGAAAAATGCCGTACATACAGCCCCCAATTAGAAATGCTACTGGATTAAGCCTAAACCTTGAGCTGCCAGAAACAGCACCTGTTGATTCTGGTATGCGGGTTGCGGTGTTTGATGGCGGTATACCAGAGGGTACCGCTCTTGAACCTTGGGTTAGACGATTCGAAACCGATGGCGTAGGAACACCTGATACTGAACTTCTATGGCACGGTACTGCCGTAACTGGAACGGCTCTATTCGGAGTACCACAACAAGGGCAAACCTTACCTACGCCCTATTGTTTTATCGACCACTATCGGGTTCTTGACGGTGATGGTAATGACGATGAGCTTTCTGTTATTAAACGAATAAGAAAAGTTATTGAAGCAAATAACTATAAATATATTAACATCAGCCTAGGACCCCCAATACCAATTGACGATGACCATATTAATCCTTGGTCAGCCATCTTAGATAGGCTTCTATACAAGAAGGAAATTCTGGCGACAATCGCAACAGGAAACGATGGCGATCTGGACGAGACTACTGGCAATGCACGCATTCAGCCTCCAAGCGATGCTGTTAATGCATTGGGTGTAGGTGCGGCAGATATTGCTGGCGAGGGAGATTGGCAGCGTGCTGAGTATAGTTCATACGGACCAGGAAGAGCACCTGGTGTAATTAAGCCTGAAATTGTAGCCTTCGGCGGCTCATCCCAACAGCCCTTTCACACACTGGATGTAAGTGGCACATCATCAGTACTTACAAACGGTACCAGCTTTGCATCACCGCTGGCACTTAGGACCGCACTTGGAGTAAGGGCACACTTCGGCGAAGTCTTATCACCAATTGCATTAAAAGCACTCCTTGTTCATTCGGCTACGAAAACAAAGGCACACCAAGTTAAGCACGTTGGATGGGGTCGTGTTCCAACCGATTTCCGTACTATTGTTGCAACAGACAATTCAAGTGTTCGAGTAGTGTACCAGGGTACTCTTAACCCCGCCGAATGGATGAACGTTCCAATTCCGCTACCATCCACATCGCTTGAAGGAATGGTGACAATACGTGCTACCCTATGCTATTTCACAGATACAGACCCCGAAGACCCCGTGAATTACACGAAATCAGGAATGGAGATACGCTTTAGGCCTAACGAAGAAAAAAGAGAAACAGGTTCAATGTATCCAAAATCGAAATCTTTCTTCCAAAAGAATCAGATTAATGATTTGGTTGATGACGATTTAAACTACAATGCTCACTTTTGGGAAACAACCCTGTCAGCAGGTAAACGTATGCGTGCCACAAGTCTCAAGGAACCCGTCTTCAACCTACACTACAACGCACGTTCGTCTGGAGGTAAAGCTGAAAGTGACACGCCATCAATCAATTACGCTATGGTTATCACAGTTGAAGCACCACGAAACCATAATCTATACCAAGAGACCTTGCAGCGATACCGTACTCAACTTGAAGCACTACAGCCTGTAGTTCAGGTGCCAGTACGCACTTGATAGCATCCTTAGCCTTTCGATTATGCTAAATCAAAAAAGATTTTTCATAAAGTCTAACTGTTTACACCTATCTTAGCCAGCTTCTGTTCGTTTATGTTTGACGGCTATCCCCTGCCTTACAGGCAGTAACAAATCAAAGGAACTGTATACAAAGAACCTAAAGGAAATAATCTCTTTTTATAGACATATTGCCATCCCCCTACCCCCAGCTTCAAAAAGATACTGTACAACACATATAGTGATTGATTGGGTATGAGTATCGAGTTTGCGTTTATCCCAAATCAACCCCGTCAGAAAAAATAAAAAGCCAAAACCTTTTACTGGAAATCTACGACTCGGTCTCGGCGATACTTAATAAGATAATCTCGTTCATCTGCAGCTTGAGCATAGAAATACGTAGCATCATATTTAACGAGATTAATTGGTCGCCAATGGTTAGCACTATTTGCACGTGGAGTTTGATACTTAACAGTAATTATGCTGCCGATGTGTGCCGCCAAATACACTTCAAACTCAGCCTGGTTAACTTCACGCTCGCCTACACTAAACTCATTCTTAGAAGATGCCACCGATTTTGCACTAGAGGGCTGTGTCGGGCTTACTGTCGTAACGTGGTCGACAACCTCATCAGAGAAATCGGTTACATACATCTCCTTAGACGCCTCTTCTGGGGCTATCATTTCGCTTTCAAGCTCTTTCAGAATATCCGTCTTGCTACTAGAATTCTCGTCTGAGAAATACTGTTGAATATAGTCCAGTAACGCCTTCTTTTCGGCAGACTCATCGTTAACCCAATCGAAATATGAAATCCGATAGAAGTTCCATCCTGCCGTTTCCAACGCACACTGTCTATCCCAATCGTCCTTTACATACACCTGACCATCTCCACCCTCAAAGTGTGATGGACCATCCATTTCAAGAGCAAGCTTCTTACCGTTACGGCGTACGACAAGGTCAATCTTAAACCCAAGAGACTCGACTTGCGTTTCAAGGGTATACTTATCAGCATCTAAAGTCTGAGCAAGAGTGTTGAATACATCTTCTTCAAAGTTAGAATCAAATTGCTGCTCGACCTTATTGTGACGACGGCTAATAGTACCGTGGCTCTCAACATACTCTAGATATCTTTTAATCCAGATCCCCTCAGGCCATAACTCAGGAGCAAGAGACGTGACAGTGTGAACCTGTAGCCTTGCACGACTAAAGGCAACGTTAACACGCCCTGCCGCAATGTCTTTACGAATCTCGCCGCCCTCACCTGTAAGTGCAATGTATCGCTTCTTATCAGTTGGGTCTTTTATGACGAATGAATAGATAACGATGTCTCGTTCATCACCTTGAATACCATCAATAATAGAAACTTTGATATCATCGTCTTTGATAGCATTACGTATCAGTTCGGCTTGTTCATTAAAGAAAGTAAGGACAGCGATTGACTTATCTTTAAGTACAGGGTCACTCTTTATTTCACTTACTAACTCTTGAATCTTTCGTATCTCTGCAAAGTTTGTCTTGTCGGATGTCTCCTCGTCACTATTTGTTTCGACAACGTGAGTCAACAACACACGACCAGTGTCTTTATAAGGAACAATATTATCATTTACCGCCTCAAGCTTTCGCCCAATAGGTTCATAGAATGATTGGTTAGAGAAGCCAATTAATTCCTTTGGCGAACGATAGTGGTACTTGAGTGTTGCAGTCTTAAACCCGTTAAGGTGAGCGATATCCATCACTGACTTAACCGTGTCTTCTTCCGCCTTAATTTGGTAGACATCAGGAATCTTGTGCTTAGTTGCAATAGCACTTAACTGGTCGTTGGATTTGAACATTATATTATCGTCACGCATCTGCAAAGTGTCACCAAAGAAGATGGTGTGTTGAGCACGGAACATCGCAGGAAACGCATAAGCAAAGTTACATTGGGATGCTTCGTCAATGATTACATAGTCAAAGGCATTCATTTCTAGAGGTACGATACGGCTTACGTCATCTAGACTCATCATCCAGATAGGTAGTACCTGTGACATTGCACTAAAGTTTTCACCGTTATGCTTTAGCTTATCGAATGTCTTGTTAGCTTTCTTGCTTTTAGTGAGGCTGCGAGCAACTTGAGCGAGTGTCGCCTTTACGCTCTTGCTATTGTTTGCCTCACCCACTCTTGTCAAAATGCGATTGCGTACATAGTTCGTAATATTAGTTCTGTAAAACTTCCTGATATCTTTTATTTCGCTATTGAGTTCGTTTGCGGAATATAGTGACATATCAGCAATTTGCTCAGAGATTTCATCATAACGAGATAGGTCTTTAAATACCTTTTCTTTGCCAAACTTTGAAACAATTTCTTTAAGTAGGTCATATACCGTAGCGGGCATTTCTACACTTTTGAGTAACTCGCCCAGGACTAGTTGCTTTTCTCCTACCGCCTGCTTTTCGCTGTCATATACAAAATAGTCAGATAGGCTGTTGAGTAGCTGCAGACGAGTTGATTTTGTGCTATCCGAGAAAAGAATCTTCTCCACTTCTACGTATACTTCCTGAAGTAAATTGCGTCCACGCTCCCTCAGAGCACTACGAAGCTTTACTTCATTGACCTTACCGCCTATCCAGCCAGAACGTTCAGGCATATTAACCTTGAAGTAGTCTTGAATATTTACTATAGCGTCAATCGTAGCCTGATAATCCAGTTCGAGGTTCTCGAACTTCTTTGCCGCAGCTTTAATAAACTTGTCGTGAGCCGCTTCATATTCGACCACGCTTGTTTGCAAGCTCGCTATTGTCTCCTCAAGAGCTGACGCCTTACTAAACCATTCACTATCTATTTCATATGGATAGATTGCATCTAGGTAGCTTAGTCCTCGCCGCTCTTCATACAAGCCATAGACAGAGCGTTCGTTATTGAGACTTTCAACAAATGTACTTGCAGAGTTTGAAAGCAGAGCTAATGGCTGTTTTAGGTCACCGACCTTCCCCTTCTGAAATTCACGGTTAAGAGCAAGGAGTGTATTTGCAGCACTATCTTTTTCATCTTCTTCGGTATAAAGTTTGGAGGTTTTATCAGGAATGTACCCATACAAAAACGGTATGTCCAATGTTTTAAGTTTGTCTTTTACTCCTCGTATTGCTTGGTCTTTCTGGCTTGCAAACAAAACACGCTTACCTGTCGCCGCTAAGTGAACAAGTAGATTGGAGATTGTTTGTGACTTACCTGTACCAGGAGGACCCTCAACAATTACCGCCTTATTACCTGTAATACCCAAGACTTTTAATTGATACTTGTCATAATCGAACGGAAAGAATATTTCAGTACTACCGTCATCAGACACAGATTGCTCAATCGCCATATCCTCGTCAGATACCCAGCTACCTAGTGAGGTCTCTAGCAGTTCCTCGTCTTCAAATGCGGCTATTTCCTTTAGGTCTTCAGCTAAGAAGTGGTTCGTCTTGCCAGCGAGAGCAACGATACTTCCATCACAGTCAGGTGATTCGGAAATATTTCGTGCATCCACACGCTCAAGTTGAACACGAATTGTAGCCCAAAGCTCATCAATAAATTCAGACGTCACGGGAAGGTTAGTCTTGTCTTCCGCCTCAGAATCCGCAACGAACTTAAACACCGCATCGTAATACTGTTGAGGCAAATAGTTTTTAACTGCACCACTAAGGACTTCTATGTAGTTATCTGCTATATCAATAGTTACGTTCGCACCATCTGCGGTAAATCTAAAATGTAAAGCAGTAATAGGAATTTGAATCAAAGCAGCTTCGTACTTCTCATATTCTTCACTGTAGTCTGACTCAAGGTATCGCTTCGCTTCGAAAGAAATGAAGCCCGTCTGTAGTACAACCCTCTTGGTATACTCGTCTGTCTTTATCTTTGTATCGATTTCTTGAAGCTTGTTGAGCAGTTCTCGGTCATAATAGACACGTTGCTCAGCTTCCTTTTGCTCATCGCTTTTCTCATCTTCGGGAGTGGCAGGGTCATACTGACTATCAAGAGCAGTCACCAAGCTCAGTGAGACACTGTCGGTCTCGCTTCCGAATACAAGTTCGTTGATTGATAGCTTGTCTGGTTTGATAAGCTCAGTCTTAACGGGGCGACTTCTTGAGCGGCTACTTGAAATAAGACTGACATAGTCGAGTCCATACTTTGCTAGCTGACTTATTGATACTGGAATTTTTGTCATAAATATAAAGCTTTTGTCTAATAAATTATACAACAGTAGTTTGTAGTACGCCTAAAACAAATACTCTTGAGGTAAATCAATGTATAAAGAGAGGAAATTTCCTGAGAAATTATGGTCAACACCCTCAAGTACTACTACGGAGTGTCCATCGCCCCGTAGGGGCTCTGAGAGGCTCACAGAGGGATCTTTCTCGCCGAAGATTACACTTACTTTGGCGTTGGTTTTCTTAAGTCCTTCTTGTATCGCATCACCACCTAGTTTTTGAGCTGGATTAACGAGCAATATGTCGGTGATATTGTCGTATTCGTGAGCGATTCTCGCCATAATGGATGCTCCTGCCGAGTGAGCCATTACTTTAATACGAGGTGCTTTACTATCGCCTGTTATAGAGCTGGAGTTAGTAGCGATGTAGTCAAGTATACGGCGAGGATTACTCTCCCAGTGAAAGGAACTAATGAACGGATTAGCAATACGTACAACGGCTGCGTCGTGTTTGTCTTGTATCTGCTCAGCAATACGTATGTACTTATCTTCATACCCATTTACAGAGCCGTCCACTCCAGGAATGATTAAAAGTACTGTATCGGTATTGGCGGGGTGCACCGCCACATCGAGCAAACAGTCTACCGTAACGGTATTCATAGTTTCTTGCCAACTAATACTGTCACTTACATAGGCCATTGAATTAACTCCTCGTAAACGATAGTACCGAGCGATTGACGTACGCATTACATTGATTAAGAACATACACGGAAAGATACTGGTCGCCCACTTCCGTACAATAAAAGCTAAAGAGTTCGGTCGGAAGTAACATACTAGTGTCGGAGTAGAAGTCGGTACGATTCTTCATCCATTCATCATTACCATAAAGCGTCATAAGCTGACTCGTAAGGTCGTGCTGCGTCTGATAGTCTAGCCCCGTCTCCCATATATGATGGAGGTATTCGTGAGCGACGTAAATCTTTTCAGCATTAGTATCTATACCCTTTTTAATAGTGATTGTTCCGTAAGCGAACTTACCATTCTCATCTACTACCGGTTGATATTCACCCTGCTGATTTTCATTCTCATACCCATCGACATACTTAATCGACACATCTTTAAGCAATTCTTCTTTGCCACCAATTACGCCAACTACATTCATAAGGTTAGCGTCTCTGCTAACGGGAGGTTTTGCTATTCCAGGATTGCTCGTGATGAGCACCATAAATGAACCTGTGATTATAATCCCTGCCCACATATATACCCCAAGAACCTTTGCTCCAACACGAGGAAACAAACGCTTTCGTGTACGGAGCAGCCATCGAACCAATTGAATAATGACTACAATCCCTGCAACCGATAAGAATAAAGCGAGTTCTATGTAGTAAATTGCCTGAGTAGTTGAAGGATTCTCGGCGATATTACTTACAGAAAGACCAATAGAATTCCCTACTATAATCAACGCTGGTATGCCTACAACTATCGGCAACCCCGCAGCCCACGCTAACACATATAAGAATCTTTTTAACTTTGTCGGTTTCTTCTTCGCCTCTTCCATACTCATAACGACCCCTTCATTGTATTAATCCGTAGTGTAAGCTTTCCACGTTCCGTCTTCAAGACACCTCGTATTAACAACGACCGAGCCTCCACCCTCATCGGCAGGTACTTTAATGGTACGCATTTGCTGTCTCCCATCATCAATGCAGGCTTGTCGAGATTCGTACTTAGCTCTATTGCACCTACCTTCAACTATCGCCGTCTCACCTACCCACTGAAAATATGGTGATTTAGTCAGACATTCGCTCTTTGCCTGAGAAAGTTCGTCTTTCTTTTTACTCTGCTTCACACCCGCTTCCGTGCAATAGGAATCCTTGTCTCCGCTTTTGATTAGTGCTTCGCATTTAGCTTGAGGCGTTGACGCAAAGAAGGACTTTATATTACCCCAATAGATAATTGATAAAGGCACAAGAATAATCGCAACCCACACAACTATAGTTGCCGTAACCTTACTTCTATTTTGCTTTTGATTCTTCATAGACCATCTTTCTCTTGAAAGCTGTCCGTTAAAACAAAAAGGACAGCCACACAAGACTGTCTAGATCTCCAGATAAGCACGGTAATGCCTAACTGTTGTGGCTGCCCTTACTGGGCATTACCACAGGTACATCAAATGAATACACTGCTGTGCAATCTGGAAATCTAGACCTCCCCATCATAACAGGTATAATTTATTTATGACAACAGATGAACAACTCGTATCAGCACTCAAGAAGATACGGAAGCTTATAGACGGCGGCTACCTCAATGAGTACGTAGGCTGGACCTACGATACCGACTCAACCCGTGAAGAAGAGAACCGCACGCTTCTACGGTTAGCTGGCGACAAGGTTCTTGATACCGTATGGACGGATGAATCTGGTGATTTCTTTCCTGACAAGAACGGTGTTCTCGTCACGGGCGAGGATAATTTCGGTGCATTTGATATGACTACAGGCAACCTACATAAACACGCAATCATTGGTGGTTTTAATTCGGCTGCCTATGAACACCTCTGTCTCAGGTTGGGTGTTGACCCTTACAAAGATACTCATATAGCTCGTCTAAGGTTTGAAGGGTTTGGAACTCCAGTTGTTTCAATTGGAAGCGAGCAGTATTGGTTTAATCCTTTACATAGCGGTAAGAAAAAAGAGCTTTTTATGAAGGTGGTCTCAAAGCATCCAGAAAAAGTCCTCACGCTCAACCAGCTCAAAACAGCAGCGTCATTGAAAGACGCTCTTGAAGAAGATACAAGTATCAATACGGTACTTGAAAATAGCATCTTCATTAAACAAGAACCGCTCTCACCTTTCTTTACAATCACGAAAGATACTATTGTGTATCATTCAGAAAAAGCATTGTCTGTTTCAGAGATTAACGCAATCAAATCACGGGCGAAATCTTAACTTTCCCTAACTTACTACTGGTTAAAGCTTAACTTTAAAGAACTCCAAGCGAGTTCTTTTTGCTTGTAATTAACTATACGCAGGACAGCACTTAGAACTACTAGACCCAATAGCTTGTCCCGTCTAGCGGTTCTCAGCAAAGGAGATTCTATGAATCTTTCAAAACATCTAGTTGAGCAGTTTCAACAAGCTCACCTCCTCACATTCCATAAACCAATTGAGTATACGAAAGCTGAGCAAGACCTCAAGGAACTCGCTCACCTACTGCGTATCACATTAAACAGGCGGAACACCTAATATGTCAGACCTCTATAGTTTCGAAGCAGAAGTACATATGCCTTTGAACGAAGGTTACCGAGTTAAGCTATCCGAACATAATATCGGTATGTTTATTAATGGGATGGTAGTCTTTCCACCAAACAGCAAGAGCAATGAGTGGAAGGTTTTCACGCCTTCAACACGGTTGGGCAAGGGTTATATTCATCCTGTTGAGTTCAATGGAAAGAAATCAATGTGGCTAGAGATTAAGGAATGTTGCATCAACTCAGTCAAAGAATATCTAGCCAATAATGACAGCGAAGAAGAAAGCAAATCGTACGTCGCACCTAGCGGAGATACTGTACTTACCGATATTGACGATAAGCCTATCGACTTATCAGATATTCCTTTCTAGCAGTACATCTTTATCTACTAGAAGACCTCTATATAAAGATATATCTTAAATTAATTAATGATATCTATTATATAAAGGTTTCTTCTAAGTAAAGATTCCATCTAACAGAGGTAAATGGTACAATAAAAGAGTTGAAACATTCAGATATCGAGCAGTCGGATTTTATTTTCTGTCTCTAAAGGACGGCTGGCTACAGAAGGCGACTTGCTCGCTGAATGTTTCAACACCCAGTCGTCCTTTTAAGTTTTTAAGGAGAAGAAAATATGATTGAACGTAATAACAAGGGCTTGCGATACAAACTGTATGCCCGCAAGTCTACCGATACAGAAGACAAACAAGTACAGTCGCTTGATGACCAAGTAAATGTAATGAAAAACATCGCCAAACTAGCGGACGCCCGTCTTATTGATGAGCCGCTTGAGGAAGCAAAGTCTGCAAAGAAGCCTTTTGTTCGACCCCTGTTCGAGCAATTACTACAAGAGATTGAAGATGGTAAAGTTGATGGCATCGTTACGTGGAAGCTTGACCGACTTTCTCGCAACCCCACCGATAGCGGACGCCTTCAACAACTATTGCAAGATGGAAAGCTTAAACACATCCTCACGTCAGACAAGAGTTACTACCCAGAAGATAATGCCATCGTCTTTAGCGTAGAAGCAGGTATGTCTAATCAATATATCCGTGAGCTAGCGGTTAATACAAAGCGTGGTATGGCTTCCAAAGCAGAGAAGGGTGGTAAAAATGGAGTGCCCCCTATCGGCTATCTGAATAATGTCGTTGATAAAACAATCATCACCGACCCAGACCGCTTTGAACTAGTGCGAATCCTTTGGGACAAGATGCTGACGGGTACTTACTCAATCTCACAACTCACCCGCTACGCAGATGAAGAACTTAACCTAACAATTCACAAGCGAGGCAAGACGGGTGGTAAGCCTATGGCATACTCGAGTGTCTGTGCGATGTTTAAGAATCCTTTTTACTATGGAATGATTCTATTTAATGGTCAGCTATACCAAGGCACTCACACACCTATGATTACTGAAGCGGAGTTTGAAAAGGTTCAGCAAATCATCGACCCATCTCATACCACCCGCCCGAAAGACCCCGATACCAACTTTATGCTTCGCAATCTATTCAAGTGTGGAGAGTGTGGCTTTGCTATTACCGCTGAGCGTAAGTACAAAACTATTAAAAAGACGGCTGAACGGAAGTCTTACATCTACTATCACTGCACGGGCAAGAACAAACAGGTAAAATGTACACAGCCTCACTCGCACGTAGAAGAAACTGAGCTTATAAAGCAAATCAAAGAGAAGTTATCAAAACTCACAATCCATCCTGACTTTTATAAGCTTGCTATCGAGACGCTTGCCCAAGAAGAGGATGAGTTTGTAGCTAAAGACGAAGCAAAGGTAGCCTCTCACACCAAAGCGATTGAGAAAGCAGAGCAATCTATCAAAAACCTTCGTCGTATGCGATACGAAGGCGAAGCGGATGATGATTCTTGGTACTATGCCGAAATGAAAACCCTCGAAGATAAACTTAAGACCTTGCAAAGCAAACGTAACGAGTTAGAATACCAAGCTCGCAACTGGCGAGAGGTGGCCGATGAGGTATTTACCTTTGCTCGCTACGCTCAAGAGGAGTTTGAGAGTGACGACCTTGAGAAGCAACGCACTGTTGTCGCTAAGCTCGGACTGAATCTTACAATCAAGGATAGAACCATTGAGTTTACCCCTAATAAATACTTTATTCCCCTAGAAAAAATGAATGAGAGCCAAATGCAGCTCTCTGAAATGGTTAGAACCGCTCAACCACAGGGGTCAAACGGTTCAAACACTATTGAATCTCTATCTTGGCTCCGGCGGCTGGATTCGAACCAGCGACCTCGAAGTTAACAGCTTCTTGCGCTACCGCTGCGCCACGCCGGAATACTTGATGTATTATACGGCGAAATAACACTACAGTCAAGGGAAAACACCCTCACGAACCTTCGGGCGATAATGGCTAAATAACTTGCGATAGCCTTGCGCGCATTGCCACATACGCCTCGTCAAACCCAAGAACCTTCAACGAGCCAATCAGGACATAAAGCTCGTCCATGAGCTGCGGGCTTGGTTTGCTCTTATATGTATCAAGCCGCTCGGTAATTGCCGTTACAAGCCATTTTTCATGCGCCTTTCCACTACTGGATGCGCGACCCGTACTACCCGCCAAAACGGGCGCGGCGCCATACACAGAAGAAATAACTTCAAGTGACCGTGCCGAATTCTCTCGCTTCTGCAAATAGCCTTTGCTTATTAAGCCATCGACGTGGACTGCAACAGTTGACACTGATTTATACCCAAGGGCATTCATCACTTCTCGGTAGCTTGGCCCATAGCCATGCTCTTTAATAAATCCATCGATGAAAGTAAGTAGTTCTTGCTGGCGCTTCGTTGAACGCTCAGTTGGCATACTTACGCCCCTTTGCAACCTTTTGCGTGCCTAATGCATCTTGATTCTTCAGTGAGCTTCTGGCAAGCACAACGGCAGCAAGCCCCCACCAAATAATCGATACGGTGTCATCTGCCCACACCGGCAATACTACACCAACAAATGCCAATCCTACGCCCGAAGCAAAGACCGATAGGGCAAGCCACTCGCGGCGGCCCTTCCATAAATACCATAATACACTCCCGTAAATCCCTAGAAACACCGCCAGCCCGAACCAGCCCGTTTCATGGGCAACGAAAAGATATTGGTTTTCAATAATGACCGGATTCTGGGTAAATAATGACGCCGAACCGGTGCTTCCAATGCCAGCCCCAAGTGGTTGCCGTAATAAGCGACCAGTTCCATCGACAAGCGAGTCAACATGCCCGTCATTTGAGTTAACATCATTCCCCTCGTTCGGATCTTCATGCAGAATAACATGGGAAACAAAGTCCGTATCACGGAGCGCAACCAGGCTACCCCCAAGCACCAGCGCGGCCGCAAAAAGAGCAGCCCAGACCACTTTCGTAAGGCGGTGCCCATACACAATCAAGAGGATGCCACCCACCGCGACCGCAGCCCCCAGCGCTGCGCTTCGCGAGTAGCTCGACCAAAGGGCCACAACGCTTCCGAGTCCAAGTACGATAATTACCCACAATTCTTTGTTGCTTAATCTCTTCGGCCCTTTCAACCACAACGCCAGCGCCACGGCGAGCGAAATAATGGCAAAAGCACCAAGTGGGTTTGGCCCGCGGAGCGTACTATTAATCCGAATATAATTCATGTTTTCATCAACTGTTAAGAACGGTGCAATCGTCTCTTTACCGTAGCCAATAGACGCCAATATATCGTGGGGTAATACTGTTGACTGTAAAATGGCAAATCCTACCACTATCAGCGCCCCGGCTATAAACGTCACCACAAACCAACGACGCGCCTGCGGATACAGCGTAATGGCTGCGTATACCAAAACAAAGAAAAGGAAGTACCGCAAGTTGATAAGCAGCCCAGCAACTGTTGCTTCAAGACCTGTAAAGTACGCCGGAATGAGCACAAAATTAATAGCAGCAAATGCCGCAATCAAATAAAAGAGGTTCGAACGAAAAATCGACCACTTTTTGCGAACCGTAAGAAGAATCCCTAACACCAGAAGGGCGATACCCATAAGAATCTCTTTCCACGATTTAATAAAAAGTGAGTAATCGGGCAGTTGGCTACTAAAGAAAACACTCAATGGCGCATGAAATACAATGCCCCCAAATACCACCAATAGAAGGCCTACATAGAGCTTTCCCATAAACGAGAACCGCGCGCTTGGTGTGGTTAATGGTCTAGCCATATATATAGTGTACCGAAGAAAATGGTATAATAACACCACAATATGACTCGTCGTAATTCTAAGCTCTATAGCCTTATTTTAATGCTCGTTGACGCACTCGTCCTGCTGATTGCCTTTGGCTCTGCCTACATCATTCGCACACAAATCGACCACCGCCCGCTCGTTCAAGAAGTATTTGCCCAAGATTACCTGCTTTCTGCATTAATCATTGTGCCGTTCTGGATTGCAATTTTTGCACTTGTTGGCCTTTACCAGCCCAAAACCTATGGCCGTCGTTTGCTCGAATGGAGTAAGATTGCAATTGGGGTCTTCATTGGTATTCTACTCATTATTGGCTGGGAGTACGTCAGCAACCGCACCATCTTCCCTGCCCGCCTGGTTGCGGTGTATGCCCTTATCGGTACCTTTGTACTGATCGTGATCGAAAGGGAGGTCATGCGCCTGATTCGTACGCTCAGTTACCGTTACGGGCGGGGGATTCGCCGCGTACTTATTATTGGATCGTCTGGAGCTACCAGCGATATTGCTGTCAGCCTTGCGAATACTCGTAGGAGCGGTCACGCGGTCGTTGCGATTGCAGGCCCTAAAAAGATTCTGCCCGATACGTCACGCGCACTGCACTTTTCAACTCCAGAAGCTGCGTTGAAACAAATCAAAGAACTCGGCGTGACAAGCATTATTCAAACCGACCTCTACGAAAACCCTGACCGCAACCAAGCTATCCTAAACGCCGCCCAGGCAAACCACATTGACTATAGCTTCATCCCGGCCGAATCCGAATTCTACTCTGGAAAGAACACCGTTGATGTCTTCCTCGGCTACCCTATGATTACCGTCTACCAAACACCGCTCGTGGGTTGGGGTTCAATCGTAAAACGCATCTTCGACTTCATTTTCAGTCTTATCGGAAGTATTATTCTTCTGCCATTTTTTTTCATTATTATTGTCATCCTTAAGCTTACTAATCCTGGCCCGGCCTTCTACATAAGCAAACGCCTCAGTCGCTTCTCGCAACCAATAGGACTTATTAAGTTTCGCAGTATGGGGGCAAAGTATGGGGGCAAAGATGCTGCTGAAGAATTCCGTGAAATGGGCCGTGAAGACCTCGCTCTTGAATACGAGAAATATCGTAAGGTTGAACATGACCCGCGCATCACCGGCTTCGGCCGGTTTCTACGCGCTTCATCAATCGACGAGCTCCCTCAAATCTTCAACGTGCTTAAGGGTGACATTAGCCTGGTTGGCCCGCGCCCAATCCTCCCTCAAGAAGTAAAAATGGCAAAGGGTCGTACTGCCCTGCTGCACAGCGTAAAGTCTGGTATGACCGGGTTATGGCAAGTGTCTGGCCGGAGCGAACTAAGTTTTGAAGACCGCATCGAACTCGAACTTTTCTACGCGCAAAACTGGACCTTCTGGCTTGATATCAAAATTCTTTTTAAGACCGTCTGGGCTGTTATTAGAGGTCGGGGAGCGAAGTAGGGAATGGCGAAAGCTCCTAAAATTGCAATTGTGCATGACTGGCTGACAAATATGGGTGGTGCCGAACCACTCGTCCTTGAAATTCACAAACTCTTTCCCCGCGCACCTATTTATACCTCTGTATATGACAAAGAGAAGATGCCCGCGTTTAAAAATATCGACGTGCGTACCACAAAGCTTCAGACCAGTATTCCCGAAAAGCTTCGCTACAAGCACATACTCTGGCCGGTGTTTCGTGCCCAAGCCTTTCGCGACCTCGACCTGTCTGAATTCGATATCATTATTTCCAGTTCAAGCGCGGAGGCAAAGTCGGTCCGCAAAACCCGTAAAGGCCAGGTACACATTGCCTACATTCATACTCCACCCCGGTATTACTGGAGCCACTACGAGGAATTTAAGAATGAATTTACGTTTGGTGCACTCACTCCATTTATTCGCCCGGTCATTCCCTTTTTCGTAAAAAAAATGCGTAAGCGCGACCTTGAATCGGTCGAAGGAATTGATGTTTTTGTTGCGAACTCTACCGTCACTCAAGCACGTATCAAAGAGTATTACAACAAACCAAGCACCGTTATTTACCCGCCTGTTGATGTGGCACGTTTTACACCGCCGCCAAAAGGGGAGCGCAGTGGCTATGTGATTTGGGGGCGCCATGTCCCCTACAAGCGCTTCGACCTGGCGATTAAAGCCGCTAACACATTAAAGGCCCCTTTAACAATTGCCGGAATGGGCCCCGATACCGAACGGCTAAAATCACTGGCTGGACCGACCGTAAAATTTGTCGGGCGCGTAAGTGATAAAGAACTCGTGAAACTTGCTCAAAGCTCAAAGGCCTTTCTTTTCCCCAACGAAGAAGACTTTGGTATTTCGGCCGTAGAAGCACTAGCCGCTGGAACACCCGTGATTGCGTATAAGAAGGGTGGTGCGCTCGATATCGTCCAAGATGGGGAGACGGGCGTATTCTTTGAAGAACAGACCGTAGAGAGCCTGGTGGAGGCAATGAGGCGATTTGAAACTATGAAATTCTTACCAGCGACTCTGCATCGCAAAGCAAAGCGATTTGATAAGGGCTTCTTTGCAACCAAGCTGCGAAAAATTGTCGAGGACCATTCACCTCGCGCCTAGCCTCTTTATTTGCTTTTTATTAATTTTGTTATTTAATACGTAGATAAGACACCCTTAGGCTAGAGGTGTTTTTTACAGCGAACTTCCCTGCTTGATTACCGCAAGTATAGACTCAAGTCGATGTGCAGTATCTTCCCACTCACCTACGTCAAGACTGTCAATGCCCATCGCCTTTACAGGGTAATCGTTACCTCCCTCCTCTAGCTTATCGCCGAAGAAAAGAATGTCATCCTTATTAATATCAAGCTCGTCGATAAGCTTCTGCATACCGTAGGCCTTGTCGATACCTTCGCGAGTAACATCGATAGAAGTTGATCCCCCCGTACGAACCTCAAGTCCGGGCAGTGACTGTGCCGCTAAATCACGAAGCGATGCCTTTTTCGTCCCGTCCGGATCCCACGCATACTTATCTTCAGGCGTTGCTTTTTGACCAAGTGCAGAAAAAGTAATTTGGCTTCCACGATCTTCAATAATATCACCGGCCGGTTTCGCTTCCCATAAACCAAGTTCTTTTGCAGAAGCTTCAAGTACGTCTTGAATGAGTTGCTTCTGCTCATTAGTGAGGTCTTCAGCGTATTGTTGGCGCCACTCTTCATCAAGCTCGTCGTAGCGATAGTAACGGGTACCACAAGTGGGCATTAGATGAAGGCGACTGAGCCTGCGGGGCTCAACATGAATCCTATCAATGACTTGGGTTTTAAATTGCTCAAAACGACCACCAGAAATAATACAGACGTCAAAATTATCGAGCAATTGGCCGAGCAATTCCGACATCCTGTCGCTGATTGGTGATTTTGTAACGGCGAGGGTGTCGTCGAGGTCGAATGCGAGTACTTTCTTCACTTACTTCTCCTGGTCTGCTTTAATGCGGCCCACTGCATCCTTAACCTTTTGGCTTAGGTCTTTGCGAGCTACCAAAATACCATTCGGTGTATTGATTACAACGATATTATCAAGACCAATTACTACTACTGGCTTCTCTTCCTCGTTTTGCACGTAGACATTTTCAATGTCGTCTTCGTAGATGTGACCACCCTTTAAGAAGTTTCCCTTATCGTCGATAACGTTTGCTTCGTGAAGATCTTTAAATGAACCAATATCCATCCAGTCAAAGTTTGCAGGAACAACCGCAAGGTTGTGTGAACGCTCCGCAAGACAGTAATCAATCACGAGGTCTTCAAATGAAAGATACGTTTCGTTGTATTCATCAGAAGGCGTCGTTACAACAGCAGAAAGACGGTCGAAGCTTTCAGTAAGGTCAGGTGCCACTGCACGGATTTCTGACAGGAAGGTATTTACTGAACCTACAAAGTAGCCACAGTTCCAAAGGTAGTGACCAGCACGCATGTATTCTTCGGCGGTTGCGAAGTCTGGCTTTTCCTTAAATGATTCAATATTGTAAGCGCCCGTATTTTCAAGCTCGCCATCACGTTCGATGTAGCCAAAGCCTGTAGCTGGGAAAGTTGGTTCAATGCCAATAAGCGTTACCTTGTTCGTGTCGGTCGATGCCTTAGCAGCTGTTTGAAGTGAACGAACGTAGCCTTCTACGTCACGAATGCTGTGATCTGAGTGCACGAATGCAATTGGCTCATCGTGGTCGCGAGTACGACTAATAACGTCAAGCGCAAACACAATACAGTTACCCGTACCGCGGCGACCCGGTTCAATCAAGAAGTGATCCTCAGGAAGTTCAGGAAGTTGATCTTTAACGTGCTGCGAGTGACTTGCTTCAGTCACAACATAGACAGTATCCCCGACACGCTTTGCGCGGTCGTAGGCAGACTGGAGGAGGCTGCGATCGCCTGTTAACTTAAGTAGATGTTTCGGATAGTCACTTGTTGATAGGGGCCACAGACGGGTGCCTGAGCCACCGGCAATTATTACGGTAATCATTCTTCCATTTTAACATGTCGTGTAGCCTACCTGCTCCAAACAGGTTCTACCCCTTAATACAGCGGCCTATTACCCACTGGTCAATAGTTTGCAACGTCTCTCCTTGTCTACATGGCACTTTATCCCCTAACCGCACTATGTAAAACAAATTATCTACATCCTTAGTATCAGATTCCTTGAAGATGTAGTGCTGGAAATTATTACTATTGAATGTTGGATGATATAGCTGAAAAGTGGCCGGCGGCACCTTCATATACCAAAGTGTCTGCACGTAATTTAGTGGAATCGACTCAGTTACATAGAGCCTGCCCTTATTGGATAATTCACTCGCCTTAGGTAGTGCAACATCTAGCGACCGACTAAAGCTCTGTTTTGACAACTCCGAGTACGAAGGTCCGAGATAAAATAGCAAAGCACCTACGCATGTAAATGCCATATACAAAAAGAACGCACCGATAAAGATTCTTCTAAATACTACCGCGGAAATACGCTCGTATATATACACTGCCGCTAACGCAGCCAGGACAATTAGTGGAATATATATAGCGTTTGCCCTGTTGATATTCAATGAGACTATGAAAAATAATGGCATACAACATATTAACCAAACAAGAAATGGATCGACTTTCCAGCCCAATACATTCTTCGCTTTTCTCAACAAAACAAGGATTACCCCCACAAATGCCAATACAAGCACTCCAATCGATAAAGGCAGATACCCTGGGACGGCATTCCAAATCAGATGATCATTAAAACCCTGTAGAACAAACCCCGCATTACTAGCTAAAACATTGCTCGACGTCTCGCTGAGTCTTGTTGAAGGAAGTAAAGGTATGGTTATCGGGAGGTACTGCTCAAAACCAAAAGAGCTCTTTATTATATAGTTCTTTAACATAAACAACAAAAAAGGCAGGCTAACTATCAAGAACATGCCAAGCGCACATATCCAAAGTTTCATTCGAGTAATTAGGGTTTTAATATTCGCCAACACTAGAATAAGAAGTAGAGGGAAGACTACAAGAAAACCTATACCATAAGCGTATAGGGCCAGGGCGAAAGGAACCAATGCAAATACACCAAAAAAATTCGATCTGCGGGACGGTACGCTTTGCACTAGTCTAACGAATAGGTATAACCCTAACAAAATAAAGAATGGGAGAAGATTAGACTCAAGACCCCAACGAGATGCCATGACGTGCCAAGGACTAATAGCTAAAATAAAGCTTGCCATCAAGCCAACCCTTGTACCATAGACCCTAGTTACTGTTGCATACAGGAGGATAACCGTGAAAATACCAATAAAAAGCGCGAGCAATCGAACAGATATTTCATTCATCCCGAAGATTGCAATAAACGGAATTGATAAATAGGAGTAGAGGACATTCTGCCCAGAACCCCATGAAGGGAAGTAGGCGGGGTATATGTTGCCCCATCTATCTGCACCTGTCGTTACTAGAGAGTAGGCCTCATAACCCGCCGAAATCTCATCCTGGTTAAGTCCGCCTGGTATACCGCCGAATCCAAATAACCTGACAAAAACAGCAATAATGATAATGCATGCAAATGCAAAAAGTTTTCGCTTTACATACACCCATTCGAACACTTCTTTGATACCCATCTGATTAATAGTATAATTGGATGAAATATGTTGCAATCAAAAAAGCTTATATTTACTGTTGGAATGAGCAGCTTGGTACTCCTTGCTCTTATACTGCGCATATCTCTGGCAAGTTATCAGTCAATTGACTATCAACTCTTCCTAAGTCCTTGGTATGACCATCTCGCTCAGCACGGCTTTGTAGCATTCAGAGAGGCGTTTGCTAATTACAACCCCCCGTACCTCTACATATTATTTTTACTAAGTAATTTTCAAATCGAAAATATTATCGCGGTAAAATCTATATCTATAGCATTCGACTTCCTTTTAGCATTCTCAATATATTTAGTCATCAGGCAGTTTACAAAAAATAGTTTTACTCCGATTATCGCAGGTGCGGCCTCTCTGTTCTTGCCTACGGTCCTTCTGAACGGAGCAGTATGGGGTCAATGCGACGTCATCTTCACTTCCTTTCTTCTATTAAGCTTCTGGGGTGTTCTTAAGAAAAATACATACTTAACTTGGATTTTCTGGGGGATAGCCCTATCGTTCAAGCTTCAAGCGATTTTCTTTCTTCCCTTTATCGGCTACCTCTTCTTAGCAACAAAACCAAAAAATATAAAGGAGCTTTTAGCCCCTCTACTATCAGTAGTTATATTCTTTATAAGTCTTGCACCTGCGTTATTTGCCGGAAGATCAATAGGGTCGTTATTAGGGACATACATTCAACAAAACGGTACATACCAGTCCTTAACGCTGAACGCCCCGAACTTTTACCAATGGATTCCAAATGAATACTTCTCGATATTCAATCAGGCTGGTCTAGTGACCTGCATGGCCGTTACTATCGCCTTAATTCTCGCAAGTCTAATGCTATTAAATAATACGAATAAAAGAAGTCTTCTGGCTCTAGCATCCCTATTCTTAATAGTTATACCCTTATTGTTACCACAGATGCATGAAAGATACTTCTTTGCAGCAGAAATTTTTGTGTTCGTTCTGGCATTTACATTACCTTGGCGATTCTTTTATATTGCACTTGTGCTGCAAATTACGGCTGTATGTAGTTACCTTCCTTTTCTCTTTGGGCTACCCTCCCCTATACCTATGAGCCTATTGCCTATTCTTCAACTGTTACCTATTATACTGTTAATCTACATTGTGTTTTATAGGACAATTACAAAAAAGGACCTTCGATGAAAAAAATTAGCTACATATTCCCTATTTACAATGAGTCCGACAACATCGATCTCTTGTACAAAACTATCAGCTCAACGATCAAACCCATTATAAATAAGTATGACCTAGAATTTATCTTTATTAATGATGGTAGTCGTGATAACTCCCTCGACAAGCTCTGGAAAATTCAGAAAAAGGACCCGCGAATAACTGTCATCAATTTTGCTAGAAATTATGGCCATCAGATTGCAGTTACTGCCGGCCTTGACTACGCACAAGGTGATGCGGTGATCATCATGGATTCTGATATGCAGGATCCTCCCAAAGTAAGCCTTGATCTAATTAAAGAGTGGGAAAAAGGCTTTGATGTTGTATATGCGCAACGACGAAGCAGAAAAGACTCTTGGTTTAAAAAATTTACCGCTGATATATTCTATAGGTTCTTACAACGAATTGCGGATATCGATATTCCACGCAACACGGGCGACTTCCGACTCATCGATCGCAAGGTTGTTGATCAGTTACGCAAATTCAAGGAACATAGCCGATTCCTAAGGGGTATGGTTAGCTATGTAGGCTTCAAGCAAGTTGCTGTTCAATTTGACAGAGACGAGCGACACGCAGGCGTTACCGGATATCCATTAAAGAAAATGTTAAAATTTGCAGCCGATGGCATTTTCAGCTTTTCGAGCGCACCACTTAAGGCGATAAGTCGCCTTGGCTATTCAATCGCAACCCTTAGTGTGCTTGGTATTATATATGCTCTCATAATCAGGCTGTTCGCTCCGCAATTTGTAGTTGAAGGATGGACTTTTACCGTGATTAGTATTTTCTTCGTCGGGGGTATTCAACTTATCATGCTTGGAGTGCTCGGTAGTTATATCGGAAGGATTTACACCGAAGTACAGGATCGACCCCTCTACGGGATAGAGTCGGTGCGAGGCTCGAAAAAGAAATGACCAAGAAACTAAAAAAGGTAGCAACTAACAATTTTCTTAAGTACTTACAGTACATATTGCCTTCACTTTTACTTCTTGGTTCAATCTTTTACTTCTCTTGGTATTCAAACATTTTTTTCGGGAACGTGCAGGATGCAATCCTGTACCCCTATCTTGTTCAGGACTTTCATCTGCATGACACCGTTTTACCCGGTGGCCACACAAATATTCTTAAATTTCCGCTGTTTATTATTCAAGCCATTCTGCCATATAATCCAGTAACTCTTTTTATTGTTAACTTCTCACTAGTTTTATTTAGCGTAGGCTTATGGTGCCTATTATTAATAAATATCTTTGGTAAAAAATTCTTACCTTTGATATTCAGCTTAGCATCTGCCTTCCTGCTTAGTTCTGTGCTAATGCAAACAAACTTCACAGAAACAACCATCCGAAACATTGAGTACCCTATTGGTCTAGCCTTAATATTGATAATCGGTCAGTATTTAAGGTCAGTAAAATTCACAAGGAAGCGGATAACCCTAGCAGCACTAATAACCATACTCTTCATATTGGCGGTTGCGGGTGATAGCTTTATGCTCTATGCATTTGCTATACCCGTACTTGCAATGCTCATCGCCTACTCTTTGCAGTCACAAAAAATTAATCGCAAAGTCGCATATGCATTTCTGTACGTATTAGCGATAGTATTCGCTTCTATCATAACTAGAAAACTAATAGCCTTTACTGGAATTGCCGAACTCTATTTTGCCGAATCGTTTGATGCGAAAATCATACCGTTTGAGCAGTTCTTTCCAGCCTTATCACACGCGATCGATCAGCTATTTAGGCTCTCAGGTGCTGATATAGGAAATAGGTTCATTGAAATACAGAATGCTATTTATTTCGTTAATCTCGCGCTTGTTTTTGTTGGTATCGCTGGGTTGGCTTATATATTCATAAAAACTTGTCGGGATTACTACAGAAAATCTGAGGTGAACACTAACAACAACTTTGTTCTCTCGACCCTGTTCTTAAGTTTTATTTTTACATTCTTTGCCTACATAGTTTCAGGGCTTGCTTTGGTAGCAATGGATAATGGTTCGCTAGTAAATGCATCAAATGAACGCTATATAACACTACTCCCATTCTTAATTATTGCCGGTATCTGTGTTGTAATTGATAATTTTTATAATTCTAAGGTAAGGGCCACGATAGTTATCGTTATTATTAGCTCAATTATTATCTCCGCTCCCTCTATCACATCAAGCTTTCAGCGCATCGAAAGCTATGCACAAAACAGCCGTAAAGTAATAGAGAACGTGAAAGAAGCCGCTCTGACAAATAAAGTTAGCTTCATCTTATCTGGAGATACCCTAGGGTCAACTGTGCGATTCTGGTCTGAAAATAAAATTAAATACGCCTCAATCTTGAAATGTAATCAATACATGACCCATAACACGCGGCTATCATGGTACCAAGAAGACGGAACACCTACCGCACTACTTGTTGACCGAACTGGACTTGACGCTCAATATTGGACTGGCTGTACCAACGAGAAGCTTAACTCAATTTACGGACAGCCCGCCAAAATCGTACCAATAGACAACCCAGCCGGCTCAGCACCAATTGAGTTATGGATTTATAACGATGACGTTCGAAATCGAACATTTCGAGCCCGGTAAATAACACTACATTCTGAACGCCTCCCGTGTTGCGACAGTGGTGAAAATGTATTATACTATATACATAAGCGGTACTCCGAACCATGAATAGACAGCAGCAAAAAAAACAGTTTCCACTCAAGCCTTTAATACTTACGGTTGCCATCCTTATTATATTTGGATTGGCATATGGAGTTTCAGCCAAGCAGCTTAGCCTCTGGCCTTTTAATGACACGACCTCCGACTCTTCCCCAGATTACGTAAGTCCGGAGGAAGTTGAAAAAAATAACGATGCCAAGCAAAACTTCATTGAAAATAATGACAATACCTACAACGGAGAACCCTCTGGCGACTCTAACGATGTGACTATGAAGACCGAACAAAGTGACGATACATTAACCGTATTGACGCAACTTCATGGATATAGCGACGGCAAATGTACGTTAAAAATTACAAACGGTTCAAACACTACTTCCAAAACGGCAGATGTTATTTACCAGCAAGAGTATTCGACATGTGCAGGATTTAGCATCAATAAATACGAATTACCTGCAGGAGACTGGGCACTCGAACTTACCGTTGAATCAAAGGGCGTAACTGTAACAAAGCAAGCAACAGTGGACGTACGTTAATGAAAAGAATCTCCCTCTTTCTGCTGACAGTTGCAGTAACAGTAGCAGTAGCAATGTCAAGTTCTATGATGCTACTTACACAACCCGCTTCTGCGGTTACGGCCACAGATTGGAAAGCGGGTCGCATTATTGATGACTCGATTTTCACAAAGAAAGACGCAATGTCCGTCGCAGAGATTCAGAATTTCCTAAATACAAAGGTTGGCACAGGTGGTAATAGCGGCAGCGTTTCAGGTCGATGCGACACAAACGGTACCTCAACCTCTGAACTAGGTGGAGGCACGCGCGCTCAGTATGGTGCCGCAAACGGAAACCCAGCTCCATTCACATGCCTAAAAGACTATTATGAAGTACCTAAGACTTCACCTGGACCAGGAATGCCCGCTAATAATTACGGCGGTAAGCCAATTCCAAGTGGCGCGAAAAGTGCAGCAGAACTTATTTGGGATGCAGCTCAAAGATACAATATTAGCCCCCGAGTGCTTCTCATTAAACTACACACCGAGTCGGCAGGTCCACTCACTAGCGACGACTGGCCATTTCTAAAACAATACCGCTATGCAATGGGCGCGCACTGTCCGGATAGTGGCCCTGGCGGCAGTGCAAAATGTGATGAAAACTATGCAGGTTTTTCAATTCAGATTTCTGAGGCTGCCGCTCTTCTGCGATATTATCTGGACAACATGACGCAATCTTGGTGGTCATACAAAAAGCCATACCAAAACAACAATATATTATGGAATGTAGTCCAGACCAACTGCGGTGGCTCAAATGTTTATATTGAAAATAAAGCAACCGCCGCGCTTTACACCTACACCCCGTATCAGCCAAACCAGGCAGCACTTAACAATATGTATGGAACTGGAGACGGATGTAGCGCCTATGGTAATAGGAACTTTTGGAGAATCTTCAGTGATTGGTACGGTGGTACTCGTGGAGCAGACTATGCATGGTCCCTTTCGAGCCAGGAAGTATTCACGGATAGTGCACGAACGACAAATGCAAATACCTCAGTACTCGCACCAAATACCGACTACTACTTCCGCGTGCGAGCTATTAATACCGGAAATAGCACATGGACAAACTCTGGTAATAATCCAGTAAGACTTGCGACAATCAACCCATCCAACCGTTCGAGTAGTCTCTGTAATAACACCTGGGGAACTTGTGACCGTGCAACAACGTTAATTGAAGCCAGTGTAGCGCCTGGTCAGACTGGAACCTTTGAGTTTAAGGGAGCTCTACCTACAACCGGAACTTTCAGGGAGAGTTTCAACCTGGTAGCAGAGGGCAAAGAGTGGTTTTCAGATATTGGATTCTTTTGGCAGCTTACAGCACTCCCTCCAACCGCTCGATGGCAGGCTCAATCACAAGAACTATACTCTGATATCGCCAGGACTCAACCCGTCAACGTCAGTGCCTTATCACCAGGAACCACCTACTACGCAAAAATTATCGCAAGAAACATTGGTAATACATCCTGGGTAAATAGTGGTTCAAATCCTGTAAGACTCGGAACAAATAGCCCTGCTGATCGTTCGTCATCAATGTTCGACAGCCAGACCTGGATAAGCCCTAACCGCGCAGGAGTTACAAAAGAAGCTAGCGTAGCACCTGGCCTCACGGGTACGTTCGAGTTTGCCATTAAAACACCATCAACTTTTGGGACATATAAAGAATATTTCCTCCCGGTAGTTGAAGGTACTTCGTGGATGAACGATATTGGATTCCACTGGCCACTCACAGTAATCCCACCCACCCCTCTGTGGAATATAATTTCTCAACAAATCTACACCGATAGTAATAAGACTACGTCGTTCAACACAAGCCAGACGACAAACGCGTCACGTGCATTTATATCAATCCAGGTACGCAACACCGGGAACACCACCTGGGCTAATAGTGGCTCTAATCCCGTACGTCTCGGTACAAGCGCCCCGTATAATCGCACAAGTGAGTTCTATGATGCGACATGGGTATCAAATAATAGGCCGGCTTTACTAAAAGAAGCTTCTGTCGCGCCAGGCGCTACAGGGACATTTGAATTCTGGATTACCAGCCCTTATAAAACAAACGGCACTACAATGAAGGAGTATTTCCAGCCTGTTGTTGAAGGTGTTACATGGATGAACGATCTTGGTATGCACCAGCCATTCACCTTCACGACCGCTTCGGATACCTGGGAATACGCAGGACAATCTGCGCACAGTAACGCGAATCGTACGACAAGTATCGATCCTTCTGCCGGTCTAGCACGCAACACCACCTACTATCTTCAGTTGAAAGCAAAGAACACTAGTGGTATCGCCTGGCAGCAGCAAAATGTATACCTTGGCACAAGTAGCCCTAACGACCGCATAAGTAGCTTCTATGACACGTCATGGATTAGTAACAACCGGGCAGCTCGACTCAAAGAATCGACTATCCTTCCCGGTCAAACTGGTACTTTTGAATTCTCTGTAAAAACACCTAACACCTCAGTAACTGCGAATGAATACTTCCGCCCCGTTATCGAAGGTGTAAGTTGGATGCAAGATATCGGCCTCCACTGGACCATCAAAGTAAACTAGCTTACCAACTATTAAAGGCGGGCTAGCTCTTGATAAACTTCAACGAGCTTAAGAGACTCGACCGAATAACTATATTCTTCTGCATATTTTGCTGATCGCTCAGCTAGTAGACTGTAATCTGCCTCACGTACATATCGAGCAAGTTCATAGTAATTAGCAGACTTACAGATAGCAATCGTACCATCTCTATTCATCTCAATAAATGGTACTGTAGGGTAGACGATAGCAGGGATGTGGTTAGCGATTGAGTTATTAAGTGCCGCTGAAGAAACATACTTGTAGTATTTATTGTCGTATGGATATACACAAACGTCACACTCGCGAACAAGCGCATTAAGTCTGTCGTCTTCTTGGACAAAACCGGTGATATACACCCTCTCCTCAAGACCACGTTCTACGATTAAATCGCACACGTCGTTGAGATATTCTTCTCCGCCGCCATTTGGATGAACACCGCCAATAATAGCGAGTTTGTAGTTATCCGGCAGGAAAGATAGGCTTTTCACTGACTCTAGAACACCTTTGGTCTTCGATACAAAGCCCACGGTGCCCATAATGATATCCCCGTCCTTATAATGAAGCGCAGTCCTAATCTCAGTACTATCATTGCCGAGCACAATATTAGGTACCGGTAACGGAATAATCCGAACTTTAGATTCAGCAACGCCATGAGCAACAAGGCTACTCTTGATATTAGCGTTATGAACCAATACTAGGTGTGCCTTGCGCATTGGATCAATATGAGTAGCGTCAAACTTACGAGCCGTACGTATCTCACGAGCGTATTTAACAAGACTTCGTGGCCCAAGCCCATGAAGACCCGGCTTCTTAAACTGTGCGTCAGGAGCGGTATGAACCGTAAAAATGACCTTTTTATGCATCGACTTAGCTAGATCAACAATGCGCCCCAACTCGTCGTGATAATAGAATGATATCTCGTGTTGAATGTGAAGAATATCGAATTGTTTTAGTTTTCGCTTAAGTTCTTTTAACACACCACTAAATTGGTCGTGTGTCATTTTTTTAGTAACATTTGGCGAATAAGAAAAAAACTCATTCTCAACAGATTCAGCGGATGTCTCAGACATAGCTAAATGAAATTGCTCGTTATATTTCCCTATGCCGCAATCTTCATTGTGCGTGCTATAGTGAAGTACTCTTAATTTACTTACCATCACCCTCTATAATACCTTTTATCTGCTCGAATGTCTCGTCCCAGCTCATCGAGTGATATCTTCCTGCCTTTTGCTTGGCGTCCTTTAGGTTATCTTTTTTGAGCAAGTGTTGAATCGCAGCCAGGCATTCATCTGTTGAGTTTGGCGAGAAATATTGAATTAAATCACCGGCAATCTCAGGAATGCTACTCGTGTTACTTGCGATGCTCGGTACGCCGTGCACCAGGCTCTCTGCCACAGGAAGCCCCCAACCTTCATAGTGACTTGGGTAAATACTGAAGAGCGCATTCTCATACAGCCAAGAGAGCTCTTCGTCGCTTGCATCGTGCAAAAAGACAAACGAATCTTTCGTCTCGGGATCATTAATCATGAGTTCATAAATATTCTCAGTAAGCCAACCCCTACGCCCTACAATTACTAATTTAGGGAGCTCAATTGCACGAGCTTTAGCAAGCTTATAGCTGTAATACAGGAGTGTGTGGTTTTTTCGAGACTCAATCGTACCAACACATACAATATAAGGAAGCTTTGTAGTAAAGAATTCGTGCTCAGGCTGTTTTACTTGCGCCTTTACGAAGTCCTCACCTAGACGAATTACTTCAATTTCCGGAACGCGCAGGTTTCGAGCCGTAAGCCATTCAACGAGATCCTTTTTGGTGTATTCGGATATTGAAATTAATTTCTCGCAAAGCGGGTACACTTCATTAACGTAATGCGTTAACCCTTCCGTAGAGTGGGATGAGTACTGAGGTGTTACTAACGGGAGCATATCGTACACCATCTGATAGAGATGTACACCAGTATTCGTGACAACATCCAGAAGATAGTGCCTATAGGATTCGTCAGACCATTCCCCCCATAAAACAAAGAGCTTATCACCGCCCTCAAAGCTGAAACCTTCTACGGGACCCTGCTGCGCCAAAAGAGATCCTTTAATGTTTCTCGCGAGTTTCTTAGCAGGTTCTGGAGATACCGAATAAACACGTCGCGCAATGCCCTTTATGCGCTGCTTAGCACCACCCCTACTAGCGGCTAGGGGCTGATTTAGTACCTCGACATTCTTCTGCCTACGACCCCATAACTCATCCTCTCCAACCTCGAGAAGTACCCCTTTAGGCGAATCCCACTCAACAAAAACTACTTCATCTACGGAATTGTCGGTAAATCGTCGTGCAAACTCGTTCATCACACGCGGAATACCCGTTAGTCGCCCCTGCCACCTTACAAGCTGGGTAATATCAATTACCAATCTACTCATCACTCTCCTCTTCATCAATTACATCGCCAAGCAATTTAACAAACGCTCGATACGAATGATTCTGCACAGCTAGCGCCCTAAGCTCCTCATGAATCGATAGCTTACTTTCTTCATTTTCATAGTTAGAAATAAACGTATGGAAATCGTTCGCGCCATCCAGTATGTTTTGTTTATTAAGCTGGCCAGAGAGGTACCTATCTTTAGTCTTTAGGTAAGAAGGAACAACAGCATAGCGCGCAGCCTCCAGTGTCTCTACATCACCCAATTTACTGTCGGAGAAGCTAATTGATAGACGGCTCAATGCATCTTCGAATTGTCGATCGCCAGAGACTTTCGTAAGCTCCAAACGGTGACTAGGCGCAACACGGTCAGTTGCCCTATCGGTTGAAATGACCGTTTTTTTCAAATCACCAACTCGAACATCAGCGAAAAGTGACACCCCATGTCCATCGTTTGCCGGATTTATCGCCGCTATTACTCCTGTTTTTTTAGGAATTATTTCTTCGTACACAAGCGAGCTAACAGGGAAGTTAGCGACAACCACTCGCACCTGTACCGACAGCTTCTTTGCTATACCTTCTACGTGCTTCTTTGCCGTATCGCTAAACACTACAACCGCCTTTTGACGTGCAATAAGCGAACTTATAAGACGTGTACCAGGTACTCCATATTCGTTATCGAACGCGATCTCGGCGTCGTAACGCTCTTGCGGTATAATCGCGAGAGTGTCTTTAAGGCCTCCCCATGCTTCAGAAAGATCCAATGAATGTAGAATTACAATTCCAGGTTTTGCGAGCGCCGTAAATAAAGTCTTTGAATTTTGAGCCGAGTTGTCTATATGATAAACGACCGTCTCACTGTCATCGACGCTTACCTGCGCACGTCCCGCAATTACCTCCGTACCCTTAACGTATGTAAACATATTTGGACGAGGCGCAACGGGTGCTATCTGCGATCCATCTAAAAGATAGCGTGCCTCATAACGACGAGACAGCTCGGAGTGAATCCTCTGCATCGTACGTGCAATTGGACTATCAACTAATGGAGAGGGGCCAACCACGGTAATCTTTTTTCGTACCGAGAACTCATCCAACGAAGCGTTCTTAATCGCTTTTATTGTCGCTTCCCCTGTCTTCTCCCAAGTGTATTTCGCAAGAACCTTCTTATACACCGCCGTTTCTACCTTTGATTGCACGGCCTGAGAAAGCGCACCTGCAATCGACGTACCCTTTGTTTGATCAAAGAAATGAAGCGATGTTCGAGATATCTCCCTGAAGACACTGATGTCGGAACAAGCAATCGGCTTATTCTTTTCCATCGCCTCAAGCACCGGAAGACCAAGTCCTTCATATTCGCTTGGGAAAAGCAGTGCTTCACACTCTTCAAACAAGTAGTTGAGCTCGCTGCCGCTAATGTTTCCCGTAAATACTACGTTCTTATCAATCTTTGACAATTCAATGATTTGGTCCGGGTCAAAGGTGGAAGTAATAACAAGCGTATAGGCGTCATTGTGCGCCTTATTAAACTCGCTAAACCCGACGATTCCTAGGCGGTTATTTTTTCGATAGTCATTCCCTGTAGGCATTAGGATGAACGGCTTCGGAATATCCATTTTCTTACTTTTTGCATCATGTGCAATAGGACCCCCGTCAATAGTGCAGATTCTTGAAGGATCGATACCAAGATATACCGCCAGGTCGTTCGCGGCAGTCTTCGAGATGGCTAGGTAAGTATTCGCGCGGAGTAGTTCGGTCAGCTTTGTGAGATTCTCAATCTCGGCAATACCATTCCTTAGATAAATTTCATGGAACATAAAAGGGATAATGTCGTAAAAAACCACCGACTTTTTAACGCGACCATCCGATGGAAACACACTACAGATACCGCCCTGCATTGGAGATAGAACGAGAAAGTCTATCTGCGATTCAGGCTGCTCTTCTAAAATCGTATCAATATACTTATTGATAGATTTTCGGTTATAGCGCATTACACCCTGCGCATTAGTAATCTCATCACGTTTAAGATCAACGTAGGTAAATCGGGGGTTTTCCATCTTTGCTTCAAGCGTCTTTATAACATCTTCAGCCAAAGTAATCTTCGAAGAAAGCATGATCTCAATCGCATCCCAGTGTTCATTTTGGCCATTAAGCTTCTCAAGCACCGCAATCAATTCAGCCGAATATTTCCCCATACCACGATGCCACGCAGGAGTCTGAAAAACTTGGCCATCAATAATTAGTCTTCGTGTCATACTTTTGCAATCCTTAATAACTTACTCAGCGCACGAAACGCACGATCTTTTGTGGAATTGTAAGCTTTAGTAAGAGGTGGTATCTTTGAATATTCTTTAAACTTAGCGAAGTTAGCCTTATCGTAATCAATAAGACTATTTAGACTATTGTTCTCTTTTGCCTCAGTCGGCTCATATGGTCGTACTGGATTGAGCTTATTGGTTATCTTGTTGTTAATATTTTTAAGCTTACTCTTGAGTTGTCGTTTGAAGTGGCGGCGTAACGGCAACACCTCACTAAGCGTTGCCTCTAGGTGCGCAATCTGCTGATTCTTTAGCTCAATCTCAGTCTGCAGACTCGTAAGGTCATCTTGGGCCTTCCGGCCAACTTCAATCTCATCAAGCATCCGATAGTTAACGATGGGTTCTTTGGAAATTACGGCATCAACGTACGAAAATCTATCCTTCAACCCCTCTTTTCGAGTATCGGCAAAATACTCGTTCAGTCCATCGAAAAATACTTTCTCGTATTCGTTATCCTTAAGAATAGCATGCCAATCGTTATGGATGTGATTAGCTTCAATACAAATAACCTGAGGCCTAAACACCTCCCAGTCATTCCCAATTAAAACTTCTCGCTCAAATCCCTCAACATCGATTTTCATAAAATCAATCGAGGTCACTTTGACACTCTCTAGAGCCTTCTTGAGTGTCTTCACCTCAACGTCGTAGTCATTATAATGCTCAGTAAAGTGGTTTGGGTTGTTTTCGTGCTCTTCCTTCATGTCGCTTGAGAACGTAGAAAGTCCAGTGCCATCATACTCGCGAAGATTTAATTTACCAGGTTTATCCGAAATACCAATATTCAAGTTGGTATCTCTAGGGCGCAACCTCTCTATATCAAGAAAGTGCCTTTTTATAGGCTCAATGTTTACACCGCTCCATCCATGTTCATAGAAAAGCTTCGTCACGGAATCTACCTCCGGACTATTGGCTCCAACATCAACATAAAATCCTGGTTTTTCTAAATCAAAGAAGCCTGCCAAAATCAGGTCTTCTCGGTTTTGCGCATAACTTATTGTTTTATTCATCTTCAAGCCCTTCGATAGAGTGTGTTACGCCCTCCACTGTTTTACCCCATGTAAACTTTTGGGCTCTCTCTTTCCCGGCTCGACTCAATCGGCCCCTAAGCCCAGGATCTTCGAGTATTATCTTTATTTTAGCAGAAATATCATCGACATTCATTGCATCAACATACAAGCCCGCGCCCCCCACTACCTCGGGTAATGAGGAGTTTTGAGCTACAACCACAGGAGTTCCGACACTCATCGCTTCGAGCGGAGTCATTCCAAAACCTTCGTAAAGAGCTGGGTGAACTAAAGCAGTAGCACCTGAATAAAGTGCTGGTAGGTCTTCGTCGGCAACATACTTTTGAACTTTAAGAACCTTATAGCCGTCCTTAACCGCATTCTCAATGTCCATTTTGATAGCCTCATTATTCCATCCATACCCACCAATGATGATCAAGCTATAGTCGCCCGAAGTGGCGCCAGGAAGTTGCTTGTACGCTTCAATTAATCTCGATATATTCTTACGAGGTTCAATATTGCCCACAAAAAGCAAATATTCACCTTCAATACCATAAGTCTGTTTTGCCTTCTCAATCTCCTGGGTAGACGCCACCTCGAAAAGCTTTGTGTCCACTCCGTTATAAACAACGTTGATTTTATTTTCATCAACGGAATAATACTTCATAATCTCGGACTTAGCATGTTGAGATATTGTAACGACCCTATCTGTCCTTTGGAGCCATACCGGCAAATACTTTGTAAGAAATTTTCTATTTTTTGAGTCTGTAAAGTTTTCATCAACAAGAAAACTAACATCATAAACGTAGGTTAGTGACCGAGAGTTCTTCAAGGGCCAATTCCAGTAGTTCGGAAATAAGTACACCCCTTTACCGTAAAAGATATCAAGCGATGGCAGTAAATTATACCGACGCAACCCCCTAACAACCTTTTCCGGCAGAGGAATCGTTTTAATCTCAAGGTTTAGATTGTAGGATTCCACCTTCTTCTTCTTATCGTATGGAACCAGAAGGATCGGTATAAGTTCAGGACTATTTACGTTCCAATTCCGTAGAATCGCTAGCAATGTATTTCCTACACCACTGATTGAATTAGCTGTAATTGAGGAGGTTTCAATGAATATCGGATAGCTCATAATGATGTCTGCTCACTTACAAAATTATTTAGTGGGAGACGGTGACCCACTTTTTCTACTTATAGAGGATTTTATATACGGGCTTGTTACAAATGGCACTGGATTTTGCTCATACGACACAACCTGAGCCGCCTCTTCCCACCAATCGTAGGCCTGACTCGAGTCTTCTGCCTCGGCTGCAACATCAACCGTGTATTGACCGTCGGAAAAAAGGTTTGGTACAGAGAAATTCACCTCTAGAGTATCTCCCTGTCTCACATCACCTGTGTTAATATCTTCAAGCTTCGTGTTAGTAGCAACAAGTATTTGACCCGCGCCGTTCTTTACACTAAAGCCGATTAACGGGTTCTTAACGGATTTATTTGCTTTTAGTTTTAGGGTTATATCGAGCGGTTCAGTCTTGTCGATGAGTTTCTTTGGAGATACCTGCACCTTAGTGAAAGAAAGGTCGTTATTACCCCATCGCTGTGCTTTCGTTGAGTCAGTTACACTATCGGCGCCCGCTTCGTCCATAAACATTCGTGCATACTTTGCAGCAATCTTATCAGGGCGACCCGTAGCAATTAGCTCGTTCTTCTCAATAAATACAGCTCGGTCACAAAACTCTCGTACTGCATTCATGTCGTGCGTAACGAATATAACGGTCGTCTTGTTTTTCTTAAGCTCCCTGAAGTAGTCAAAACATTTACGTTGGAAGTCAGCGTCACCAACAGCAAGAACCTCATCAACAAGGAGAATCTCGGCCTGGGCCTTTGTTGCTACGGCAAATGCAAGTCGAACCTGCATACCTGATGAGTAGTTCTTAAGTTTCTGATCCATAAACCGCTCGAGTTCAGCGAATTCAACAATACTCTTATAATTAGCGTCTACTTCTTTCTTTGAAAACCCAAGGAGGGCACCGTTCAAGTAAACATTCTCACGCCCGGTGAGCTCCGGGTTAAATCCAACGCCTAATTCAATAAACGGAACGAGCTTCCCCTTCTTAGTAACAGTACCTGAGGTTGGCTCATATATACCAGCGATAATCTTTAGGAGTGTACTCTTTCCACTACCATTGCGACCAACAATGCCAAAAAACTCACCCTTTTTAATATCGAAAGAAATATTTTTTAGCGCATGCTGTACCTCAACCCTGTGGCGGTTTTTGTTGAATGGATTAACAAATAGACTCTTTACGCTATCAGCTCGCTCGTGAGGAAGTTTGAAGTTCTTTGAAACACCAGTAACACTTACAGCGATCTTATCGGTACTCATCTTAAATCTCCTCCGCAAATCCTGGTGACCGCTTCTTAAAGTAGACGGCACCAATAACAACAGAAATAATCACAATAGCGATAGGTATAAGGTGAGCAAGTGGCGTATTGAATATTTCAGTAATCGTCGTTGTTTCTTGAGTAACGGCAACGTACCGTGCGTCCTGAACGATTTGAGCGACGGGATTTAGCATAATAACCTTCGCAAAAGTAGCAGAAACAGCCACCACCATCGTAATTGGGTACAAAATTGGTGTAGCGTAGAATCCAGCCTGCAAAACAAGCTCCCAGATATAATTCACATCCCTAAATCGAACATAGAGTGCACTCAATATGAACGCGATTGCTAACGCAAAAACAAACAACTCAATGATAAGTGGGATCATCCAGAGTAGACTCCATGTAAACGGCACCTGGGTAATAACCATAAACAAACCGATTACCAAAAGGTTAATCAGAAGATTAATCAGGGCAGAAAAAGAACCGGCCACAACTACAACATATCGCGGGAAGGAAAGTTTTCGAAACAAATCCCCCTTGCTCACAATCGAAGAAAGACCGTTTGTCGTAACTTCCACAAAGTAGTTCCAAAGCACAATACCCAACAAAAGGTATACAGCGAAGTATGGAATATCAGATCCAAACCTCAAGAAATGAACGAAAACCACATACAGAACAGCAAATAATGCGAGTGGCCGAAGAAGTGTCCATACATATCCAAGGAACGAGCCTTTATACCTGAGCTTGAAGTCAGTAATAACGAGTTGTTTCAGCAAAATAACGGAGTAATTGTATTTACTCTGGGCTTTTTGTATAAAATTCACAATACGTCCATTATAGAGGTATACGTAGTCCTAAGCAATGCTATACTAGTGATACATTATGACTGAGTTGAAAAAAGAGATAGTAGTTACCGGAATCAACGGCTTCGTAGGCGAACACCTCGCCCGCTACCTTCAAGACTCTGGTTTTTCCGTGCGCGGTGTTGGTCGTGAGAATGCGCCAAATCCTAACGTTGCTCCTTTTATCGATACCTACGAAGCTGCTGATCTTCTTGATTCGGAAAGCGTAAACAAACTCACCCTCAGCGAAGCCGTCGCTATCATCCACCTCGCCGGCCTCGCCTCAGTCGCGGAATCTTTCGACAAGCCCGACCTCTATAAATCCGGTAATGCTGCCATGACGGAAAACCTCCTCAGTGCAGCCAAAGAGCAAGGCTTCCAAGGTCGCGTCGTCGCAATTAGCACTGGCGCACTCTACAGCCCAGCGGAACCAATGCCGCTTAACGAAGGTTCCGAAACTGCGCAAAACTCACCATACGCAATTGGAAAAATTCATGCCGAAGAAGTTATCAAACAATACTGTGAAGACGGAATGGACGCAGTTATTGTGCGTCCATTCAATCACATTGGTCCAGGCCAAGGCCCTGGCTTCCTGGTTGGCGACCTTTACGACCAACTCAACACAGCAAAAGAATCTGGCGTTCAAGAAGTTCTCGTTGGAAACCTTGCAACCAAGCGCGACTACACCGATGTTCGCGATATCGTAAAAGCATACACGCTCCTTGCAACTGCACCGAGTCTTCAACACGACACCTATAACGTCGCTTCAGGCACTTCGCGTGAAGGCTTTGAAATACTCGACTACCTTAAATCAGCGATGGGGCTACACGACATCAAACCAGTCACTGACTCATCTCGCGTGCGCCCTACTGATATTATGGATATCACCGGAGACGCCTCTCGCATAAAAAACGAGCTTGGCTGGGAACCATCCCTCGACATCTCGGACGCAATAAAAGATTTCGTCGAACGAAAGAAAAATACCGCCTAACGTGAGGTGGTATTTTTATGAAGAAATTCTAGGAGTGTTGGTGCAAGAGCAGTAATTGTGTACGTCGTGTTAAATATACCGTCGTACTCACCCGAACCCGGTGGAATCAAATGCACTTCACTAATAGATTCTGACGCTTCATGTGTAGGTTTCTGCACCTTACGGGCATTCTTAGCGCGAACAATAGAAAGCTCGTGAGTCAGCTTAGAAGGGTACTCGTACGTCGTTTGAATAAATTCAAACTCGTCAGAAACATATCCCGTTTCCTCAAGAAGCTCTTGGGCTGCAACCTCAAGCGGCGTCTTGCCACCCTCAACACTCCCCGAAGGAAGATTAAGAATTACCTGGTCAATCGCATACTTATACTCAAATTGAGTAATAAGATTACCTTTAGGATCTGTTGCTACAACAACGACACCGCTGGGGAGTTTTGCAACCGTATAGTCATCGTACACCTCACCCGTAGGAAGCTCGATAGTATCTTGATACACAGACATAAACCGTGTATCAAGAAGTGTCTTACGATCAAGCTGCTTCCAGTGTTGGGGTTTTGCACCATACGTTAAATCTTCGTTGATTCAACTGCAAGGTCGTGCTCGACCATAAGCTTCACGAGTCCAGGAAAGTCCACTTCGCGCTTCCAGCCAAGCTCTTTCTCGGCTTTCGTTGGGTCGCCAAGAAGTACATCAACCTCAGCAGGGCGCATAAATGCCGGGTTCTGCTTTACATAGGGCTTCCAATCATCGATACCAACATGTTTAAAGGCAATGTCGAGGAATTCTTCAATTGAATGAGTTTCACCAGTTGCGAGCACATAGTCTTTTGGTTCGTCCTGTTGAAGCATACGCCACATACCCTCAACGTAGTCGCCGGCATATCCCCAGTCGCGCTTTGGCCAAAGGTCACCAAGTTCGATGTGGTCTTGAAGTCCAAGCTTAATGCGAGCAACTGCATGAGTAATTTTACGTGTCACAAATTCTACACCACGGCGTTCACCTTCGTGGTTAAAGAGGATTCCTGAAACAGCAAACATATTGTAGCTCTCACGGTAGTTTTTAGTAATCCAGTACCCATAAAGCTTCGCGACACCGTATGGACTTCGGGGGTGGAAACTAGATTCTTCGGTGTATCCCTTTTCTGGACGGTTATATTCCAAGCCTCCGAACATTTCAGAAGTTGATGCTTGATAGAAGCGAACTTTATTCTCTGAATCCGTCAGACGAATCGCTTCAAGAATATTCAATACGCCCTTCGCGGTAACGTCGTTTGTAAGCATGGGGTCTTTAAATGAATAGCCGACATGACTAATAGCACCAAGATTATATACTTCATCTGGCTTTGAGACTTGCATAGCACGAATAAGCGAAGACTGATCGGTAAGATCAGCCTCTATAAGCTTTACATATGGGAACTCAGCCTCAACCGCTTCGCGCTTTGGATTGTGCTGACCACGAATGATTCCGTAAATCTCGTACCCTTTTCCGTGTAGTAATTCGGCTAGATGCCCACCATCTTGCCCAGTAATTCCAGTAATTAAAGCTCGTTTAGCCTCGGCCATTAAGTATTTCCTCGCATTATTTAGTAAACCTAATGCACCCTATTATACACTATCCCCTACCTCCTGTAGCCGCCTGCGAGTCTGTGGCGTTCAGACTTCGCAAACCGAACCACCTCACCAGCTCGTGTACTCTTCCATCTCCGCAATACTCCCATCTATACAGTGTTATAATAAGGGACAATGAACCTCCTCGAACACGAATCCAAAAAACTCCTTGCCACCTCTCAAATCCCCATCCCAGCCGGCAACGTACTTACAAAATCATCGTCTTTAAAAGTGGTGATCCCTACAGTGCTTAAATCCCAAGTCCCCGCTGGTGGCCGCGGTAAAGCTGGCGGTATTCTCATCGTCAACTCTCAGGATGAGCTCAAACAAGCAACCGAAACACTCTTCAGCCTCGAGATAAAAGGTCACCTCCCTCAAGTCCTCCTCGCCGAAGAAAAGCTCTCTATCAGCAAAGAACTCTACCTCTCTCTCCTCATCGACCGTAAAACAGCCAGCCTCAAACTCATCGCTCACATTAACGGTGGCGTTGAAGTTGAAGAAAACAAAGATTTTGCCTCATGGCTTATCGATTATTCCAAACCCGATGCGGACGCGCTCGGGCAAGCACTCGCTGATTACTACGACCTTCAGGAGCAAACCTTTTTACTCCAAGACCTCGTTGAAAACCTCATCAGATGCTTTAAGCAAAATGACGCCACTCTCATCGAAATCAACCCGCTCATTCTTACCAAAGAAGGAACACTCGTTGCTGGTGACTGCAAAATGTCACTCGATGATGCCGCGGCCTTTCGTCATCCCGAATGGAACTTCGAAGAAACACCCGCTGAGGTAAACTTCGTCACCATCGACCCAAAGGGGAATGTCGCCACTATTGCCAACGGTGCCGGCCTCGCTATGGCGACCGTTGATGCCTCCTATGACGCCGGCCTTGTGCCCGCCAACTTCCTCGACATTGGTGGCGGTGCCAACACAGAGTCGCTTCTTAAGGCCTTTCATACAATCATCGAATACCCAAACGTACAAGCAATTATCCTTAATGTTTTCGCCGGTATTACCCAGGCCGACGAAGTCGCAAAGGCGATTGTCGAAGCACGGCAACAAATCAAAGACTTACCGGCGCTCTTTATTCGGCTTACCGGCACAAATAGCGAGACAGCCAAGCAAATCCTCGAGCAACACAATATTGCGATACTGCCCAGTCTCGAATTGTGCCTAAAAGAAGCAAAACAGTCTATTACTTAAGATTTTTTATGGTTTTAAAGTGTTAAAATAGTAGCATGACAAGCCAGCCGACACTCTTTCCACATCTTGACGCCGAGGATCTTCATCTTGAAATGAAGACTTGTCGAAATGGCCAACTGCCCAATGATTTATGGAAAGCAATCTCTGCATTCGCCAATACAGAGGGTGGTCGAATAATTCTCGGTGTTACCCCGTCTGGCGTGCCTGTTGGCTTAACACCTGAGCATATCGATAAAGTTCAAAGAGACATTCTAGCGTTATGTCAAAATACCTTTAACTACCCTGTTATTCCCGACATACACACAATAGGATCTGTTGTCATCGTTAATATAGCACCGTCCCCCGCAGCTGTACGTCCACTTTATTCGACAAGTCGTGGTGTCAACAGTGCACAGGTGCGAGTTGGCTCTTCAAACATACAAATAACCGACGAGCTTCGTAACCAGTTCGCTATCGCAGCACGTGGTGGAGCTGAGCTTATTGAATACAGCGAATTACCCTACCAAACATATCTTGATCCATTGCTTATTGAGCAATATCTAAGCCTCGTAGCATCTCGTAGGGGCGATATTTATAAAGATTTATCTACCGAGGAGATTTTATTAAAACTCAAAGCTATAACGAAGGCAAAAAACGTAACTCTATTCGGCTTACTTGCATTTGGTAAGAACGAGACTCTCCAAGAGGCCTCAGCACCAACAACAAATATTGCCGTTACGCATTATCCCGGAGACTCTAAGGTCCTAGAGAATGATCCAACACGTACACATCTCGATAATAGAGAGTTCAATGGCAACGTTATCCAGCAGTTTACTGCTGCCTTTTCATTCATCAAGAGCAAGCTTCCCATAAGTGGTGCTGTTGACCCAAATGGCCAACGTCGAGACTATCTTGTTATTCCAGAGGTGGCTCTGCGTGAAGCCTTAGCAAATGCCATCGCTCACCGTGACTATTCTACGCATTCCTCACGCATTCAGGTTGATATATACTCTGATCGTCTCGAGATTATTAACCCAGGGGTAAGCCTTGTACCTATTGACGAGCTCGAATCTGCACCCTCGGTATCTCGAAATCCTCTGATTATGAGTTTTCTCAAAGACTATGGATACACTGAACAGCGAGCTAGGGGCATTCGTACTATCCGACAATCGTTACGATCAGCTGGGCTTCTCGAACCCGAATTCTTAAATGTTGGCTCTTCATTTAAAGCGGTCTTGTACAGTTCAGCCTTTATATCGCGTACAGATCAAACTTGGCTTCTTCAGTTTAGGCACCATAACCTGAACGAGCGCCAGCTGACAGGGCTGACACACCTTAAAAATGCTCCGGGTGGCGTCAGTAATGTTGAATATTGCGCAGTTAATAATATGAATTCAATCGGTGATGATAGAAGAGCACGGAATGATCTTTCAAAGCTTGTAAAACTCGGGCTAGTCGTCACAAGTGGCCAAAATAAGAATCGCCGATATTATATCAGTAATGACTATGTTTCTTAGCAAAATATGTTTATCGACATTTTATCGACACATTTTCACCTCTGTTATATCGATTTATCGACACTTTATCGGCGCCAAAGGGGAATTCTTTGAGTAATATAAATATATTTAAAGGCAAGAACGTCATCGTCCAAGGCATCACCGGTGCCCATGGTCGCTTCCAAACCAAAGCTATGCTGGCTGCCGGAACAAATGTTGTGGCAGGTACAACGCCAGGCAAGGGTGGTCACACGGTCGAGAATATTCCTGTTTACGATTCAATCGAGGCGCTCCAAAAGGACTACACCGTTGATGTGTCGGTAATATTCGTCCCCGCTCCCCATGCAAAATCAGCCATTATCGAAGCAATCAGCGCGCAAATACCGCTTATTGTCTGCGTGACCGAGGGCATTCCACTTCATGATATGCTTCAGGTAAACGAAGAGCTCCAAAGGTCGGCCAACAGCACGTTATTGGGGCCCAATTCCCCGGGTGCGCTCCTTCCGGGAATAAATAAACTCGGCATTATCCCAACCGCGCCATCCAAACCCGGCAAGGCTGCAATTGTCAGTCGTTCAGGAACGCTCACCTACGAAACAATGGCCGGCCTGAGCGAAAAGGGTATTGGTCAAAAGTACGTGATTGGGATTGGCGGCGATATGATTCACGGTATCGGCTATCAAGCCTGCCTCCAACTTTTCCAAGATGACCCCGATGTCGACAAAATCATTCTCATCGGCGAAATCGGTGGCCAAGAAGAAATCGAAGCAGCGCTCTTTATTAAGGACCGTGTCACAAAACCGGTGTACGCCTACATTGCCGGACACCACGCGCCAGCAGGGGTGCAACTTGGTCATGCCGGCGCTATCTTAGGTTCAAAACACGAATCAGCCAGTGCGAAGACAGGTGTATTAAAACTAGCTGGTGCAAAAACCGCCACCAGTATTACCGAATTAATTGCTATACTATAAACAATGAAAACCATCTCGATTCTCATCCCCGCCTACAACGAAGAAGCCGTTCTCGAGCAATTATTTATTCGTCTTGCAAATCTTGCAAATGAAACAAAAAACTACAACTTTGAATTCCTTTTCGTAAACGACGGAAGCAAGGATAACACCCTTTCAATTATTAAAGATTACGCCGAAAAAGATTCACGCGTTAGTTTTATTAACCTCTCGCGTAATTTTGGCAAAGAGATTGGTATGATTGCGGGCCTCGATTACGTTCAAGGTGATGCAACCGTTATTATTGATGCCGACCTTCAAGACCCTCCAGAGCTCATTCCGGAAATGATTAAGCTCTGGGAAGAAGGCTACGACGACGTCTACGCAAAGCGTAAGTCACGTGAAGGTGAGAGCTGGTTTAAAAAAACCACTTCAAAGCTCTATTACAAAACCTTGCAGCGTATTACCCATGTTCCTATTCAAGAAGACACGGGTGACTTCCGCTTGCTTGACCGCCGCGTCGTTGAAGCTATTAAGCAGTTCCGTGATAGCCAGCGAAACGCGAAAGCAATCTTTAGCTGGGTTGGCTTCCATAAAAAAGAAATTCTCTACGACCGCGATGCTCGTGTTGCCGGCGAAACAAAGTGGAATTATGTAAAGCTCATCAACCTCGCAATCGACGGTATTACGTCATTTACCACCGCCCCGCTTCGTATTTCAACATTTATCGGTGCCGCCATTTCAGCGCTCACTTTCATCTACCTTGTGTTTCTTGTTATCCGCACTATCTTTTTCGGCACCGACCTTGCCGGCTACCCATCAATGATGGCCGTTATTCTGTTTCTTGGTGGCGTTCAACTACTATCGCTTGGTATTATTGGTGAGTACATTGGCCGTATATTTAACGAAACTAAACAGCGTCCGCTGTATTTAATAGAGGAATATCATAATGGATCAGCTCCTAAGAAAGCACGCCGAAAAGCTTAGATTTGCTGTTGTTGGTGGCGCAAACACCGTACTCGACTTTGCCCTTCTTTTTCTTTTTACCAGCCTTGGCATAAATAAATATCTTGCGAATATCTTTTCAACAGGCATTGCCTTTGTTTTTAGTTTTTTTGTTAATAAATCGTTTACCTTTAAGAACAATGACAAGAATGTTAAAAAACAGTTTGCACTCTTTGCTATAGTGACTCTCTCAGGCCTATGGATTCTTCAGCCGTTTGTTATTTGGGTCTCTACACTTAGTCTGGAGCCGTCCGTTACTGATGAGAACATCCTGCTCTTTATCGCAAAAATCATTGCAACAGTAGCATCACTCGTCTGGAATTATCTTTTCTACTCACGTCTTGTATTTAAAAAGGGGCTTAAGGAGTCTTCTTAATGGCCCATATTGTCATAGACGCCCGCATCATCAACTCGACTACTGGTCGTTACGTTGAGCGCCTCGTCACCTACCTTCAAGATATCGACACCACCAATAAATATACCGTCCTCGTTCCTGAAAAAGATAAAGCCTTCTGGAAACCCCACAATGCAAACTTTACGGTTCAGGTTGCCGATTTTGACAATTATTCATTTAATGAACAGCTCGGATTTAATCGTTTCCTCAAAGAATTGCATCCCGACCTTGTTCACTTCTGTATGCCGCAGCAGCCCCTCAGATACAAGGGTAAAAAAGTAACAACCTTTCACGATCTTAGCCTCCTAAAAACCTATAATTCCGATAAGAACTGGCTCATATACCATGCAAAGCAGTTGGTTGGAAAGTTTGTATTTAAAAGAGTTGCCAACGAAAGCAGCGCCCTTATTACCGTTAGTAACTATACAAAAAAAGAGCTCCTCGAATTTTTCCCAGAAATAAATAAAGATAAAATCTCTGTTATCTACGAATCCTCTGATGTTGCGACAATTGCGCCAAAAAAATACACGCTTCCTTTCAAAAAGTATATCCTCTACGTCGGCCAGCAATCCGACTACAAAAATATCAAACGTCTTGGCGATGCACATCAAATTCTGCTTGCTAAATACCCCAACCTTGGGCTTGTGTTAGTCGGCCGTAAAAATGCCGCTGCACTCACCAACGAAAGTTACTTTAACGAGCGCACCTACCAGAACATCCTCTTTACCGACTTCGTGAGTGATGCCGAACTGAGTTGGCTCTATGCAAATGCCAAGGCCTACGTCTTTCCGTCGCTTATGGAAGGGTTTGGCCTTCCGGGGCTCGAAGCAATGGGGTACGGAACGCCCGTTATAAGCAGCAACGCCACCTGTTTACCGGAAATTTACGGGAAAGCTGCCGCATACTTTAATCCAACCGATACCAGTGAAATGGCTACTGTTATCGACGACGTTCTTTCGGACCCAAAACAACAAGAAAAACTTTCTAAAGAAGGGTATAAACAGCTTAAAAGATATTCTTGGCTTAAAATGGCCAAAGAAACCCACGCTGTTTATGAAAAGGTTTTAAATTCGAAGTAATTCGCAGGTAAGGCGTTAAGAACTTGCTTGTACAATAGTAATTTGACGCTCGGGGCCCTCACCCTCAGAGAAGGTCTTGATGTCGGAATATTCAGTAGCTACCTGGTGTACAATCCGCCGATCGGCCGCATTAAGGCGTTCAATATGGGTGGTGCCTGTTTTCCGCACTTCTTCAATCCACTCGCGAGCCTTTTCTGCCAAGCGGTCTGCTCGTTGTTTTTTATAGTCGGCTACGTCAAGGTTCACCCGCTGTAATGCCGCCCCCTTGTTGCGTAATACTGTTGAGACTAAAAACTGAAAGCTTCGAAGTGTGTCAGCGTTACGGCCAATTAATATGCTGTTCATATCAGAAGAGGGGATAGAAAGTTCTATAATATCGTCGGCAACACTTGCCGCAACAGTCGTATTCATTTCAAAAAAGGTAAGTAAATCCTCGATGTATTGCCGGGCAAATGTCACTGATTCTTCGCGATTCATGTTATCCCTCCTTCTGTTTACGCGGCGTGTCCTTCGCGCTAATGCGAGTAACCTTTACGTTGTCTTTCTTTTTTAGCGAAACAGTTTCGGCTTCACGAGCCTGTTTTGCTCGAGCCTTGGCTGTCGCCTTTTTCCCTTCCTGTTTAGGGGTTTGGTCGGCAAGCTTATCCATTTCTTCGGCATCACGTTTAAGAAGAAAGTGTTGCTGAATTGCCGCGAAAATATTTGAAGTAACATAGTACAGCCCAAGAGCCCCCGGAAGCCCCATCATAATAAAGAACATCATAATAGGAAGAAACTTAATCATTTTACTCATCATTACAGCGTTAAGTTCAGCTTGGTCAGGCTGCTTACCTTCGCCAGCTTCTGCAAGCACATCACGAAGGCGCTTTTTACTTGGGGCCTGCGGTGCAGTTTGCTTTGAAATAACATACTGAGTATAGGCCGCAAGCAGCGCCAGCCCAATGAGAAAAATATTAAACCCGTTTTCGGTAATCGCCCGTGAGGTAATATCAACCAGCCCAAGGAACATATGGTTAAACCCATCGGGGTTTGCGAGCAATTCTTTTACCGGCTCAAGCGCCTTCATAAATTCATAGGTAAATTTTTCAAGCTGGTCGCGGTGCGAAGTAAAAATTTGAATAACCTGAAAGAGAGCGATAAAAATAGGGAGCTGGATAAGAAGCATCAGAATTGAGCGAAACGGCTTTACCCCATGCTTTTTATAAAGTTCAAGCATTTGCATGCTCTCAGCCTGGCGATTGCCCTTACTAGCCTTTTTAATCCGTACGAGCTCGGGTTGTAATGTACGCATCGCCTTAACTTGGTGCAGCTGCTTTACAACGAGTGGCCACAAAAGGAACCGAATAATAATTGTAAAGAGGATAACCGCCACACCAAAATCGGCATAGGGCACGAAACTATACAATGCTAAAAGCAGGTTAAAAATCGGCTGAACGATAAATAATTCAAAAATATTCACTAAAAACGGCCTCGCAGATACTTATATTGCTTTTACAAGTATACCATTTAATCTCTGGTGCGGGCTATATTCCTTATACGAAAAGATCAGCTTTTTCAAACAATTGGTCGAGTTGACTACTTAGTTCAGCGTAGGGGAGGGATCGAAGCTCAGACGAGGTACAAATAATCACAACGTCGTATACACCGCTAAAATCTGCTAAGTGCAGGCGAATATACTCATAAAGCCGCCGACGAACACGGTTTCTTCCTACAGCCGATTTGAGTACCTTTTTACTAATAACTACCGAAAAGCGTGAATACTTGCGGCGATTATTCGCAACATACTTAACCGTAAATAGCTGCGACCGAATAGCTCTACCGTTACTGTATACGTAGCGCAAGCTATTATGGCCGTGAAATCTATATAGTGATGAAATCATTCTTAATTACTATAGCATGAGAAGCGACGCGATGATTGCCGTGCGAGTTTTTCTGAGGTGTCGAAAAGAAAAACACCCGCTGAAGGGTGTTTGTTCAGATTAAATCGCCAAGCGTGCGCGGCCTTTAAGGCGGCGGCGCTTTAGTACAAGCCGCCCGCCCTTAGACGACACACGAGCGCGAAAGCCGTGGGTTTTAGCACGGTGGCGGGTGTGTGGTTGGTACGTTCGTTTTGGCATATCCTGGTTATTATACCGCAGTAACCCCTATTTAGCAATTCCCTGCTTGATTTTTATAATAACAGTGGTGTCGTATATGAAAATTATCCCCCATCACATTGCTCTTTTCCACAGTTTAACAGAGGTGGTCTGTAAAAGTGGAAAACTCTACCACTGTACTCCCCTACATTCCCTCTTACCCTTTTTAATCTATTTATGGTTGTGGAAAACTGCCCCTCTCCGCTATAGTAGTAAATAGTAAATTGTTCGGGGGAATATAAGGAACATATGAAACAAGATGTGCGAGCGCTTTGGCATGCTATATCAGGAGAGGCTGAGTTAACGGCCCCTGCCAGGCAAAACTTTGAAGTATTTTGGAAAAAGGGGGCAACGCTCGTTGATATTATTGATGACGAGGTAATACTTGAAGTGCCGAATGTGTTTATTAAAAGAAACTTTCAAACAAGGTTTGAAAAACTACTCAAACAGATGCTTGAAAAGAATGGGGTGAATGCGAATACTGTCACCTACTCGATTCCTAGCGGTAGCAAGAAACCTCGCATTAGTCGCGAAACAACCCTCGAACATACCCCTGACACTCACTCTTCACCCTTAGCCGCAAGCCCCGCGGCGGCCGCAACCCGCCAGCATTCCCTTGGCACGGCAGCCTCCCCCTTAGCGGCTCGCGGAAATCTTAACCCGCGCTATACTTTTGAAAACTTTATTGTCGGGTCAAGCAACGACCTTGCGTACTCTATTAGTCAGGGTGCGGCGGCAAACCCCGGGGTAAAATACAACCCTGTCTACTTTTATGGCGGAGTGGGCCTCGGTAAGACACACCTTATGCAGGCCATCGGCAACGAGATTATTAAAAATAACCCTGATGCCCGGGTATTATATGTAAGCTCCGAGACCTTCGTTAACGAATTCCTTGACCATATCCGTTTCAAAAAGAAGGGGTTCTCCGAAAAATATCGGAATGTTGATGTGCTTATTATCGATGACATGCAGTTTATCGCAAATAAAGAAAAAACCCAGGAAGAGTTCTTCCATACTTTCAACTACCTCCATCAAAATAATAAACAAATTATTATTTCAAGCGACAAGCCGCCAAAAAGCATTCCAACACTCACCGAACGTCTTAGAAGCCGTTTTGAAATGGGCATGAATGTTGATATTCAAATGCCCGACTTTGAAACGCGGTGTGCGATTATTAATGCTAAAGCAGGCCTACTTGGGGCAACACTAAACACTGAAACCGTTGAATTTTTAGCAAATAATATTAAAACGAATATTCGCGAACTCGAAGGGGCGCTCAATCAGCTCCTTGCCTACGCCGAGCTTCATAATATAGAACCTGATGTATCCACCGCCGAGGGGCTCCTTACAAATGTGCGCCTGTCGCTTCCCAAGCACACCTCAAGCAGGCAAGTTATCGACAAAACAGCAAAGCATTTTAAAATTGATATTAGCGAAATCTGTGGTAGCAAGCGCGATAAACATATCGTTACCCCTCGCCAAATTGCCATGTATTTACTAAGAAGTGAATTACATATGAGCTACCCTAAAATTGCGCAAGAACTCGGGCGCAAAGACCATACCACTGCCATCCATTCGGTTGAAAAAATTGAAAAAGCAATTAAACTCGACCTTATCATTCGAGAACATGTTAACGCGATTCGGGATAGAATATATGGATAGCAGTGCCCTCTTCGTTTTCCCCTCTTCTGCCTGGGTAAAAAATGTGTACATTCTGGGTATGTCCCGTAATAAATGGGGTATAAACTTGGGTAAACTATACACAGATATTCAGCCCTACCTACATAAGTACCTTTTCGTCCGTGTAAAACACCCCTTTTATACTCACTCTATTAACACTTTTACCCCTTATCTATTCACAGTTGTTTTCTCACTTTTATATCTGTTACATACCTACTTATACTCAGTGTCCACACCCCCTACTATTACTAAGACGAAAGAAAAAAAAGAAAGGAACTCATAATAATGGAGCTTTCAGTAACCCAGGAAAATTTCTCAAAAGCCCTATCGGCTGTTGGGCGCGTTGCCAGTACAAAAACACAACTTCCTATCCTAAGCAACATCCTTCTTCGTACCGATGGCAGTCGCCTACTTGTTGCCGCAACAAACCTTGAAATTGCAACGACTCAGTACGTGGGTGCTAAAATTGCGAAACCAGGTGCAATTACTGTCCCAGCCCGGCTTATCTCGGAATTTGTGAGCAGCCTGCCTAAAGGGCAGATCGACCTTACAGTAATTGGCGAAAATATTCATATTACCAGCGGAAAGTACCAGTCGATTATTAATGGCGTCATAGCGGATGATTTTCCAGAGCTGCCTACTATTGAAGAGGCAGATTCGGTATCTTATTCAATTAATATCGAAGAGTTTAAGCAGGCGGTCTCGCAAACCATTATTACCGCCAGTTCGGATGCAACTCGGCCGGTACTTACGGGTGTCTATTGGCATTCGCATGAAGGGTGGATTTACCTTGCTGCAACTGATGGGTATCGCCTTTCGGAGCGCCGGCTGGTAAAAACAACAAGTGAAGTAGCGGCAATTATTCCTACACAGACACTTCAGGAGGTGCTTCGGACTATTAGCGACAGCGCTGAAACGATCGATGTATTGTTTGACGAAAGCCAGGTACGCTTTAGAGTGAACGAAGCAGAGGTAATCAGTCGGCTGGTTGAGGGAAATTTCCCCGATTATCGCCAACTCATTCCCGCTCACTCAGACATTACGGCAGTTATGAATAAAGGTGAATTTACTCGGGTAACAAAGGTAGCAGGGCTTTTTGCCCGTGAGTCCGGAGGAAGTGTTACGGTTACGGTTGATGACGAAAAGAAGACCGTGTCACTCCACTCTATCGCTTCAGAACTTGGCGAAAATACCTCAGAACTTGATGCTGAAATTACGGGTGCTGGCCAAGTGACGCTTAATTCGCGGTATCTCACAGAAGCATTAGGTGTTATTGATGCAACAACAATTTCGTTTAGCTTTAGTGGGAAACTTTCGCCCTGTATTATTAAATCAACCAAAAAAGATACGAATTATTACCACGTAATTATGCCACTTAAGAGTTAATGGCCTCAATAAAAATACTATCAGTTAAGAATGTGCGCTCACATGAGTCGTATACTCTCTCTGTAGACCCAGGGGTGACGATTATTACAGGCGCCAACGGGAGCGGTAAAACAAGCCTTCTTGAAGCGCTGTACGTGAGTTTACAGGGCTCGTCTTTTAAGGGAAGTGATGGTGATATGCTTAAGAAAGAAGCACCTTGGTGGCGTATTGATGTTTTATTCACAACTAATGACCAACGAGTAGTTAAGTTTGATCCAAGCAAGCTTACGGCCCGTAAACAGTTTGTTATTGATAACAAAACGACTGCTCGGATTCCAGCTAAGCAAAAATGGCCAGTTGTTCTTTTTGAACCGGAAGATCTACGGCTACTTCATGGTTCCCCTACGCGTCGGCGCCAATTTATAGACCGTTTTATTACACAACTGAACCCGCTGTATGGCCCAAGCCTTCGTAAGTACGAACGCGCACTTAAACAACGCAATAATCTTCTTAAATCGCCCTATGCTACTGACGACGAGCTTTTCGCCTGGAATGTCGCTCTTGCGGACCAAGGGGCATATATTATTGAACAAAGAATTGTTTTTATAGAAAGAATTAACAATCAGTTGGCAGAGATTTATCAAGAAATATCGGGAACACATGATGACGTTTCGGTGCACTATTCGCATACCTATGTAGGTGATATTAAACAAAAACTTTTGAATGAATTGCATGCAAATTTAGCCCGTGACCGTTTGCTCGGGAATACCTCCACTGGCCCTCACCGTCACGATGTTATATTCCAAATGAACGCCTCCCCTGCCCTTTCGACCGCCTCGCGCGGCGAAGCTCGAACTATTGTATTGGGGTTAAAGTTTCTTGAAGTTGCTATTATTCAGCAGCTTACCGGTAAAAAACCAATTGTTTTATTTGACGATGTATTCTCTGAACTCGATGCTACTCGCCAACAACTCCTTACTACGCGTCTGCAGGGCTATCAGATTATTATTACTTCAGCAACAAGCAGCGTCGGGAAAGAGTTTTATCACGTGGTGATTTAACGAGATATGATTTCTTAATTGCCAACCTTAGTTATAGAAATCATCTACAACAAAATGCAGCTCTGTTGTGCTTGTATCTATCCCTTTGTCACCAAGGGCTTTATTTAGTCTTTCCCTTTGGGTAGGGGTGTCCACTGCCATCTCGACGCATATAATCATCGGAGATGAGGTGTCGTTCTTTTGCTTACGGCAGGGATATGCTTTAAAAAACTTATCGACAACGGGAAGTTTGGAGACAAAAGGATATTTTTTTTCGATTGCTTCGGTACCAATATTGAGCCTATAGCCACTCTCAATTCTTTCGTAATGAGATTGATTAATTGAACGTCGAGCCTCCTCGGTTAATGGGCGCAGGATACTATGGAGATCAGTCACCTTACCTTGCTGCACGGTGACCTTTTCGGTTACTTCCTCAAAGTCTTTAGCGGCGAGCGTAATAGTGTATTCACCCGGGTCGAGTGCAAGCGCAGACTCGTAAGATACGCTATGAGAGACGTTGTTTATAGTAGCGGTTGCTTTTTCTGGTACGATAATAAAACGAACACCTTGCCGGACCTCGGTTATAGCAATAAAAAGCCAAATGACAAGAGGCACTATAACGAGTACACTAATGCCGCCTATAATAAAGACATTTCGTTTATGCATACTACTTCACCCTCCAAACGCCCGCTTTTTCATCAATCATCCACTGGACGCTCGTAGCGGGCCGTACTCCAGGAACACGTTCGGTATATGAGGCATCAACAGCAACATAACTGCCGTTGGCACCTGTATATATCATGATGTGGCCGGGTGTAGCAATAATATCACCAGGCCTCATTGCGCCCATCTCTATAGTCCCTAGCGACGTATATTTCTCAGACTGGTTCATGTAATCGATTTGTGTCGGTACGTAAACGTCTGGGAATTCGGGATCAACACCACTTGCCCGTAGTACTGTTGATACGAACCGGCCGCAGTCAGTAATTTCTGGGTCCTTTGCTACTGATTTATTATGGGTAACAATCGCCTCTCGGTATTGAGGGGTTGCTGCCGAAGGGTTGGTTGTTCCGTTTTTTATCTCATGTGGCTGTGCGAGGCCGAGGGCGGTTTTAACAACGCTTCCCGCAACTATCCCATTAGATGCATTACTGCAAGACACACTTCCGCCGGCGCTTCCGCCTAAGTACAAAAAGACAGCCAACGCACCGGCTTTATTACCATCAGCACCACTTACGGCAGGGTCGGCAGGAGGCCCGGGCCAGCTCATATTCATGTGGGTTTCATCGAAGCCGTTCATGACATAAGGGGAAGAAGTGTAGGGAGTGCCAGCTTCTTTGTACAAGTAACCACGGTTATAGGCAAGAAAGGCCTGCCCCCAACCTTCAGTAGTAACTGAGCTCGATGAGGAGAGGTCTATGCCGTAGACACCGGCAGCTAATTCTTTGAAGAGCTTTGCCATATTAACGGCGTCTTGATTAGCGTCTGCAACCACTTCGACTCCATCTACATTAGTGCCGCTTCCAAGCGGCGCACCGTTGGATATAGATTTCTGAGAGTCCATACGAGCCTCTCTGTAGTGGATGGCGGCCATCGCTTGCCATGGTACCCCTGTCTCAGACTGTGCTCGCTCATAGCGTTCTTTATTTTTTTCCGCAAGACCCTTAATATCTTGTCCCTCAAGGTAACTAACGGTATCCGAGGGGAGCCCTCCACCAATAGCAATACCCCCTGCCCCTGGCTCGCAAGCCCCTGACCGGGGATCGTAAAACGTTATATCATTTGTGTCATAAAATTGCTCGTCAAAAGCGAGAACTGGCGAAGCAAATAGAACTACACTCGCCAGGGAGTATAGAGCCGTGAGGATAATAGTTCTTCTTCGATACATACTCTTATTTTACCTATGGGTCGTAAACGATGCTTTCTTGCCGCTTATTGGGCAGGAAGCCACGCTCTTTAAGCCAGGCAAATACTACCTCCCCCGTCTGCCTTTCGCCGTTGTAGTATATTTCAAAATGAAGGTGAGCTCCGGTCGACCCGCCGGTACTACCTACGTGGCCAATAACCTGGCCGACTTTGACAGTATCACCAACGTTTACAGGAGGGCGTTCAACCATATGCGCGTACCCTGTTTGCATACCGTTTGCATGCTCAATACGAACGTAGTTTCCCCAACTACCATTATACCCGGACGATGTTACTGTTCCGTCTGAAACTGCATATATCTCGGTGCCACTTTCTGCAGCTATATCAACAGCACCGTGGCCATACGCCCGGCCTACCACGGGGTAGGTTGTAGCGTCCGCAGTAATACTTTCGGGAAGTGGCCGATGGAAGTCACCCGTTGAAGCACTGTTATTATCGCTGTTTCCACTAAAGTCCTCCTCATTCTCCCCATTCAACGTTTGAGCAATAATAAACCCTGTGAGTGCGGGTGTAATTGCTTGAATAGCCATTTCGTCGCTTGTGAGGGTGTTCGAGCCAACTGGTTGCCCGCTTTCTTCGCTATCAACAACACCGACACCCGTGAGGTCAACGGTTTCACCGTCTTCGTTGGTGTAGGTAAGGCTTTGGTTGCTCGGCGGAACGGGTGTATTGGCTGGGGTGGCGGTGCATCCATCGGCCGACATAATATAATCGCCACTCAGCATAAGGTCTTGGCCGCAGGTCTCTATCCATGAAGACAGGAGTGTATCCGGTTTTATATAGCCCGATTCGACAAGGTCGCTTAAAGAAGCACTATCGGCTGGGGCTTTACTTTCATCAATCCAACCAGACTGTTGCTCGATAATTTCTTGGGCTCGAGTCGTTGACATCCCAGCCTGTACGCTCGTTTGGAATGATACGGGCACACCAGCTGAGTTAACACATACAGGGTTTTCCATGGTGTATCCAAACTCTTTTCCGTAACATTGAATCGTCGGGCTATTGGCTTTGGCGATATCTCCAGAAAGTATTCGCGAAGGCGCTCTAAAAATAGACCCAAGTGTCGTAAGGAGCAGGTTAGATGAAGCGCCGTTCATTGTTGCAGTTGTTTGCAACGAGTTCAAAAGGCTTCCGGCAAAGGTATGCCTGCTTGAGATATCGAAGGGGCTGAGCGATGCAATATCCATTTCGCGCTCTCTTTCTTCAAGCCCTAAGATTTGTTGGTTTGCAGAGGCAACGTCGCTTTCTCTTAACACCGTCGCCATATTCGCAAGGCTTCCTGCGCCAAAGAATGTGAGTGCGGATACTCCCAGGATATCCCCAAGATGTTCACCGCGCGCCGCTGGTAGTGTTCCGGCCAACTGAGCCACTAAATCGGTTGCAACAAGTGCCGCCCCAGCACCAATCAGGTGGGTTGCAACGATGCCAACGACAGCAGACACGGCAACGTTCCCTACTGCTTTTATTGCACCAAGAGCCCCCCCAGACATGAATCCTAAGCCAACCGTTACTGCTGTATCGACGGCGAGTGCCGTATACATCGCGCCTTCACTGAGAATACCATCACACAGAGGCTCTGCTGCCTCCCCTATTCCTGTACCCACGAGAAGCGCAGGGTTTTTCATTGCCAGGTAGCCCGGTGCGTAATCGGAAACCGGAACTCGATTTGAATTTACTCCTATTGCTTGTTGAAGATAGATTGAATCAACGGCTGCGGTCATCTTACCATCGGAGGGTCGAGGTGTTTTTTCAGTAAGAAGGGTTGCAATCATATCCATTTCTTCAGGCTTCATGTCGCCAGCACGCAACTTCCCTTCTGGCGCGAGTACAATATCTTGGATGAGCGGCATGATTTGCAAAAGCTGCACGCCGGTAACGGCCGCTCCGACAAATGAGGGGATTTTTGTCGCCATGCATCCCGCGGCGGCTGCAAGATACACGGGCCCTGCCTTACCAGCTCTCCCTAGGTTTTTATTCAGCTTTTGCTGGAAGCGCTCCTCCATAGGTGGAGCGCTTGTAATCCCGGGGAGTTTTTTAATGTGGTTCTTAAGCTGCTCACGCGCATCGGCAAGAGTAACTTTCCGCTTCAGTTCGGTTGCAAGTTTACTAAAGCGACTACCTCTATCAATACCGAATGGTTTGTAGAACTTTTTTGCCATATGCTTACCCGACCACGCTTTACGCGTACTGAGTAAGCCTTTACTGCCATATAATTTGGCTGCGATTGATCTATTTTCGGGTTGCTCTAAAAAGCCGGCGAGTTCGGCTGCCTTAATATTACGGAGTGTGCCATCGGGCATTTTTACGGTGTAGCCGGCAGGCCGCTTTGCCGGGTACCCCTTTTGAGATCTTAAATCGTCAGGTAGGCCGTTACCATAGGCCTTTACTCCCCTTTCCTCGAGGTTCGCAAGGAACTTGTAGGATACTCGGCTGCTCATACAGCTTAACTTTTTGCTCGTATTTGGGCACTTTATGTCGTCCATTTCAACCATGCCACGGAAGGTCGACACGACTCGTTTTTGCAGAAGCTTCGCGCCCGTGTCGTTGCGTACCGCCAGGTTCGATGCGAGCGCAGGTAATAGGGCTGCTGGGCCAAAAAGACCAACAAGCACAATAATACCGATAACGACAATGACGATGCCGCCTGTTAGTACGCCAGCGCGCCCTTTCAGTAGATACTTTCCTAGCCCCCTAAGGTTGCTGATGGGCTGCGGAGCATTGCTTTCCCCCGTAACATTATTCTGCCAGCCTGGGCGGGTACCACCCGGGTTGTCTTCTTGGTCACGAAGCTCGTCGACGTCGGTCGCAGTATTATCTGGTTGGTCGGCATTGTCGGCAGAGCTATCGTTAAAGGTGCCGCCTGCTTCAGTATCCGCAACACTGCGCATATCATTAAAATGCCGATTGTAATCATTTTCACCGGGGTTCAGATTTTTTGGTCGCTCTTTTAGGTCGCCTGCCATAACTTCCTCTATTATACCCCACTAGGCAGCAAATGCGCCCCTGTTTATGCGCCAGGCTTTGCTGCCGGGTTGGTGGTAATAAGCTGTGTTTCGGTGGGGCTGGCCTGAATTTGAATGTGGACGTGGCTTTGCCCTGCAAAGAAAAGCCCCTGCCCAATCGGGAAGTTTGCGAGGCGCTTCTTCTCTTCTTCGGTAAGCTTGAATACATCAGACAGTACGTCTACGGCGCTGGTCGATTGTTTTAAAAGCAGCTGCATTGAACTGTTGGCAACAATGGCTCGGCCCATTTTACTACTCATGAAGTCTTCAACGTCTTGGGTAATGGTGGTTAACCCAAGCTGATATTTACGGGCACGTTTTGCCAGGCTAAACAAGAAGTTTGCCGAATCGTCGTACTTCATAAGTTGCCACGCCTCATCAACGATCAGCATGCGTTTGCGTTGGTCGGTGCGGGTGATATTCCAGATGTGGCTGAGCACAATGTACATAGCAACGGGGCGTAGTTCGTCTTCAAGGTCGCGAATGTTAAAGACGACCATTGGATTGTTAATATCTATATTCGATTGCTGGCTAAAAATACCCGCAAAAGTACCGGTCGTATATTTGCGAAGCCGCTGCGCAAGCGAAGGGCCGCTCCCGCCCATGTGCAGCAAGGTATCGTAGAGGTCGGCGATGGTGGGCGGTGGTGAATTATGGGTCAGCGGGTCGCTGGTAATGCCAACCCGGGCGTAGGTGTCTATGAGGGCTTGGTCAAGGTCGGCTTCTTCGGCAGGCGAAAGCGCTGCAATTGGAATACCGGCTGCACTTATTTGGGTCCCTCCTAGCATGAGGCGGAATAAGCCATGGAGGGTAACGAGGTTGGCCCTTAGGGCGTCATCAGCCTCATCGGAATCAATCACTCGCGGCAGATCAAAGGGGTTAATGCGAATATTCGAGTTGAGACTTAAGCGAATGTAGGCGCCGCCAACAGCATCGGCGAGCTTTTGGTATTCGTTTTCAGGGTCAATAATAAGAATTTCCGACCCCAGCATCATACTCCGAAGCGCCTCAAGCTTAACCGTAAACGACTTACCGGCACCAGACTTCGCAAACACTACTAGGTTGGCGTTTTCAAGTTTAAAGCGGTCAAAAATAACCAGCCCGTTGTTATGCATATTAATGCCGTACAAGATACCGCTATTATCGGTAAGGTCGGCGCTGGTAAAAGGAAAGCTGGTACTAATGGCGCCGGTATTCATGTTGCGGCGAATTTGTAGTTGGTCGCTCATTTGAGGCACCGAACTATTCAGCCCCTGCTCTTGCTGCGAGGAAGCTACCTTACTAAACACCATTTGTTGGCCAAAAATCGTTTCAATTTTTTGCTGCATGAAGTTAAGTTCGTCCATGCTGTCTGCCCAAAGAGTAACATACAGGCCAAAGCGGAAAAACCGCTCAGCGCCTACCTGTATTTGGTCACGAAGCTCCTCGGCGTCGTTAATAGCCGCTTCAAGCGCCGGGTCGCGTACCCGCCCTTTTTCGCTGTTCATGGAATAGGTAGCCTCCATTTGGGTTACCTTTTTGCGAAGGTTATTTAGCACTACCTGGCTTTCAACTGGGTAAATATACATGCTTACATCAAGTACTTCGTCGATGTTTATGAGCGAACTAAGCCAGCCGGTATAAATGGAACGGGGGTAGCCATAGACGTACAGGGTGCGGCCATACTTCGTGCCAAGCCTAAAATAAGACGAATGGATTTCTATGCTGCTTGGGGCAATAAGGTCGCGAAGCGTTGAAACACCTTTTAAGAAGGCCTGTTCAACCTCGGCTTGCTCTTGAGCGCGCTGTTCGGCCGCAATATCAACGGCAGATTTTTGTTTGGCCATTACTGGGTACCTCCTGGTGGTTGTGCTACGCCCGGTACGGGGGCTTTTTTGACGAAGGTTGTGGCAACGTTATCGAAATCACCCAGGGGCTGGCGTACGGCTGTGTCGGGGTTGTAGTAGTTGTAATACAGCTCGCCCAGGGCACGGGTATCAAGCTGTACGCTTTGAACGCCCATTTGAAACAGGCCAGCCGTGACGGTATCAACCCGCCGTTTCATTTCATCCTTAGCCTTAGTATAGGTTGCTGTGTCGATTTTGGTTACCTTATTTTGCGGCTGTGCAAAGAGCTTGCCAAAGAACCCCTTCCCCTGCTCAATAAGGTTAGCGGCATCACCTTGCGGAAAATACGGAACAACAATGTAAAAAGATTTTTCCATAATATTTGCCTCTTGAGCAAGGATGTCGATGAAGTTAATGTAATCGTCCATGAGTTTTCCAAGGAGCATGTTGTCTTGCGACCGGCGAATAGAAATAAGCTTTTCGATATACGGACCAATATCGACCCGCTGTGACCGTACTAAAATTTGTACCGGAAAATTAAGTGAGTTAAGGAAGTTTTGGTAGCTGTATTCTACCCCTTCGCGCTCGCGGTCGCTCATGAGGTCGAAGTTAATCGACTTACACGCAACCACTGCTCGGTACGTACCATCGTTCATAATAACCATGCTATCGCGAATTTCAGACAGCTGAAGCGTGTTTTGGGTCGAGTTGGGGTTTTTAGACACCGGCTGTGCGGGCTGCCCAGTTGCTTGACCAGAGGCGGCTCCGGGTTGCTGCCCAAACGGTTGCTGGGGCTGCATTTGTGGCGTGACCGGCGGAACCTGCCCAGGCACACCATAAACACCTGGCGCCTGGCCAGGCAAAGGTGCTCCATTTTGGGGAGCCGGTGGATAGGATGGATTACTCGGTGGCATAGTCTGGTTTGGCCCACTCCTTTAGCTGAAGTACTACCGTAATGAAATAACTACTTCACCGGAATTTTTGGCTTCTTTTTTGGCCTGAGCCTTTTTAGCGAGCCGATCTGCTTGGTGGGCAATTGTTTCGATAGACAAATCAGAGTCATTTGCAAGACTTATTATACCAGCAGATAGCTCGGAATCGCTAGTGCTTAGTAAAGAATCGTCTTGCGGTGGCTGCGGTGTGGCCTGGGGCTGCTGCGCAGCTGGCGGTGCTGCTAGCGGCGGCTGGGCTACGGCCGAAGGAGCATCAACAATAGCCTGATGTTCATGGCCAAGTGGCTGAATAACCGCTTGGTTAAACTCTGGGTAGGGGTTAAATTCGGGCACAGGCAGCAGAACAGCTTCCGTTGACAGAGAGCTTGGTGTAGGTGCGATAGACGGACTCGCTTGTGGTACGGCAACGGCCTGAGGTGATGGTTGTGGCAAGGGTTGTATAGGGGGTTGTGTAACTTGGGCAACTGGGGTAGCCAGGGGGACAGGCTGGACCACGGGCTGTGCAGCCTGTTGGGGTTGCATCATCCGGGCTCGTGCTTCTTCGCGCACGCGCTCGGTGCTGCGGGCCATCATTTGGTCAAAATTTTGAGCAACACTTGTACTCGTATCAAGCACATCATCGGCACTTTGGGCTTCAAGGTATACATCGGTATTCATGGCAGTATTTTGTATAGTACTTACCCCCCGAATCGCCCACCCCCGCGAATCAACCAAGCTGGCTAAGTAATTGAGGCGCTGCTCGGCTTCATCTTGTGAAAGATCTTTTACGCGGCTCACTTCTACCACCTTAGGTGCGGTAATCTCAATCATCGATTCAATACCTTCAGGGTCCCATAGACGCTGCCGGGGCTTCAAGTAGAATGAGACGAGCGCCGCCAAATATATTTCCATAGGCTGGTCTTTACGAAGCGGCAGAGCCAAGGCCCCAAACAGCAGAATTATTGGCAGCGGAATAACGGCCAGCCCAATAAACAACGTACCAAGCCCCCAGGCCAGCGCCCCGGCCATTACCACAATAATAAGGTAAATAAACTGGCGAAAACTAAACGGCCCAATGAGCTTATCATCGGCTTCGACATCTTGGGGGACTTTGTAGGTTGCCATGTGCTTATTAGTATATACCAGTTTGGTTAGCGTATTTTACCACTAGTTGAGTCGATATCACTTGGATTGTATACTGCAAACTCTGAAGGGATGCCGCTGCCCGAGAAGGCTTTCTTAATTTCAAGCCCAACATCCCCTCCAAACTGAGCCTGTAAGGTTGGGTTTCGTCTCACATCTTCCACTGCATGCAAAAAGGAGGATATGGCGCCATTAAACGCTGCCGCATCATTAGGGTCACCAGTAGCCTTAGCTTTGTCAAAGAGTGCTCTAAGGTGCTCGGTGTGTGCTTTTGCGGTACTCGCACTAAACCCGACAAGATCGCTTCCTTTGATATTGTCGAATGCGGCAGAAGGACTGCCTTTTACAAGGTCTGGTGCCTTTGCGCTTAGTGCACCAGTATTAGACATGATGGAATCTTGAATTCTTCGTGAAAGATCGGTATCGCCAGTAGAAACGGCATGTGCCTGGACTTCTCGAATAGTTTTATCTCGGCCAGTTGCTGCAAGTATATCAAGTGCGGCAGATTTTTGAGATGCTGAACTATTAGGGTTTGTCACAATGGCCTTGAGGTAGTCATCTGTATTACGCCCTTCAGCTCGTTCTTTTGATAAGGCTTGATTGATAATAACCCTATCAGCCTTAACTTCATCAGCCTCAAGACTCGCATCGATATTAATGGCTCCTGCAACAGCACGCGTAACAGCCTCGTTGTTTGCAGATTTACCACCGGCCACTGCTTGAGCAAATTTGCTATCATTCTGTATAGTATCGGCAATGTACGAAGATTGTGCACGCTTCGCTTCATTCTCGAGCCCAGAAGAGATTGCTTCAACACGGGCTCGCCTTTTGGCGCCAAAGTCAAACCCGCCATTTTTAAGCCTATTTGCATACGTCCTATTTCTAGAATTATCCCTTATACGCTCCGCACCCTTGCGCATCTTGTCGAAAGGCCCTTTGTTTGGATTGTTAATCATGCCGGCAAATCGGTTAAGCACCCCACCGCTTAACCGAATGAGTACTGGGGTGATGAAAAATGGTATAGCCAGCACTGCGACGGACCCAAGGTACATGAAGAACCCTACAATGGGTGAACTACCAATCATACTTTCGCTTCCTTGGCGCATAATCGCCGAGGCGAGTGCAGACCCACCAAACACAAGCGCCATCATTGGGAAAAGCGCAAGGAGCGTTACGAAGAAGCTTCGCCACTTCTTGAATAGGCCCTCTGTGTTTGGGAGGAGAAAAGCAACAAATGCTAACGGGGAGATAACAATCAGCATAATAATAAACGCTTGGCGCGCGAGCAGTACGAGGAAGGCAACGATAATCGCGAAGAGGGCTGTTACAAGAAGAGGCAGTAACCCTGCGAGCGCACTCCATATGCCAAGGCTCGACATAAGCGCTGCCGTGATAACTCCAGCACCGGTGCCAATTGTTCCAAGTGACAGCACGCTCGTAGCTATACTTCCCCACTGTTCGACGGCATTATTATCGGCACCAACAACCTGGTCTGCCATGTTGGTAAGTGCCTGTTGGGCCGACCAGCCGAGTATATTAGAGGCATCTACGGCGAGTGCACATATAAAGTACGAAACGTTTACCAGTACGGCGGCAACGACCAGTCGAGGGAGCATTTTCTTCACACCGTAATTAGATATACCCGCCCCAGTAAGCTGAGAGAATATGATGAAGAAGAAAGCAATAACAAAGGCAACGTTAGCGATATTACGCATAATGGCCCAGGCGGAATAGAGGGGGTTATCGGTATTAAACCCTAAGGGCTCTACGTTCATGAAGTGAGCGACAATCCCAAAAATTCCGTCGGCCATACCAGCCATCGCATTAATAACCGGGCAGAGAATCCAGCCGAGACCGTCGACGGCGCAGGCGGTGCCGGTGTCGTCAGCTGGAGACAGGTTACTACTAGACGGTTTAGTCTCTTCAACAAGAGCTTCTGGACTAAGAGCAGAAAGATATTCAGTATAGTTCTTTACCGCTCTATCGTCCGAATCATCTATCTGGTCTGCAAGTTGCCTACAAGTCATAGATTTGCCATGATACACTTGTACCCGATGGTCCTCACCTATGTCTCTGTCAGAAATGCCATATTTGGTTGTTGCTGGCTTGTTACTTCCAGGAATAAAAGTTTTAATGGAATAGTCGCTGCCAGATGTTGCTACTTTGCATCCAGCCATAAAGCTATCGTAGTAAAGTTTGTATTCAATAGACTTCAATTTGGTGACATCTGTGTTGCCATTGAATAAAGGCGCACTAGTCCAGAAATTGTCAAGCTTACTTACTGCATTATCGGGCGCTATAAAATCGTTATTAGCGCCAGGAATTATTTCTGAGCAAGAAGTGCTTGTTTGCCTCTGAAATCCTAATTGACAAAGGAGTTGGGGGCCGCTGGTATATCCCCAGAGCTTGGCAGCATTCTGAATTAGGTTTGCTCCCTCGGTATCGCCACAGTTGGCGTCTCCATCGTCATTTAAGTCGTTGATAACACCGACGGTTGTACTGTTCGTCTGAAGTACAGTACCACCTGACCATCCAGCGTAGCCATGAAACCACTCCCAGTCTACGGCGTTCTGTGCGCTCATGGCTTTTTTCTGGCTCGCGACAGGAAAAGCTACTATACTATTTTTGTACCAGCCAACCTCCATGCAATGTCGAAGTGCCTTGTAATAGGCAAATGCCTTTGCACGATCAGATGTAGACAACGCCTGCATGCGTGTTTGTGTTGGTTCTGATGACGACCCATCGTTATCGATAAGCGGCCGTGCGGTTGCTGTTTGCGAGGGTGACAATAAAGTGAATAGTCCGCTCACGAGAAGCACTGTGGCAAAAAGGAAAGGCCTACCAAACTTGTTGACTCGAAAGATTGGTTGTGAAAGAGCCTGTACTTTTTGCTTTGAGTTAAACCACACTGCCACGCTTCTTTCTCGATTTGAACATACCTACGTTTATTGAAGCATAAGTGATATGGATTGTCGAGATACTAGCCCTGATTCAACTAGCCTGCCGGCAGTGGTACCTTAAAATTTATGGAGATGAGTGCTTTATCCTACTGTTCAGCGGTAGGGTCAGGGAGTGTACTTGAGACAAATGAATCTCCTGGTGCCACTTGCTGTTCCAGTAGCCACACTGCTTGAGACTCGCCCGTAGCAGTGGTAAACTCGTGAAAAACGAACCGAGCTTGATAGCTTTCTCCAGACTGGGTATAAAATGAGAGTACTTTGTACCGAATCTCGTTGCCTTGTATGTCAAAGCCGCTCTGAAGCTCTGAGGTTTCGGTGACGGTATTGACCTGATCAATAACCGCAGCGTGCTCTCGAGCATTGTTCGCTGCGCGCACTCCTTGGTAGTCGTTAGTGGTTACCCCATCACCCACATAGTAGTAGGCTGCGCTAAGGAGTTTATTGCCAGCTTGGACATCGTATGGATTTGGTTTAATTTCACTCGGTATATTTTGCAGTCCAACGTCATCAAGCACGTATATAAAATTATCCATGATTTGCTGACCATCATTATCAATTGAAACGTCAGTCCACTCTACCTTGTAATAGCTCGCAAGGAGTCGAGTGTGTTCGCTGCGATTCTCATCAAGCTGGTTCCATGCCCATATAAGTCGCTCATCGACAGGCAGGGCGTCGAATTCCTGATAGTTAAGAGCGTCTAATCGGTCGAGGGTTGCTGATGTTACCGACTCCTGTGTCTCGGTATTCTCGGGACTATGTGCGTCGGGGTCGGCTTCTTCTATTTGCGACGAAGTCTGACTACCCTCCCTGGGTGCGCTCTCTGATTCTTCATCTGATGATGAGGTAGCTCCGATACTAAAAACCGCTGCCGCAGTAATTAGACCGCCTGCTACTACTGAAGTCGCACCAAGACCGAGTTTACGGCCCAGGCTCATTTTCTTGCGTATGGGCTGAGCTTCCACGTTTTCTGCAAGCGTTCGGTTCACAAGTGCCTGGGGTACGGCAGTACGAGCATCAAGCTCGCGCAGAAGTCTTCCTGCGTCGTCTTCAAGCGGTCGTGCTTGGCCGGGGAAGTCTGGCACCTCGCCGTGGTAACCGCTATGGGGAATTTGCTCTTCTACAGTACCCGATTCAGGGTTTGGTGTTCCTGTTGATCCTGGGGTAAATCGGTCCATTATGCTTTACAACTCCTCCCTAAAATAGGGCTTCATAACTACATGTATTCAAGCAGGGGGCAAAACAACGGGTCTTGCGGATTCTGCTAGCTAGACTTATATATACCACATTTTTGCAAAAAAGTAAAGCACTTTCCGCAAATATATTGCCATTCGCCCCTATTTACGGTATGGTATATACAACTATGAGTATAAAACAAAAAGCACAATTATATATAGCGACTTTTGTGGTGTTGCCGGTGGCGGTGGTGGCCGTTGCTTCATCCCCTGTTCTAGCCGAAGAAACAACCTGTGGGGGGGTAAAAACGAGCATTATTAGCTGTGGTGGTAACAAAGACAGTAAAAACATGAAAGATTCAGGGATATGGCATTTACTCCTTATGACCATCAACATCCTCTCGGCCGGCGTAGGCGTCCTTGCCCTTGCTGGTATTGTCTACGGTTCGATTTTATATACTTCTGCCGGTGGCAACCCCGAGCAGGTAAAAAAGGCCAAAAACACCTTTATAAACGTTGCTATTGGGGTAATAGCCTTTGCTGGTATGTTTGCCTTGCTTAACTTCCTGGTGCCTGGGGGGGTATTTAATTCATGAAAAAAGTAACGCGTTATGTAGTAGCGACTCTTTTTGCCATCTTTGTGGCTTCGCCGGTATTGGCGGTGGTCTCACCGGTGCAGCCTACTGCCGAGGCTCGTAATTGCGAGGCTCGCTTTCTTGGTGTTCCGCCCTGGTATCGGGGGCTTATGGAGAACCCAGAAGTCGCCGAGGGTGCCGACTGTAACTTAAAGTCCCCTGCGAGCTTTGAATCTGCACCCGGGAAAAAAGACGGCCTTTCTGTATACATTTGGAAGATTGTTCTTAACGCCATTGAAATGGCGCTCGTAGTAGCCGCTTACTTAGCAATCTTCTTCGTTATTTACGGCGGTTTCCAGTTTATTACCGGTGGTGCAAGTAGCGATACGGTCGCCAAAGCCCGCAACACCATTCTTAATGCCGTTATTGGCCTGATTATTTCGTTGGGTGCCATTGCAATTACCAATTATATTTTTGGTATTTTTGCTGGTTCGGCCGGCGACGCCACTATTGGCGGCAAGGGCACGGGTATTCAGCAGCTTACCGGTGAGCAACTGCTTAACAGCGTGCTCAACATCGTATACTTCATTATCGGTACGGTTTCGGTAATAGTGGTGATTATATCGGGGCTTATGTATACCATTTCTTCGGGCGACTCTGGCCGGGTGTCACGGGCTAAGAATATGCTTGTATTTGCTATTGTTGGCCTCATTATTGCCATAAGCGCCTATGCTATAACAAACTTTATTATGGGGAGGTTTTCATAATGAAACGAATTAAACTGTATGTTGCAACGCTTGTTGTGGCGGTATTAGGGAGTATGGCGTTGGCTGTGCCGTCTACGGGGGTAGCCGCCCTTGACCCGCTTAAAGGTGCCTGTGAGACGAGTACTGATAACCAGGTGTGTAAAGAAGTAAATGACCCGAACAGCAATAACCTTGGGTCTGTTCTTGGCATTGTCGTAAACAGCTTCTTGTTTATTGTTGGTGCCCTGGCAGTGGTTATGATTATTTTCTCGGGTATTCAGTATGTTACCTCAACGGGTGACTCTGGACGGGTGTCGAAAGCCAAAAATACGCTTATCTACTCGTTAGTTGGCCTGATTGTTGCCTTTCTAGCCTTCGCGTTGGTAAACTGGGTGTTTAAGCTTTTTACCTCAGAGTCAACCAAGCCCCCACAATCTCAAAGTGCCCCCGCCAGCGGTGGGGCAACGGGCGCTCAAAGGCCTGTTTAGCTTAGAAAAGATTCACAAAGCGCAAGAAATCTGCTATAACTAACCTAGATTATAAGAAAGGAATATAACAAATATGAGCCTATCATTAAAGAAAATTTTCACAACTGGCCTTGCCGCCGTTGTGCTTGCAGTCGCTGTGGTTGCTGCACCGGTTGCGACGACGAGTGTGTATGCGGAGGATTCGCCGTGTGCAACCGACCCAACAAAATCAGGGAGTATTAAAGCGGGTATTGATTGTGCAAAGGGAACTAGTACCGATGTATCACTCTTTGGTAGCGGATCAATATTTAACACCATTGTAAATATTCTCCTTTTTCTCATCGGTGGGCTTAGTGTTATCATGCTTATTTGGGGTGGCATTCGTTATACAACCTCTGGTGGTAACTCGTCTTCGGTTACGGCTGCTAAAAACACCATCATGTATGCCATTATCGGCCTGATTGTTGCCTTCCTTGCCTTTGCGATTGTTAACTGGGTGCTTACCACAGTAACCCCAACCGCTTAACTTCATAGGCTACTTTGATAGAGTCTGCAAGACCCCGCTTGATTGGCGGGGTCTTGTTTTGCCTAGCGTAGGGAGAGAACCTTCTTTTCCGGCAAGCATGCCCCAACACACCTACCGATACACCTCCGACCGGTGTTGCACACGAAGCACGACAATCGTATCGCCATCGACGTCAAAGAGTATGCGATAATTACCAATATGAAAGCGATACTCGGCATCGGGCGAGTCCACCAGCTTGCGTGCAGCGGCGAGGGGGTCGTCTTGGGCGGCATAGAATGTCAGTTTTGTCTGTAGACGTTTACGCAAGACGGGTGTGCATTTTTTGATATCTTTCGCTGCGCTTTTGGCAATCACGACATTCCAAGACACTACAGGTCTCCGAACACGTCTTGCATACTAAACATTTCACCACGCTTCACTTCTGCGCGTGCCTCGCGAATAGACTCTAAATACGCTGGGTTGCTCGCTGCCAGCAAATCCTCCAGCTCGTCTAGGTCAATAATGGCTTTTTCTGGTTTGCCGCGGCGCGTCACCACCAAAATATCACTGCCCTGCACTGCATCGAGCGCCTCGGCAATGTTTTCGCGCAGCTTACTCGTTGAAATTGTGGTCGTTGTCATAGGTATCCTTTCCTTTTGTACAACTCAATTGTACTGTACAATTGTACGAAATACCAGCCCCCTTCGGCTCAAATCGAACCCTTCAAAACAACAAACTCCCCTTTCGGGGAGTTATGTCTCGCAGTGGTTCAGGTTCGGTATTATTGAATCTGAATTTTCTTGGCTTGTTCTTGCTTGATCTTGCTAAAGCTAATGGTAAGCACACCATCTTTTAGAACGGCATCAACCTCGTCCTCTTTAACGCTTACCGGAAGCGCAAGGGTGCGGCTAAATTCGCCCCAGTAGCATTCTTGAATATGCCAGTTGGTTGCTTCGGCGTCATCACCGCTACTAAGGGTACCGCTAATGGTTAAAATTCCGTCACTAATACTTACATCGAGGTCTTCTTTATTAACACCTGCGGTGCGGGCCTTAACAACAAGCTTTTCGTCGGTTTCGTATACGTCTACTGCAAGTTGACCAAGGAGCTCTTCTTGTGAATCGTCCCAGCTGTCGTCGCTTACAGGAATGCTCGGTTCTGTTGATGTAAGATCGTCGTCACTAAGAAAAGCTGCTGCGAGCTCGTCCTCAATGAGTAGATCATCGTTTGATTTACGGGCCATGATATCCTCCACTTTTCTCTAGGCTCATTTGACAAATAGTCCCTCGTATTATAACGGTCGTACTCTTTATAATCAACTATATGAGGTCTGAAAACGTAAAAAATACAATGATTGAGCGAGCTTTGCAATTAGTCGCCCCGCACCCCTGTTGTGGGTGTGGTAAAGTCGGGGCTTTACTGTGTGTTGATTGTAAAAATGACATCATTTGTGAGCCATTTACGGGATGTATTTGGTGTGGAGGGGCTTTTTGTGATGAATGCATCCCCTACGCGTCTAAGGTGTGGGTGGTGGGCGTGCGTCAAGGCACTATTGGGCGAGCTATTGACCTCTATAAATTTCAACGGGCAAAGGGCGCAGTGCGAGCCCTGGCTGAGTTACTCGATCATCGCTTGCCGCTCCTCCCTCTCGATACACTCGTTACCTCTGTACCTACGGTACCCGGCCATATCCGTGCGCGTGGCTACGACCACGCTGCTCTGCTTGCTCGTGAGTTTGCTGCTCGCCGCAAACTTGTGTACGCGCCTCTCCTTCGACGCACAAAACGATTTACCCAACACAAAACTAAGAGTCGCGAGATTCGTGCCCAGCAGGCCACAGGTGCATTTTTGCTTGCAAAGGGTGCAGATACATACAAAGAGAGCCCCGTTTTGCTCATTGAGGATGTTATCACCACTGGTGCGACGGTTAAAAGTGCCGCACAGGCGCTTGCCCCTTTGGGTGGAGCGATATTTGTGGGTGCACTTGCCTACCAGGCACCCCAAGACTAGCCCGATAAGAGGCCGCTTTTTATAACAAAAATAGAGGCCTAGGCTCGATTGAAAACCTCAAGTACACCTGCTATAATATAGAGCTAGAGAAGCGGGACGCCGGAACTGAATTGATGCCGGCCAGCCCGTAACTCTCTAAGCTTCAAAGCGCGGGACGTCGGAACTGCATTGATGCCGGCCAGCCCGCCCTTTTTGTAGCAAATATGGAGAGGTGACCGAGTGGTTGATGGTACCGGTCTTGAAAACCGGCGTGGGGCGACTCACCGAGGGTTCGAATCCCTCCCTCTCCGCCAAAGCAATGATGTTCGAACCCCGCCCAAACGAAAGTTTGAGCGGGGTTTTCGTTTCCCTTGCCCCTTCTTGTGCTGGTACACCGAAAACGGCCGCGAAGCCTTCACGAAAGGCTATGAGGTCTTGCTATTATGAGAAGCAAAGCCCCATGCTATACTAAACGTAGTTATGGCTAACGAGCAACCAACAAACTACTGGAACGAAGACAGCCCCCAAGACGGCCCCGCAGAGGAGGCCTCGCAAGCCAGCGCTCCGCAAACAAGGAGTCTTCCGGCCGAAGATACCCCAGACAACCCGCCTATTACTTGGTCGGCTCAAGAATATATCCATCTCGACCGCAATCCACTTTGGTTTGTTGGCTTTGCGCTGGTTGTTGTAGCGTTGGTGGCGGTTGATGTGTTTCTTCTGAGGTCATGGACATTTTCTTTACTTGTGCTCGTTATGGCTTTTGCGATTATTTTGTATATTCGCCGCCCCCCGCGAACACTCACGTATGCACTTAGCCCCGTGCAGGGGCTCTATGTTGGCGAGCGTCTGTATACTTTTGATGAATTTCGCTCGTTTGGCCTTATAAAAGACGGTGAGAATCATTCAATCATGCTTATTCCTCGCAAGCGGTTCTCGCCTGGTGTTTCGGTTTACTTCCCGGTTGAAGCCGGCGAACGCATTGTGGATATTCTTGGGCAGCGCCTACCCATGGAAACGTTAAAGCTCGATATTGTTGATGTGTTAGTGCGAAAGCTACGCCTTTAACCATTACGTGCGCCGCTAGCTTTTGCGTGCAACCTATGCTACAATAACCTCTGTTCGCCTGATGTTTCAGGCCGAAAGCACCTTCTAGTTACAAAGATAGTACCTGTTGCGTTAAAAACAACGGGCACTATCCTATGCACCCGTAGCTCAGCTGGATAGAGCGTCGGCTTGCGGAGCCGAAGGCCATAGGTTCGAATCCTGTCGGGTGTACCAAATGTTTATGTTTAAAGCCCTCAATAGAGGCGTTTCGCGCTATAATAAAAGTATTGAAGTTCACGAACGGTACGAAAGTACCTACCTCGCGGACTTCTTTTTTATATGTATCAATGTATGTCTGGTGATGGTATTAAACATAAAATCCAAGCGAGTCTTGTATCGGTAAAATAGAAAACGACGCGACCCTAGCTATTCAGCAGAGGCCTCGTCGTTTCTGTTAACATAGTATCAGAGTATAGTGTTTATGTCAATCAGACGACTGTCTGTCTTGGTGATGACGAGGAGGTTGTTGATTTTCTTACCTCTAATGAGTTTGTAGACGTAGGTGAGTTTTGCTAAGTTGGCGGAATCACTCGCTTTGCTGCGCCGAAAGTCGAATAGAACATTTTCTGACTGTTTAAGTGCCGACCGAAACGCATGTTCGATTGTTCTAGAGGCATTGCTGACAGGACTTTTTATCTCCCACTTCAACCCGTCCATTAAAATGTCAGGTGTTTTTATGCTATCTTGATTAGCTGGTGCAAGAAACTTCACCTTTTTGCCAATTTTACGCAAGAAGAGGGCTGTTTGTATCTCGTGTGGTTCTGGCTCGCTACCATCTTCAAAAAGCAAATCGAGGTCTTTCATATCTATTTATTTTACCATGAGCGCAACTGATATATCAGCTACTATTAAGGTTACGGCGGCGTGCTCTTCTGGTACTTCCTTCCCTGCTTTCACTTGCCGGGTTTGCGGTGCTGTTCCTTACGCTACGCGCCTAGTCGCCTTTGGTTAGAATTTGTTCTCGCGTGTCTGTTACAATAAAGTGACTGGAGAGGTGCAGGAGTGGTTGAACTGGCTTGTCTCGAAAACAAGTGTGCCTCACGGTACCGAGGGTTCGAATCCCTCCCTCTCCGCCAAACCATCGATGTTCGAACCCCGCCCAAACGAAAGTTTGAGCGGGGTTTTCGTTTCTCCCTGTTGAAGAGTCAGCAGTACCGCCGAAGCACTCCACCGACGCTCTGGCCGGTCACCCCACGCCGCAACGTTCAGTAATACTCCTTCGGTTCCTGTTGCCCTCATCTCCTCTTGCATCTCTTCCTGCATTGGTACTGGCAGAACGGCAATCTCTCGTTCTTCAACCTTCACTTCGCTATCTCGCAGAAGCAGCCCTGCGAACGTCTCCTGCACCTCGGCGTCTTCCACCGAACCGTCTTCACCAATGAACAGCTTCACGAATAGCCCTTGGTTCAGCAACCGCCGCTCGAATGACGTTGCCCCGGCATACTCCTCCTGGCAAGACTCGACTGAGAGCCGGCACTGATGTATGGTGGAGATATCTATGTCCGATGTTTTTGACACCTTTTCCAATTACGCGTTCAGGATTGAGGCGCTTCCTCACTACCGAAACATCGACGGCAGCGAAAGTGCTGGCTTTTTGGCCTGGGTTTCCGGTGCTCCCGTTCCGGAGAACTTCAACATGGAATGGGGGGGAAACGGTAAGAGACGCGTCGTCTCGTGGTGCGGTAGTTCAACGACTTCGTTTGGTTTCGAATCCACTGACGTCCTACGAAGAGTACGAGCTTAATGCTGGCTACTATGCGGGTGTCGCCGCAGGAGAAGATATCCGAGTCGCGCCCCGCAGTGAGCTCGCAGTTATTGACGATGCGTGGTTCTTTGATAGCAGAATTATTCTTCACCAGAAATACCACGTTGACGGTTCCTACCTCAGTGCAGAGGAAGCGCATATGACAACAGAAGACCACGCTTACCTTGCTCGGGCGCTTGAGCTTTTCTTAAGGTCGAAGAAGCTCGAGGACTACCTCGAAGGGCAGTAGCTCATTTCCAATGCAGCACTTGTAAGGCTCGGCGCGATGCTACGGCAGGCGCGGGTAGCGTCTCCATCTACTTTCTGGGTGCGTGAGTCCTTGTCGTACGATGTACGCCACTGCGACGTGCCGTTTCGGCAACACTAAGGCCGTCACGAATGACAAGATTTACTGCCTCACGCCTAGCCCTAGGGGCGTAAGGATTGTTAGAATAGGCCATAGTAGCCGTTTCTCCTGCTTAGATTAGACTCTTACAGTGTAGAACGGCTGCTTTTTTGGAGGCAAATGTGTAGTGAAGGTAGTGAACCCTTACGTTGTATTGACTTTTTAAAGTATTTATGCTAATATAATATTCATTTATATGAAACGACTACACGGAGGTGAACAATATGCCTAACGATAGAGAGATTATCCTTCTTGCCGGTCGCCCGGGTAGCGGTAAGAGCACCCTTGCCCGCTCGATTCAAGAACAGATAAGAGCCGAGGGTGCATTCTCATCTGAACACCTCTCTATTGGTGACAGGCTTCGGGCGATTGGTGGCGGTGTTATTCAATCAGTGTTCTCTGCGGATATCTTGGAGCATTCAAAAACATTAAGTAAGTCGGAAAGGCTGCCTGCGCACACCGTACGTGCGGTTGTTCAAGAATACCTTGAAACCAGAAGCGACCAGACAACCCATGTTTTCGTTGACGGGTATCCACGCTACGAGGATGAAGTCGATCCGTTTATGCGTGTGGCCGACCTTTCGAGCTATCGAGTGAGTGGTCTTGTTCACCTAGGGCTGTCGAACGACGATGCTGTCGAGAGAATACTCTCTCGGGGTACCAGGGAAAACGAGCGGTCTGTTGACGAGGAATTTGCACGATGGCGACTTGGTCAGCACGATACACACTATAATCTTACTCGCGCTGCCCTTGAACGACATGGAGTACCGGTGTTCAATATCAATGCAGCTTTAGAGCCGCGTGTCGTTGCCTCATCAGTTGCGGAAGTTCTTGGGGTTAACAGTGTTGCGCCAAGAACTACTCGATAGCTACCTGCCCGCCGGTGATATTGAGGATTGAATCGGTTACGAAACTATTGTTAGCGACGAACAAAATGGCATCGGTTATGTCCTCTACGGTGCCGATTCTGCCGACGAGCGTGCTTGTTGCGACCTGCGCGCGCTTCTCGTTGTCCCAGTCTGCAATCATGCCGCCGTTAAATGCGGCTGGTAGGACTATATTCGTACGGATATTCGACGGAGACTTGCGGTTAAGCGAGTGCATAATACCCGTCAGCGAAGCCTTTGTGGCGCTGTAAGGAAGTTTTGCGCCTCTGTACGCCCCCGATGAGCCGATAAATGTAATGCTTGTATCAGCATCCGGTGCTGAGGAAGACACGTATTCAATAAGAGCTTCCGAGAGTACTGCAGGAAGAATCTCGTTAACAAGAACGCTCTCCTGCCAGTCATTGCTCGAAACGCCAGATAGGATAATAAGGCGAATTATCTTTATTTTCTCGTCCTGATCGCCTTTTAGGGTGTCTATGGCAGCCCTTGCGATACTTTCGATATCACCGACTGATGTTATCTGAGGTATGGAAGTCCAGTTCGTAAGCTGTAAAGGGTTCGAACGGCCGAAAAAGTGAATATCCGCATCAATCGCCTTTTCCAGGGCGGCGGCAAGTGGCGTGGAACTGCCGATAATAAGATATTTAGTCGAGGAATTGTTGGATTTGCTCATATGTTTTCCCTGCCATTTGTCCACCGGCTAGTTCGTGAACTTGTGTTATATCTTTTTTAATATCAAATGAGCTAAGAATGGTTTCATCGGGCATGGTATCGGTCCATTCGATGTCGAGAACAATAAGTGGGTGAAGATTATCTTGATACGCATCGATCTCGATAACCATTCCGGGAAGCTCTTTTTTGTAGCGATTTTTTGCAAGGTACTTTCCGGGAATTGCTTTCTTAAGAAAGTCGTATTCATCTTTTTTAAGGTGAATCGTCTCTTCAATCATCACCGATAAATCACCTTCGTTCTTTGGATACTTCTTTGTTATAAAGTAGGTCTCACCGCGTTGGCGTAGCCTGATTTGAGGGTTCTCTGCTGTATCGGGGATATATGTGTCAGCAAGAAATTCGCTCTCCCAGGTGTCGATATCTGCAGGGAGGTTCTGTAGTAAGTAGGTGTGTTCTTGTTCAATATCGTGGCTCATAGTTGTACTACTTCCTTATTATCGTCGCTTTGGTAAATCGCATTGATGATACGCATGTTGTCAAGTTGATCTTTGAGGAGTTGATTATTTACAAGCGATAGCATACCGACGTTACGTGCATTTTTCACGAAATAGTCGAGCTGGCTAATAACTTCGTGTTCTTTTGTATTGAAAGCGTGGCTTTCGAGTTCATTAAAGTCAGAATCGGTAAGGCTGACGCGGCGGTTGTCGATATAAACTGCCCCGTTCGACCCAAAAATCCTAATACGCTCACCCTTTTTATTGAAGATTTTCGTCGTTAGCATGTTGGCATTAATTTTTCCGTTACGGAATGTCATCATTGCCTTCATTGAATCGTCGATTGAATAATCATCGGAAAGGCTTCGATAGTTTAACTGTGCGTAGACTTTGTCTGGGGTACCGAAAAGTGTCACAAGTAGGTCGATTGTGTGATATCCAAGGTCAAGTGCAGCACCTCCGCCTGCGAGCTTTTTATCGGCACGCCAGCCCTGGCTTTGCGGGTGAAGATCCCTGAGGTCGAGGGTGTACTCTGCGTAGATTGAATAAATATTACCGATTTCATTCAAAAGGTGTTGTGTTGTCTCGTAAAGACGCGAGAATCGTCGTTGGACGCAGATTTGCAGGTATGTCTTATGCGATTGGTAGAGATTAATAATCTCTTCCGCTTCTGCATAAGTCATGGCAAGCGGCTTCTCTTTAAGGGTCGCGATATGTCGTTTTGCAAGTTCCTCGAGAATCGGAAGATATTGATTATGGGGCACGCACACGATAGCAAGATCAGGTTTTGTCGTATCGAGCGCTTTAACAACATCGGTAAAACCGGGAACATCAAGTTCTTTACTTGCTGTTCTCAAAGTGGCCTTATTCGTTTCAATCAGACCGACAAGTTCAAGATCCTTATTGTCTTGTATAGCAGGAATATGATCTTTGAGCATTTGACGCCCAAGACCGATAGCAATTATTCGCACGTCCGTTTCTCTCCTTTTATTCCCCAAGTATAACCAAATCACCGCCGCTAGTCCACGATATCGTCCATTGTGTCGTAAAGTTCTAGACCGCCGTGTTCTGCCACACCATCGATGTTATAATAAAGGCATGCAGAGCATCGACGAAAGCAGTAAGCAGCGGGCTATAAGACTATTTGATAGCTCTGACCTATCGTCTTTTGAGGTCGGCACAATTAAAGGGTTGCAACAAATTCACGAATATCTTTTTGGCGGCTTATACGATTTTGCTGGCAAAATTCGAGAACTCAACATTAGCAAAGATGGGTTTCGTTTCGCAAACGTTCTCTACCTAAATGATGCGCTAAAACGTATCGAGGAAATGCCCGAGACAACCTTTGAGGAAATCGTTGAAAAATATGCCGAGATGAACATCGCTCACCCATTTATGGAGGGTAATGGTCGTAGTACAAGAATTTGGTTAGATTTAATCTTGAAGAAGCGCTTAGATAAATGCATAGATTGGGCAATGATTCATAAAAACGACTATTTTGAAGCCATGATACGTAGCCACGTTAAAACTATAGAACTGCGTGAGCTACTCCAAGGGGCGCTCACTGATAAGATTAACGACCGAGAAGTGTTCATGAAGGGCATTGAGCAGTCATATTATTACGAAGAACCTGATGATTACAAAGGCTAGTCCAGCTAAGCATGCCCTCTAAATCCGGGTATGTGTCACAATAGTTGGCATGATTTTAGAATAGTTTTACTACTGCCAAAAAATCGCGCTTCAGGTTTTTGGACTCAAATATTTCCTCAAGATATTTTTCGGAAGAAGGTGCCGCCACACTTCGCACAATTCTAAATAAGATGATAAATTTTGGCGTGCTGGTGAATTCTTGAACAAACTGAATTTTTTCAACAAAGGCGTTTGTGGCCTGCTTTTGCTCGGTCGTTTTTACGGGGTTTACATAGTTAAGGAGAATCCTGAAAATGCCAAGTAAAGTGGCACATATGGATAAGGCGATGCCAATGAAAATAGCCAGAATCCACCACCAGCTGCTTGCTGAAATAAGCCACCAAAGAAGGCCCCCAATGACTATTGTAGTAATTACTGCAACGGTTACAACTTGATTCCATAAAATGATCCCAAACCGACTTCCAATTGCGCGGACTGCTAAAAAGGTTGCTTTTACATCGATGCTCATGTATCTAGTATACTAGACCATATGGAAGATACGATTTTTACAAAAATTGTGAAGGGTGAGGTTCCTTCGCACAAGGTGTATGAAGACGCCCACACTCTGGCATTCCTTGATATTTTTCCGGCTGCCGAGGGGCATACCTTGGTTATCCCGAAAACTCAGGTACCATTTGTGTGGGACCTCAACGATACCGACTACACAGCGCTCATGAATACGGTTAAAAAGGTCGCTCAGCAGCTTAAAAAAATATCAGGTAAGGCGTATGTTGGCACACTGGTGGTTGGTATTGATGTGCCCCATGCCCATGTTCATGTTGTCCCTTTCGACACCGTCGAAGATATTCGGCAGGTAGTGCTTGCGGCTCATCGTGATGGCCAGTCGCCAAATCACGAGGCGCTTGCCGAAGTTGCCAAGAAACTGCGGTTTTAATGGCGGTAACTATTGTCGCGGTTGGCAAGAAGCACCAACAGTGGGTGGCCGAAGGAATCGAACGGTATCAGAAGCGCCTTAGGGCCCCGTTTACAGCCGAATGGGTATTATTGCCACATTCAAGCTTGGAGGGTAGTAGAGCGCGCCAGGAAGAGTCTGAGCGCATTCTTTCGCGCCTTAAGCCTCACGACGTAGTTGTACTGCTTGACGAGCGCGGGAAAATGCTCGACTCCCCTGCCCTCTCGCACATATTTCAAAAGTTTTTTAGCGAGGGGCGTTCGGTTGTAGTGGTAATTGGGGGTGCCTATGGGGTAACCCCAGAAGTGCATGCACGTGCACAGCTCGTTTGGTCGCTCTCTTCTTTGGTGTTTCCCCATCAGCTGGTTCGCCTTGTGCTTGTGGAACAGTTGTATAGGGCGCAGCACATTGCTACCGGTGGGCAGTACCATCACGAATAACACCAACGATAGCTAGTTGACAAATAATCAAGCTTATGCTATATTGAATTCTATACTTCCGTTGAAGAAACGGTTATAAAACAAACAAAAGAGAAAACAACCCTACTATGCTCAAAAACATCATAAAACCCGCCCCTGTACTCATGACCCTTGCAACGCTTGCGGGCATCTTGGTGCACGAAATGCATATAGATCGAGCAACAACAGTGGCCGTTGCTCTTCCGGCAATGCTTGCCACGGCAGGTGCGGCAGATTTTCTTCTTAAGTCGAATCAACATACGCATGTTGAGCGAGTTACGTTTGCAAAAAACCACCTTGCTCAACGAACTCCGCTTCCCAAGGCGCAGCCGCCTCGTGACGACGACAAAAAATATGCTCAAGTAAAAAAGCTTGCCTACAGTGGCGGGGATGCACAAGGGAGCTTGTGGCCCTCGGTATAGGCGCTAGTCCTACTAGGTAAGGATTTCAAGTTCTTGTAACAGGCGCCCAGCGAGCGCTTGTTTTTCTTCAAGTGCTTTTTTGCTCTCTTCAACAAGGTGGGCTGGCGCCTTAGCGGTGTAGTTCTCGTTCGAGAGTCGGCTTTCAAGGGTTTGAATTTCTTGGTGGGTAGCCGCAAGGCGTGTTTCAAGGTTACCTCGGTGTTCTTCAAGGATTTTTTCGGGCACATCGAGCCACGCATCGTGGTTGGCGAGGGCCAGTCGAAGCCCTTTCGGTTGGTCGACCGCCTCTACCGATTCGAGCCGGGCGAGCCGGCGGAGCAGTTCTTTATTGTCGTCGAGCAGTGAGTCGCCTTGATAGACCAATGTGTACTTGTCGTTGCCTGGGAGCGAGGTAGAAACGAAGCGTGTTTCGCTAATAATTTGCTGCAATTGGCCAAACTCAGCTGCGGCAATATCGCTGAATGTAAGTGTACCTGGCCAGGCTTCGCTGATAAGCAATGAACGCTGCCAAGGCAGGGTTTGCCAGATTGTTTCAGTAACAAATGGGGCAAAAGGGTGGGCAAGCTTAAGAGACGTTTCGAGTACCCAAGCAAGCAAATCAGGGTTGTTTTGGTCCTTCGAGGCTTCAATATACCAGTCGGCAACGCTATCCCAAACTGCGTGGTAGAGTGCCTCCCCTGCCTCGGCGTAACGGTAGCCACCAAGTGCTTTTTCGATGGTTTCTTGTGCGCTTGTTAGTTCGCTAATAATCCAATGGTCGGCCAACGACACGGCGTGAGGGGCGCTTGGCTGAAAGGTATCGCCGAGTTTATCTTGGATGAAGCGTGCGATATTCCAGAGCTTGTTACAGAAGTTACGGCCAGCTATGACGCGGTCAATACCAAAGGCCTGGTTTTGCCCCGGGCTACGGCTTGCAATAAGGCCAAGGCGGAGCGCGTCTGAGCCATATTCGGCGATTAGCTCCATTGGGTTAATAACATTCCCCTTGCTCTTGCTCATTTTCTGGCTATGCTCGTCGAGTACCATGCCATGGAGGTATACGTCTTTAAAGGGCACTTTACCGGTGTTGTAGAGGCTAATCATAATCATGCGCGCAATCCAGCGGTCGAGCAGGTCAGTACCCGTCTCGAGTAGGCTGGTTGGGAAAAAGCGTGATAGGTCGCCACTCGTAAGCGCATCGGTGGTAACAAGCGGCCAGTGGCCACTGCTGAACCAGGTGTCGAAGGTGTCTTCTTCTCGTTGATAGGTCTTTCCGTCAATGACTATTGTTTTTTCGTCAACGTTTTCACTAAATATCCAATCAGATGCATCGTCAACATTTTGGAAGGCTGGAATAGGAATCCCCCAGGGAATTTGTCTCGAGAGGTTCCAGTCATGGATAGTACGGAGGTATTGAATAAGAATTTGCTTGCGGCCAGCTGGGTAAAAGGTAATCTCCCCTGCTTCAAGGGCGGCAATTGCTTTTTCGGCAAGTGGTTTCATGCTCAAGAACCACTGTTCTTTAATGAGCGGCTGAATCGGAAGGCCGCTTTTGTAGTCGTAGCCAACCGAGTGTTCAATTTCTTCTTTTTTACGGATGAGCCCTTGCGCCTCAAGGGCGGCAATGGTTTGTGTGCGAGCAGCTTCTGCATCAAGCCCTATAAACTGAGCGGGTGTGTTAATCATTGTGCCATCAAAATCAATAACCTGTACCCGCGGAAGGGCGTGGCGCTCCCCTACTTCAAAGTCATTTGGGTCATGCGCGGGGGTAATTTTAACCGCTCCCGTGCCGTAGGCTTGGTCAACATAAGTGTCGGCAATGATGGGGATGGTTTTGTTAGTGAGCGGCAGTGTCACCTTTTCACCAATAAGGTCCTTATAACGGGGGTCATCTGGGTGAACGGCAACGGCAACATCGCCGAACATGGTTTCTGGCCGAGTAGTGGCGATGATAACTTCACCGTTTGCATCAGCAAATGGGTACGCAATGTGCCATAGCGTCCCCTTCTCTTGTTTATAATCGACTTCAATATCGGCATAACTTGTCTGGTATTTTGTACTATAGTTAACAATGCGTTCACCTCTGTAAATGAGGCCATCGTTCCACATCTTCTGGAAGGTTTGGTATACCGTTTTAACAACTTTTTCGTCAAGGGTAAAGACAAGGTTTTCCCACGAGGCGCTTGTGCCAAGAGCGCGCACCTGAAGCTCCATGGTGCCTCGTTGTTGCTCTACAAAGTCCCATACTTGGCTGTAGAGTTGTTCACGAGTAAAATCGAAACGACTCTGCCCCTTTTTGTTGAGCTCTTTTTCGTAAACAACCCAGGTTTCAAAGCCCGCATGGTCGGCACCAGGGAGGTAAATAGTGTCGAAGCCGTTCATGCGCTTAAAGCGAACCGTGATGTCCTTGAGGTCCATATCAAGGGCGTGGCCTATGTGGAGGTTACCGTTTGCATTTGGTGGTGGCATAACCGTACTAAAGGGCGTCCCCTTCCCTGTTGGGGTGAAGGCCCCACTGCTTTCCCACATCGCGTAAATGGTTGGCTCGTATTGATTAGGGTCGTAGGTCTTGGCTAATTTCATAATTATTTAACCTTTTGTTTCACGTGAAGGAGAACAAATTCTTAAAAGGTGTTAATATCTTTCAAGTATACCATGGGGAACAGGGGAGGCAAAGTGTTAAGAGCCGGGCTGTCCACGTGAAAACAGGCGAGAAAGTAAGTGCAATACCGCCCGCAATGTGTTTCGCAACGACTGGTATGAGCGGTAGACCCTGTAGGCAAAAGGCCGAAGAGGAAGGTCCCATGCTCCTCCGTAGGTGACAGGGCTTCCGCCAAAGGATTGTTTAAAGCGAGTAAACCCTGCCCAAGGGTGGTTCTTGTCGAGGGAAGGCGTTATGCCATAGAGGTCAACATACACCTGGCCTCGCGCTTTAGCGTCAAGAATTGCTTGGCCAAGAAGGGCGGTTCCAGGTTGAAGTTTGCGAAACGCATCATCTGCCGCTGCATGTGCATAGTATCGTGTTGTTTTATCATCAAAGAAAAGGGCAGCCGCAACAGGGGTAGACTCGTGCCGAGCAATATAGAGGGTGGCATTGTTGGTTGGGAGCAACGTCTGAGCCTGCTTGACAAGATACGAAGAAGGCTGGGGCCGAAGGCCGGTACGCTGGGCGACTTTTTGCAGGAGGCTAAGCAGAATAGTAATGTCTTCTGGGTTCTGCGATGTTGTAATTTCCACTCCCTTCTTATGGTAGTTTCTTACAATGTTACGAGTATTCTGGCTCATGTTGGCAAGAAGCGACTCCGAAGGGCAGTCGAGCGAGATGCGCTGAGTGTGCATAGGCTGAAGGTGCTGGTAGGTGACCTTCTTCAAACGAAACTTGTTAATGCTCTCTTTGGGAATCGCACGCGTGGGTTCAATACGAATAAACGTTGCTTTATGTTTTTTCCCTTCTTCTACAAGAGAGATGAGGGCAGCCTCAAGGGCTTCTTGGGAATTGAATGAGGGGCCATAAGGGGTATACAGGCGCGCGTTGAACGTACCAGATTCAAGAAAGGCGCGGTACGACCACGCTGTATCAGAGGCCTTAACAACAGGACGCTCGAGGCTTTTTTGAAACTGTTCCCATGCCTCTGATTGAAGAAAGTGAGTCATATGCTTAGTATACGCTGCCTATGAGGCTGCCCAGGCTGTTTTTGCCATAGAAAGGCTAGGCTGAATAGTGAGTGAAAGGGGAGAGCAGGGGCGTACTTTTTGGGCGTAGTAGTAGCCAAGGGTGGCAATCATGGCTGCGTTGTCGGTACAGAGCTGCATAGGGGCGTATTCTATGGCGATGGGAAGGCGCTCCTGAAGAGAATGGCGCAAGAGCTGATTGGCAGCAACACCTCCTGCAATAACAACAGAGCTGGGGTGAAAGTCGTGAAAGGCTTTCTCGGTCTTGTCAACAAGCGTTTCGACGGCCGTGTACTGGAAGCTAGCGGCAAAGTGTGCCCGCTGGGCATCATTTAAACGCTCTGGGAGCTTAAAAGAGGGAAAAGATGTGTCCACACCCACTTCGCGCTGTACGGCTCTTAAAACGGCAGTTTTAAGGCCCGAGAAGCTGAAGTCGTAGATCCCTTGAAGTTTTGCTTTTGGAAAGGCGTAGTAATGAGGGTCGCCAGCAAGGGCCGCTTGGGCAATAGAAGGGCCGCCAGGGTAGGGGAGCCCAATAATTTTGGCAATCTTATCGAATGCCTCGCCAACGGCATCATCTTGGGTCTGGCCGAGGAGTTCGTAATCGCCGTGATCTTTAAAAAGTACTAATTGCGAGTGCCCCCCGCTTACGATGAGGGCAAGCATTGGAAAGGCTGGCTGTTTTGAAGGAAGAGCAAGCGTGCCGCCCTGTGCCTGCTCGGTAATGAAGTTTGCGTACACATGGGCTTCAACGTGGTGGATGGGGTAAAGGGGGATGTTTTTTTGGAGGGCCAGGGTGCGGGCCGCAAGTGTACCAATAAGAAGCGAACCAGAAAGGCCGGGCGCGTAAGTAACAGCGATGCCGTCAATATCTTTCCACTGAAGCTGCGCTTCATGAAGGGCTTGGTCGATAACCGGAGTGATAACCTCTATGTGGCTCCGAGCGGCTACCTCTGGTACCACGCCCCCGTATACCGCGTGAATGTCGATTTGGCTGCGTACAACATTCGAAATAAGCCTGCGTCCATCTTCAACGATGGCGGCGGCTGTTTCATCGCAACTGCTCTCAATCCCAAGGATTCTCATCTGTTACATTGTAGCATGTGTTGTGCAATATACACTAATGCTTGTAATTTGCTGAGAAAGGACTTAAAATTATCAGTAGATACTAAGTAAAATCTCAGGCAGGAGGGTGTATGGGGCGGCAAATAACAAGGCGTATTGTCATAGGATTAATAACGGGCATAGGGGTGCTTCTTGGGGCAGCTTGCCCCGCGCGGGCAAGTAGCAGCCCGCCACTCTGAACTTCTGGCGCTGCAGTCGTAACAAGCCAGCAGTCAGCCCTTCATTACCCCACACTGAGTTATCTGTGCGGGGGCGAGGTATACACAGTCGAGGTAAATAAACGGGGCTCGCACGTGGCTTGTGTATATGGTTCGGTCGACGGCATTCGTATAGGGTGGCATATTCAAGATAACCTTCCGAGCTACAGCGTGGCCTTTGCAGGTGATGCAACTTTCTACGAGGTGCGTGGCTTATGTGAGGGCCAGTGGAAGTGCGCGTATGCGGCAGGTACTGATGTGATGATTGCTCATCGGGTGCCAAACGGCATTTCTTCGGCGGTGATGTATAAAAATGTGTCAAAACACTTAAAGAAGCGGTTCGATGTTACTACACTTGCGTCGTACTTTTCGTTTGAGTCAAGCGAGCCGTCACAGGTTATTGGTGCCGCAGGTACGGGGCCATATGCCAAAACAATGGCTCTATCGAGGAATGGCGAATGGGGTGTTGTTGAGCTGCCGGAGCTTGGGGTTGTTCGGGTTAATCTTAAAACGGGCGAGCATCGGAGGGTACTTACAGAAGTTATTACTTATCCACCGAGTATTGCGGTTAATCCAGAATTGGCAATCAGCAACGACGGTCGCTACATTGTCGTTGCTGGCGAAAATTTAGGGCTTAACTTATACGAAGTCGGTGATTTCTGCGGTGATATGCTGCATCTTTTCTCTACGAAGGTACTGAGCCAAGGTGCAACACCGTGCCAGCGTGTAGGTCTTGATTACCACCTGCTTTTCCCCAATTTTAGTCATGCGCATTTGCCGCGCTTTATAGCTGGAGGTGCTCGGCTTTCGGTGCTCGTTACTCGGCATGGGAGAGAGGGGGTTTTCGCAGTTATCGATGGCGGTTCTCGTGTTGCCACGCGTACGGCGCACTATCTGGCACTTGGTGATTCGTTTACTAGTGGCGAAGGCGAGACAGACGATGCCTACTACCGCGACGGTACAAATATTGGTGTGCATAAATGCCATCACGGGCTTCGGTCTTATCCGTATTTACTTGGGCGAGATTGGGGTAAGTCCCACGCAAGCGTTGCGTGCTCGGGGGCGCAAACAATCGACATACGATCAAGCAGTCATTACTTGGGCCAAGGGGGAAGGCTTGCGGATGTTTCCGCCTCCTCACTTGAAGTCGTGCGCGATGAAGCGCGTGTAGGCATGGTTCCTGGTATCATTCCGCAGGTTGAGTTTGTACGCTCTACTCAGCCAAAGGTAATCACTATTGGCATAGGGGGTAATGATGCCGGTCTTATGGGCAAGCTTGCCTCATGTGTGACAGCAATAACCTGCGAATGGGCGCGTGATAAAAATGGCCGTCGTGACGCCGCCCGCGAAATACAGGCAATAGAGCCGCTCCTGCGCTCAACTTATAGAGAAGTGCGCGCCGAGGCTGCGGGAGCTGCGCTTTATGCTATTGGGTACCCTTCGGTTATTAACACTGGCCCAACGGCACGGTGCGGCTTCGTTCTTTCGGCGGTGCTTAATGAAAAGGAGCGTGTCTTCCTTGATGAGTCGGTTACATTACTCAACCAGGTTGTTCAATCTGCAGCCGCAGCCGAAGGGGTGCCGTATATTACCATTGAAGATGCATTAATAGGTGCGCGGTTATGCGATGAGGGCACCGAAGCTGGTATTCGTGCCATTCGCCTTGGTGATGATATTGCCCCTTTAGACGCGTTGCCCGAGTGGCGAGTGTTTGGGGCGGAGTCTTTCCACCCTACTCCCGAGGGGCATCGGCGCATTGCCGCTACTATTCGTGAACGCATTGCTGCCTGTGGGAGTATATGCCTAGGTCAAACCCAGCCAGTCAATGAGCCTCTTTCGGCATATTGGCTTGAGGCGGATGCATCTCCCCAGCCTCTGAGGCAGACGCGATATGTACAAGCTCGCCCTGCCATAGCAAAAGGGGGCGCTGGCCAAACCGTTGAACTCTTTGCGCCTCCGTATAGTTTTGCGCCAGGGAAAGTCCTTTCGGTTACCTCTGAACTAGCCATAATTGGTACCGATGGTACCAATATGGTCGCGGATAGTGACGGTTCTGTGTTTCTACGGTTTACCCTTCCCTCGGTAGTGCGTGCGGGTGCTTATACGGTGCATGTTACGGGTGACGGATATATCAACCACACGGCTGACGTATACCAGGTGGTGCAAGTAGCGGGTAGTTCGCCACCTCCTACGGAAAGGTATGTTTCACCACGGATTACTGAGTCTGTTGTAGCTAATGCAACAAACACGCTGCGGCTCCAAGGAGCTGTCGTAGGGGCAGGAGTATTAGGGGCCACCTCGGCCAATAAGAACGTAAGGAGTAAGGAGGGCATCATTATGCATAAAAATTTGCCGGAAACTGGTGGCGCTGAAGATGTATCCTCTCAAGGTGTTACCCTGCCAATGGCATACGTGCTTATGGGCGCCGGTGCAGTAGTCGTTGTAGTATCTGCAACTATTTATTACAAACAAAGATATACAAAATAGGCACTGAAGGGGCCGAGAGGTATAATAAGGCAATGAATATTCGAGCAATAGTGAAGAGGATAATTCCGGCAAACGTGTTTCGTACTATTGAACCAATGGGGCATCTTGCTGAGGCGGTTGCTGCTACCGTTCGCTACGGCTTCCCAGGGAGGAAGGTGCGGGTTATTGGGGTAACGGGCACCAATGGCAAGACGACAACAAGCTTCTTTATTCACAAGATGCTCCATGAAGCAGGGGTGAAGGTTGCGCTTATGAGTACCGTTGCTTATGGCATAGGCGACGATATCACTGTTCAGCATGAACATATCACAACTGCGCAGGCGGCCGTTTTACAAAAACGGCTAAGAGATTGTGCCCGGGCTGGCGTAGAATGGGTGGTGCTTGAAACTTCAAGTCACGCGCTTGCGCAACATCGTATTTGGGGCGTGCCCTATGAGATCGCCGTTATGACCAACATAACCCATGACCATATCGACTACCACGGCACCTTTCAGCGGTACCTTGCTGCTAAGGTTCGGCTGTTTCAGCTTGCGAACAAGAAGGGGCTTCGCTATGGGGTAGTAAACGCAGACGATCCGCATGCTGCGCGTTTTACGCATGCAGTGAAAAACAGTACTACATATGGCATAACATCGGGCGAACTTCGGGCTTCGCATATTAAGCTCGGGGCAGCAGGCTCAACCTACAAAGCACATATTGGTGACGATACCTATGCGGTAGCAATTAATCTTCCGGGTGAATTTAATATAAGCAACAGTCTCGCAGCGCTTGCGGTAGGGCGTAAACTTAGCCTTACGAAAGCGCAAATTCAGAAGGGGTTATCGGCACTTCAATCTGTTGAGGGGCGCATGAATAGCATCACCGAAGGGCAATCTTACGGGGCAATTATTGACTTTGCAAGTACTCCTGACGGTTTTGAGAAGTTATTTGCAAGTGTACGTCCGCTTACAAAAGGGAAGCTTGTTGCGGTTTTTGGTTCGGCAGGGCGCCGCGACGAGTCGAAACGAGCGGCACAAGGTGCGATAGCGGCGAGATATGCAGACGAGCTTATTCTTACCGAAGAAGACGACCGGGATGTTAATGGAAATGAGATTCTTCAGCAAATTGCCGAAGGTGCCAAAAAAGAAGGGAAAGTCGAAGGAAAGAACCTTTTCTTGATTCCTCGCCGAGAGGAGGCTATTGCTTTTGCGGTGGGCCGGGTAGCTCGTGCAAGCGATACGGTTGTTTTCCTTGGTAAAGGGCACGAAAAAACAATCGAGCGCGCCGACGGTGAGCATGAATGGGATGAAGCTGCTGTGGTAAGGGCCGCAATCAAAGCTCGTACTTAGCACTCTCACTTGACGAGTGCCAAAGAAGCTCGGTACAATAAGAAAGCAATAATGATAGTAAAGAAGGAGGCTTTATGTCACAGACTATTACGCCACTTGCCGACAGAGTCGTTGCAGTGCGCGAAGACCTGAAAACTAAGACCGCTAGCGGGCTGTATATTCCTGAAGTTTCCCAGGAAAAATCGAATGTTGCAAAAATAACAGCAGTTGGTCCAGAAGTAACGGCACTAAAGGTGGGCGACACTATTCTGTATAAGGACTATGCAACCACCGCAGTTACGATTGATAAAAAAGAACAACTTATTCTTCGCGAAGAAGACATACTTGCAACAATTTCAGCGTAAAAGAGGAGGAATATGGCTAAAAAAATATTTTACAACGAAGATGCTCGCGCCCGTGTACTTGGGGGCGCCCAAGTACTGTACGATGCAGTTAAGGTTACCTATGGGCCAAAGGGTCGAAATGTTGTCATTAGTAAAGCTTACGGTGCGCCAACGGTCACCCATGATGGGGTAACGGTTGCTGAAGCGGTTGAGCTTCCTGAAGCCGACGACGAAACCCTTGGGTACAAAGTAGGGGCTGACCTTATTAAACAGGCGGCGAAGAATCTTAACAAAGTGGCCGGTGATGGAACTACTACCGTGACGGTGCTCACCTATAGCATTTTACGTGAAGCCAATAAACTGATTGCGGCTGGGCATAATCCAATGGAACTGCGTAAGGGTATTGAGGCTGCTGGTGCCGATGTGGTGCAGTATATCACCAAGCTTTCGGAAAGCATTGAGGGAAAGTCTGACCGTGTTGCAGAAATAGCAACGATTAGTGCTGGTGATGCCGAAATCGGTAGGCTTATCGCAACTGTTATTGAAAAAGTTGGTAAAGACGGCGTGGTAACCGTTGAGACCAGCCAGGGCATGGACTTAGAGGCCGATGTTGTCGAGGGGTTCACTTTCGACAAGGGGTTTGTAAGTCAATTTTTTGTAACCGACGTTGCCCGCCAAGAGGCGGTATATGAAAAGCCTGCAATTGTTGTAACCGACAAAAAAATTAGTACTATCCAAGATATCCTTCCGCTACTTGAGAAGCTTGCTGCCGCTGGCAAAAAAGAGGTCGTTCTTATTGCCGATGAGGTCGAGGGCGAAGCCCTCAGTGTGCTTGTGCTCAATAAGCTCAAGGGTGTACTGAGCGTCGTGGCGGTGAAGGCGCCATCGTTTGGTGACCGTCGAAGGGACGAGCTTCAAGATATTGCGACCCTTGTTGATGCGACGGTTATCTCAGAAGAGCAGGGGCTGTCGCTCGATGAGGTCGGCCTTGAGGTTGTTGGTTCAGCTCGAAAAGTGATTGTTGCTAAAGATACAACAACTATCATTGAAGGCGCTGGCAGTAAAAAGGATGTTGCTGCGCGAATCGACCTTATTAAAACCCAGGCAGCTCACACAACTGGGTATGACCAAGAGCAACTCGAGAAGCGAGCGGCCGCACTGAGTTGTAAGGTTGCCGTAATCAAAGTTGGTGGCGCAACCGAGACCGAAATTGATGAAAAGAAGTACCGGGTTGATGATGCCGTTGCGGCAACAAAGGCGGCACTTGCTGAGGGGATTGTTCCCGGGGGTGGGGTCACACTAGTGAATGCCTCAGCTTCGCTCGAGGTGAGCGGGGCAGACTCGGTTGCTGCTGGTCGCAAGATTCTTAAAGAAGCGCTCTGCCAACCGCTCCTGATAATTACTGAGAACGCCGGCCTTAACAGCAATGCTCTCTTGGCACAAATTGAAACGGCAAAACCAGGTGTGGGGGTTGATGTGTATCACCCAGAGAAAGGGCTTGTGGACGTGAAGAAGGCGGGCGTGATTGATCCGGCTCGCGTTACAAAAGAGGCGGTGCAAAATGCCGTGTCGATTGCTTCAACTGCCGCTACAATGGGGGCGTTGGTGGTTGACCTTCCTGAGCTACCGGATGGAGCAAGTGCGCCAAGTGGTATGGGTGGTGGAATGGGCTTTTAGCCCCTTCCTTATCCCTGGTCTTTTTTTGAAAGATAGTCGATTTCTTTAATGACATCAAGCAGCGCTTCGGCCTTGCGCTTGTCGTCGGTGATATCTTTAGCGGCGGCGTGTGCCGGAGCAATAAGACTCGCATCGTCGGTGCTTCGAAGCAGCATGAGGTAGGTATCAAACTTCTCCTCTGCAGGAATAGCTACATGGTCAATAAGGGGGCGCAGTTCATTGAGCGCTTGGTTCTTGATGTTGTCTAGCTCGCTCGTATCGCTTGAGGTGCTGGGCGTAGAAATGGCACTGCTCTGCGTGGGGAGTGCTTCTTCAGGTTGAGGTAATTCAGGAAGTTCGAAGCTCTGTGCATCGAGAGAGGGGACATCGAGGCTAGGAGCAGGAATGGGTGTAGGGGGTGCACTTACCTGAGGCGTAGGGGCGTTTGTGGCTTGGTCGGTGAGCGATTGGCTTGCATCTCCGGGGGGCGTAACGCCAACTACCGAAGGGTCCGCAGCAACCAAGGTTGACTCAATCGTATTAAGCGGCGGCGCAGAATCTGGAACGGACGCGGGCATTTCTTCAAATTGAAAGCCGCTATTTAGTGTTGATTCTGCTACGGGCTCTTCTGGTTCATCAGGAAGAACGCCAGCCAATGCTTTTGCAAGCTCTTGATCATCGCTTATAGGTTGTATTGTGTTATCTTGCGGAGTAATATCCATGCCCACCCTCGAAAATTAAAACATTTATGCTTACTTAAAAATACTGTATCATATATACAGATAGGTGGGAATACTTGTGACGGATATACTTGATAATACTAATGTTTTAAAGCAACGCGACCCAAGTGGTGCACTTGCCGTTGTTGCTAGTCAATTTGAGCAGGCAACATTTGACGCGCAGGTGTGGAACCCTGAGCACGATAACCGCGAAATCACTGCTGTTGTTATTGCAGGCATGGGGGGCTCGGCGCTTGCGGCACTGCTTGTAAGGGTGCTATTAAAGAATAAACTTACCATCCCTTTTGAAGTTGTTCGTGATTATGACCTGCCGCAGTATGTAGGCAGGAATACACTGGTGATTGCCAGCAGCTACTCGGGCAACACGGAGGAGACGCTGACCGCTCTTGAGCAAGCAGAAACACGCGGTGCGCAGCTGGCCATCATTGCTTCAGGTGGAAAGTTGATTGATGCCGCTGCGAGCTTTGATATTGCCCATGTTACAATTCCCTCCGGGATGCAACCACGCATGGCTACCCTGTATACCCTACGGGCCCTGCTTGCGCTCTTGCATACCTTTGGTCTTATCTCGCGTGAGCTTTCTGATGAACTGGAAAAGCTTTCTGGGTGGCTTGGTCGCGAGTCGGCTGCGTGGGCCCCTGAGGTTCCTACGCGCCAAAACTACGCTAAGCATATTGCGCTTCAGTCGGTTGGCAAAACACCCGTTTTTTATGGGAGCCCCTTCACTGCTCCGCTTGCCTACAAATGGAAAATTAGCTGGAATGAAACCGCCAAAAATACGGCGTTCTGGAACGAATACCCCGAATTTAATCACAACGAGTTTATGGGGTGGGCGTCGCATCCGGTTGAAAAACCCTTTGCAGTATTTGACATAACAAGCTCATTCGACAGGCCGCGCATTGCACAACGGTTTGCGCTGAGCGATCGGCTTTTGAGCGGCAAACGCCCTCACGCACAAACAATAGACCTTAGGGGGGATACGCCCCTTGCGCAGCTCCTTTGGGGGGCGATTCTTGCTGACTTTGCAAGTACCTATGCCGCTATTCTTAACGGGGTGGACCCTGTGCCGGTTGTGCTCATCGAGAAGCTTAAGCAAGAGCTTGCCGACGACCCTCGGTGACTATTCATAATGCCGTAGGGCAGTAATGGGGTCTTTGCGGGCGGCCCGAATTGCTGGATAAATCCCGAAGATACATCCCACCGACACCGAAAGGCCAAGCGCAACCCCTGCTATGTCCCAGGTTATGATGGGACTGAAGGTAAGAAAGCTACTGAGTAAGAGAGCGATGCCGTAACCGAGTGTATAGCCAATGATGCCTCCGCCAATCGAAAGTGCGAGCGATTCAATCAAGAATTGGATAACGATATCACCATTTGACGCGCCAACTGCCTTGCGGATACCTAACTCACGGGTGCGCTCGGCCACACTCACTAACATAATGTTCATAATGCCAATTCCACCCACAAGAATCGATATTGCTGCAATTGCCAGTGAGGCCCCAGCGACCGCACTAAAAAGCTGGCCTGTGGGCTGTGCAATGGCGTTTCCGCTGAGTACTGTAAAATCGACTTGACCAAGGTGGTTCTTGAGGAGCTGGCTATTAGTAGCCGTAACAATACCCTGAAGGTGTTCAACTGACTCGCTGAGAATATTTATTTGTTGAATATGAAGCGCGCCCTGGTTGAGCGAGACGCCACTTTCAAGGCTAATAATGGCGGCAGCGTCGAAATCAACCCCGTTAAAATTTATAGGCTGGTTAAGGCGCTTAAGCACTCCTACAACGGTAAACGGACGGCCCTTAATGGTGATTGTTTTGCCAATAGAATGGCTCGTCCCAAAAAGGTCAACCGATAACTGCGCGCCAATGACTGCGGTTGAAGGCGCAAGATTGGGGTCAAGAAACTGCCCATCGGCAACCGCGAGCTTATTGATGATTGCGAGTTCGGGTACCGAAGCGACGATTGGGGTTTGAGGAGGCCCGCTCGAGGTGCCACTGACGGTGCCCCCGAGTATCATAATTGGTGCAGCAGCGGCAATATGGGGAAGTTGAGCGATAGAATCGAGGTCGTATTGGGTAAGCGTGCTTGGTTTAAAACCCTGGTTACCGGCAGCAATGGTAGCCATGGCGCTTATGTCGTGTTCTTGAGGTGCTCCTGGCCGGACGACGGCAATGGCGCCACCTAGCGCATCTACCTGGTCGCGAACGATAGTATGAGCACCGGCGTTGAGTGCCAGAATTGTTGTAATGCTTGCAACACCAATAGTAATGCCAAGCATCGTAAGGGCGCTTCTGAGCTTGTTTGAGCGGATAGACTGCCGCGCATTTTGCAGGTGGTTAAACAATAGAATTCTCATTATTTTCTTCCCCTCGTTCGCTTTGTTTTGCCGCTCGTTTTCTTGCTCTTCTTGAGTGGCTGGGGTTCTTTTGCTTTGTTAAGAACTCCGCCAAGAGGCTTCTTTGCTGGTGTGCGGGGTGGAAGCGGGAGCCGAAAGGTGTCGGTATCAATTTTTCCATCAAGCATTGTAATCACCCGGCTGGCGTACGTGGTAAGGTTGGGGTTGTGGGTGACCATAATAATAGTATTACCCTTTTTATGAAGGTCTGACAGTTCTTCCATAATGATGTGGCTTGTGTGAGAGTCGAGATTGCCAGTTGGCTCATCGGCAAGAATAATCGAAGGGTCGTTCACAAGGGCTCGGGCAATCGCAACGCGCTGCGTTTGACCACCCGAGAGCTGATGGGGTAAGTAAAATTCTCGCTCGCCAAGGTGAAACTCATGCAACAATTTACTTGCCTTGGTAAGCCGGGAAAGCTTTGAAGCCCCCTTGTAAATAAGAGGAAGGGCCACATTTTCAAGCACGGTAAGGCGAGGAATAAGGTTGAAACTTTGAAAAATAAAACCAATATGCTCACTTCTAATTCGTGCCTGGCGCCGCCGGCTCAGCTGGCTTACGGGCTTGCCGTTCAGCTCGTAGAGGCCTTCTGTATTGGTATCGAGCAGCCCAAGAATATTTAAAAGAGTCGTTTTGCCGCAACCGCTCGGGCCCATAATGGCGATAAATTCACCCTTTTCGATAGTAAGGTCGATGCCATCAATTGCATAATGTTCGGCATCGCCAATACCGAACCGCTTATGAAGGTCTTTTAAAACAATAACCGGTGGCGTGCTCGCAGTTTTTGCCATTCTTTCTATTATGGTAGGAAATTGATGGTTAGGCAACAGATATGTGCAGTGGAAATGACAATAGTGTATAATGTTCCCGACATAACCAGTAAATAATTAGGAATAATCATGGACTCACAACACTCTCCTAGTGATGTAACGCAGCCGCCTGTCGTCTCATCGCTTCCCTCAAACTGGCTGGCAATTACTGCGCTTGTGCTGGGCATCCTTGCATTACTGGCCGGTTGGGTTCCATTCCTGGGTTGGACTATTGTCGTGGCAGCAATCATCTTCGGCATTCTTGGTTTGAAGAAATCTCGCAGTAAGGCTATGGCGGTTGCGGGGATTGTTACTGGTAGTCTCGGCGGATTGATAGCAATTGGCGTTATAGTTTCTGCTTTCCTATCTATCACCAGACCAGACGTCGGGGTAGGTAATCGTACTATTAATGAGTCACTCTCAAGCTTGGTAGGCGGGCAAGTCGTCTCTATTCGATCGGAAGAGAGCATGTCGGGGTTTTCGCGTGATCTGACGGTATTTGTGACGCTTGATGCCGAGCCGACTAGAGCAACGCTGACGAGTATACTTCTGGGTGTTAATAAAACTACTCCATCTCGGTTTGCAACTATCGCGTTATTTGCCGAGGATAATACGGGCAATTCCCTATCGCTCATTACGGCAGCAGACGACCTTCAAGTGCCATACACTACTTACTTTGACGGCATTACTATTCACCCCACCGCTCTTGCCGAGTGGGTCCGTAGCAAAGAATAGAACAAGAGATTGGCGGGTGTATCATCTCTGCGCACGTACATAGTACAATAGAAGAGTCTGGAGAGGTGGCCGAGTGGTTGAAGGCGCACGCTTGGAAAGCGTGTGTACGCAGCAATGGGTACCGTGAGTTCGAATCTCATCCTCTCCGCCACGAACTCAAACCACCATATATAGCGTTGTAAAAAACAAACACAACGCTATTTTGTTTTTTTACAGAGGTGAGCATAAGCGTTACAGCCATGTGGTAAATTTAACCCACTAAAATGCTTGAAAAACTATATGTAGGGGCATATAGTCATGAATAAGCACTACATACGTGGTGGTAGAAAAACAGACAGTTTGCAAGGAGGATGGTCTACGGCGCTCCAGTAGCGTTTTTCTTGCACCCCTTCAAAAGGTACGGGTAGGTACCGAGGGGCAAAAACACCTGGGGAGGTGTGCACAACATAAATCAAATGGAGCAGGGGAAATAGGGGAATGACAAACATTTCAGTGGTCAAGCGCAATGGAGCACGCGAACCATTTGACGCCAACAAAATTAACTTGGCGCTTGTGAAGGCCAGTGAGGGGCTCGATGACCAGATTTCAAAGGTGGTAGAGGTAGCCTCGCAACTTCAACTTACTCTTTTTGATGGTATTACAACCGAACAACTCGACGAAGCAGTTATTCAAACGGCGCTACAAAATGTTAAGGACGACCCAGATTACGACAAAATCGCTGCGCGCCTGCTTCTTAAGAACTTATATAAAAATACGCTGGGCGACTACGAGACTCCAGGAGAACTAAAGAAGCTTCACGAAACCGCGTTCCCGAAGTTCTTAAAAGAGAATGTTGAAGCCGGGCTACTCGATAAGCGTCTTATTGACCCTCAATTCTTTGATCTAAAGAAGATCGTAAAAGTATTACAACCTGAACGCGATGAGCTGATGCGTTACCTTGGTGTTATTACTAATCGCAATCGCTACAGTCTTCGTAAGATGAGCGGTGAGTCAATTGAAGTTCCGCAGTTTACGGCAATGCGCATTGCAATGGGCCTCGCGATTTTAGAAGACAACCCGACGGAACGTGCCATTGAATTCTACGAGTACATTAGTAAGCTCGATGCCAATCCGGCGGGCTCTACGCGTATTAACGCAGGTGGATCATTTCCGCAACTTTCAAACTGCTTCTTGTTTGACATCGAAGACGATATGGACTCAATTGCTCGTGCGGTGCGCGATACAATGTGGATTGCGAAGGGCACAGGCGGTATTGGTATTGGAATTACAAAGCTCCGTGCAGCTGGAAGCCCCGTTCGTACCACAAACACTGAAAGCACCGGCCCAATCCCATTCATAAAGATGCTCGATACTGCTTTATTTGCGGTAAGCCGTAAGGGTAAGAAGCAGGGTGCTGCGGCAATCTTTATGGAGAACTGGCACCTTAACTTTCCACAATTCCTTGACCTAAAACAAAACTCGGGTGACCCGTATCTTCGTACGCGCCTCGCAAACACTTCAGTTGTTCTTAGTGACGAATTTATGCGCCGTGTTGAAAAAGACCAGGACTGGTACTTGTTTGACCCGGCCGAAACAGCAGACCTGATTGAGCTCTATGGAAGTGAGTTTAGCAAACGCTACAATGAATACGTGAAGCTTGCCGAGGCGGGCAAATTGCGTGCTTTTGATAAGATTTCTGCCAAAGAGCAATACCGCGCAATTTTGATTCAGCTTCAAGCAACAAGCCACCCGTGGCTTACCTGGAAGGACACGCAAAACGTACGTGCGTTGAACAATAATACAGGTACAATTCATCACTCAAATCTATGTACTGAAATTACGCTTCCGCAAGATAAAGACAACACTGCAGTCTGTAACCTCTCGAGCATTAATCTATCGGTTCACCTGCGCGAAGACAAAACATGGGATTGGGATAGGCTTGAAAAAGCGGTTCGTGTTTCGATTCGCCAACTTGATAACCTTGTCGATCTTACCAATACGCCAATTGAGCAGGCAATGAATTCGAACCAGCGCAACCGTGCAGTTGGCCTTGGGGTGATGGGCTTTGAGGATATTCTCGAGAAGCTTGGCTATAGCTATGAAGCTCCTGAGGTGGCTGATTTGATGGACGAATTACTCGAGTTTATCAGCTTCCATGCGATTGATGAGTCGGCTAACCTTGCGAAGGAGCGGGGCGCCTACCCTGAGTTTAAGGGGAGTGGTTGGAGCAAGGGTGTGTTACCAATCGATACGCTTGATATTCTTGAGAAAGACCGCAAAGTGAAGGTGGCGATTAGTCGCCGACAGAAGCTCGATTGGGGGAAGCTTCGAGCCAAGGTGAAGAAGGGGATGCGAAATGCAACCCTCATGGCGATCGCGCCAACGGCAAATAATGCACACGTTTCAGGGACAACTCCAGGTATTGACCCGCAATTTGCACAAATATTCAGTCGCTCAACACTTAACGGTAAGTTCCTTGAGGTTAACCTAAATCTCGTAAAGGACCTTCGCGCGCTTGGTATTTGGGAAGAAGTGAAAGAAGAAGTCTTTGCTAACCAGGGTGACATTCAAACAATCGAAGCAATTCCAGAAAATCTTAAAGCGGTTTACAAAACCAGCTTCCAAATTTCACCGTATGCCTTTATCGAAGTTGCGGCTCGTGCTCAAAAATGGGTCGACCAAGCAATTAGCCGAAATATGTACCTTGAAACCCGAGACATCGATGAGTACGAAAAGATTTATCTTGAAGCGTGGAAGCGCGGCTTGAAAACGACATACTACTTGCACGTAAAGCCGCGTCACCAGTCAGAGCAAACAACTGTTTCGGTTGAAAAGATTGCTGCACAGAAGATTAAAACACAGGCTGGGGCGCGTCGTGGCTTTGGCTTTGCGAAAGTGAAATAAGGAGGAGTATATGTCAGATTATCAACATCCCCAAGGCGGCATTTTGGGCTCAGGTCTTCGTGATGGGCTACAGTTAAAACCAATTCGCTATCAATGGGCGGCCGACTTATACGATCAAGCTGTAGCAAACACGTGGTTCCCGAATGAAGTGCAGCTTGTGCGCGACCTTGCAGATTTCGAAAAAATGACCGAAGAGGAAAAGCATGCACTCAAGACAGTGATTAGCTATCTTAACCCAAATGAACTTTTGATTAACAAGTCGTTGGCATTCGGCATTTACCCGTATGTAAATGCAGCTGAGGCACAAATTTACCTTTCGAAGCAAATGTGGGAAGAGGCAAACCACTTCATGACCTTTGAGTACATTATCGAAACCTTTCCGTTCGATCGCGAAGAGATTTATGCAGCAGGATTTGGTAAGGAATCGCTGGCCGCTAAGGCCGAGTTCCAAAACAGGCACCTTGAAGTAATGCTTAACCCAAACCTCGACATTTATACGCTTGAGGGTAAAAAAGACTTCGTGCGTAGCCTCGTTGCCTATAACATTGTCCTTGAAGGTATCTGGTTCTATAGTGGTTTTATGGTGGGTATGAGTTTCCGCCAGCGCAACCTGCTCCGTAACGTCGGGTCGCTCCTTGACTGGATTACTCGCGATGAAAATCTTCACTTAACCTTTGGTATTAATCTTCTTCTCACTATTCTGGACGAAAACCCAGAACTTCAAACCGAAGAATTCGCTGAAGAAATCCGTGCTCTCATTTTGGAAGCAGTGGAGCTTGAGAAAGCCTACAACCAAGATATGTTGCCAACCGGCATTCTTGGCCTTAACGCCGACTATGTTAACCAATACGTCATGCATATGACTGACCGTCGCTTGGTTGAGCTTGGTTTCGAACCTGAATACAACGTTCCAAACCCAGCCAAGTGGATGGCGGCGGCAAATGACACGCTTGAGTTGGTGAATTTCTTTGAGAGCACGAATACTTCTTATGAAGTAAATAGCGGAAAGTAAGGCGAGTTGGGTCTGCTATGGAAAATATTAAAGAAATTCTAAAAGCCAATCTTGTAGGCACTCTGGCGACCATAAACAAAGATGGCTCGCCATGGGCAACGCCTGTACACATTTTTGCGCACGATAACTTTGTCTATTGGTTCTCCAAAGACACCCACCGGCATTCACAAAATATCATTCGTGACTCGCGGGTTAGTGTATCACTCTGGTCGAATAATAATGGCACGAAAGGCGCCTATGTTACAGGCAGCGCCGTGAAACTTGATGCAGCGGAAACGCAGAAAGCTCTGGAAATTGTCATTGCGACAGTAGGTATGGTGCCACCTGTGTTCGAAAATACATCAGGATATCGGGTAGAAATTGGCCCCCTTAACACTAGTAAATCATCAGAAAATCGTTGGTATTTTTACACCTAAAAATCTATAGACATACGCTATATATGGCGTATAATAATTAAACATAAGCACTACAAAAAAGAGGGGAAATAACAAACATGGACGCAACCACAATCATCAACGACACCATGACACTTGACGAGAAGCTCGCGGCAATCGATGCGGCTATGGCAAATGCAGTCGCAGATGCACAGGCTCAGGCACATAATACAAACGGTCAGGTGATAGCGCCACTTGATCCAGCCGACTTGACCATGTGCCTTGGTTGCCAATAGGCAAACGAGAGCAGTATATTCTTGGTGCTGGGGGTGTTAGACTAAAAGAGATGAAAACGACACTCGTTATTTTTGGCATTACCGGTGACTTGGCAACGAGAAAGTTGCTCCCCGCACTTGAGTCGCTTCTTCTTGATGATGCGCTCGATATCACGGTTGTAGGAGTTTCGCGCCGTGCGGTTAACTTGGATGAGCTTATGGGGAGCTACCCAAATCTTAAGCGACGAAGCGAGATGGTGACGATGAACCTTGCTCATCAAGCAGATTATGAAAAGCTCGCGAAACGATTGAAGGATTTAAAGCCGGACCAAATACTGCACTACCTTTCGGTGCCTCCAAGCGCCGCCGCTGATATTACTGATTTTCTTGGGGCTGCAGGGCTTAACACTAAGGATAATCGTATTCTTTTTGAAAAACCATTTGGTTTTGATCTTGCGTCTGCTCAAGAATTCATTGCACAAACCGCTCGATTTTTTGACGATGGCCAGCTCTATCGAATTGATCACTACATGGCTAAAGAGGTAGCGATGGGTATCTTGCGTATTCGCCGTCAAGCGACCGACCCAGATCTTAAAAAGAAGATTAAAAGTGTTACGATTGTTGCCTCTGAAAAAATTGGCATAGAGGGTCGTGCGCAGTTTTATGAGCAAACTGGGGCGCTTCGCGACTTTGTGCAGGGGCATCTTATGCAGTTATTGGCTCTTGTTCTTATCCGGAACCCTACGGACGAACCACTTCCTGTACAGCGACTGAATGCGTTGCAAAAAATACAACCATTACACCCACAAAATGCCGTAAGGGCACAGTACGAAGGCTACCAGGGTGATGCCGATAACCCGGGTAGCCAGGTTGAGACGTTTGTGTCGCTCAAGCTCGAGAGCAGTGACCCAGAATGGAAAAATGTAGATATTCGGCTTGTAACAGGTAAGGCGCTCAGCGAAAAGCGCACCTCCATAGAGTTTATATACGAAGATGGTTCACGGCGTATTCTTGATGAAGATGAACTTTTAAATAGCAGTGAAGATCATCATTTCGATGCTTATGAGCGAGTACTGCTCGAGGCAATAGAAGGGCGGAGAGAAATATTTACGAGTGGGCCTGAGGTTATTCGTTCATGGGAAATTCTCGCACCACTGCAGCAAACCTGGATGATGGACGATGCTCCGTTGTTAACGTACAAACAGGGTGCAGAACTTGCTGCAATAAAAGTTTAACACGCTATATATAGCGTAATGCAAATACTACAACATGGTACATGTAGCGTAATTTGCCCATATGGTGTTATAATAAAGACCCATGGAGGGGAAGACTAACATGGGAAACAAACAGAAATATATTTTTGTAACTGGGGGAGTGCTTTCGGGGGTCGGTAAGGGTATTACCGCAGCAAGTATCGGTGCCGTCTTGCAAGCCAAAGGCCTGAAGGTTTCAATTCAAAAATGCGACCCGTATCTTAATGTGGATGCGGGTCTTTTGAATCCCAGAGAACACGGCGAGTGTTTTGTTACTAAAGACGGTGCCGAGACCGACCTTGATCTTGGCCATTACGAGCGATTTCTTGATTTAGAACTCACTCAGAAAAACGCCACGCTTTCTGGCAGGCTTTTAAGCCAGCTTATTGCCGATGAACGAGCCGGTAAGTTCAATGGCCAAACCGTTCAGCTTGTGCCGCATTTAACGGGGGCCATTAAAGACGCCATTACCGAAGCTGCCGAGGGCTCAGATGTGCATATTGTTGAAGTCGGCGGTACAGTAGGGGACTATGAAGGGCTGAGTTTTGTTGAAGCAATCCGCGATTTTGCCAACCGTGTTGGTCGTGAAAATTGTTTTTATGTCCATGTGGTATACGTACCGTTTATTCAAACAAGTAAAGAATTTAAGTCCAAACCGGCCCAAAACGCACTGAACGACCTTCGCGGGTTTGGTATTGTGCCGGATTGTGTCGTCGTTCGTACTGATGACCCGGCCCCTGGGGATATTGCCGCAAAAATCGCTCGTTTCAGTGGTGTTCCTGAAGACGCAGTTATTCTGCTTGCGAATGCCAACACTGTGTATGAAGTGCCTCTTACGGTATACGCCAGTGGTATTGGCCGCGTACTCGAACGATTTACAGGTAACGCTACGGAACCCGACCTAACGAAGTGGCGTGAGCTTGCTGAGGCGCAAGAAACTCGCTTTGCCGATACCGTAAAAATTGGCTTGATTGCAAAATATCTCGACAACGAAGATACCTATATTTCAGTGCTTGAGGCTCTTAAGGCTGCCGCTTGGCATGAGAAAGTAAATCTTTCGCTTGAATGGGTGAGTGCCGAAGAGGCAACCCGCCAAGATCTTGAGAAACTTGATGGAATTTTGGTTCCCGGTGGTTTTGGGAGTCGCGGAGTAGAGGGCAAAATTTCTGCCGCTGCTTACGCGCTTGATCATAAAAAGCCCTATTTAGGCATTTGTTTGGGGTTGCAAGTGGCGGTCATTGCGGCTGTCCGAAAGGCTGGTCTGTCGCAGGCTAATAGCACCGAGTTTGATGCCGAAACCGAGGCTGACGTTGTGTACATCATGGAGGGCCAAAAGGGGAAAGAATCAACAGGGGGTACATTGCGCTTGGGCGATTACACGGCAAAACTCACAAAAGATTCAACGGTTGCGAAAGCATATCAGGCCACCGAAGCAACCGAACGCCATCGTCACCGCTACGAAGTGAATCAAAAGTATGCCAAAGAAATTAAGGCCGGTGGGTTAACGATTTCTGGCACTTCACCGGACGGAAAACTTGTCGAGTATATTGAAGCGAACAATCATCCATACTTTGTTGCCACTCAGGCTCACCCAGAGTTTAAGAGTCGGCCAAGTCGCCCGCACCCGCTGTTTGTTGGGCTTATAGGGGCTGCAAAACAAGCTCAGCTGTAGCTACCTCTGGTATAATGAAACTCAATGGAACAACAACTCACCTCAATTATCAAAAATCTTTATGCGCTTGACGTTCAACCGAATATCTCTCGGCCCGCTGCTGAGTTTGGCGACTATGCTACTAATATCGCCTTGCAACTCGCGAAGCCGGTCGGCAAGAATCCGCGTGAGATTGCCGAAGAAATTGCTGAAAAACTCCGAGAAGTGGGTGCTTTTTCTGACGTAACTATTGCTGGTCCGGGTTTTATTAACGTCCGGGTTTCGGGCGCATCTATTGCTAAGCAGCTCCAAGATGTATGGAGTGAGCGATTTGGTGAAAATCAAGATGGCGCTGGTAAAACTGTGGTGGTTGAATACCCAAGCCCGAATATGGCTAAACCCTACAGCGTAGGGCACCTTCGCCCTGGGAATCAGGGGTGGGCTGCTCGACAACTTATGGAAGCAACCGGCTGGAAGGTTATTACTGATAATCATCTTGGCGATTATGGTGCGCCCCTTGGCATTTGGATTACCGGATTCCTTAAATTGAGTAACGACGAAGCCCTCGAAAAAGAGGGGGTCTACGAACTTGGCCGTGTTTATATTGCCATGAAAAAGGCTTTGAAAGAAGAAGCGGAGCGTGGCGAGACTGCGCTTGCCGACGAAGTGCAGACGTGGCTTCTCAAATACGAAGCGGGTGACGCTGAAGCAAAAGCGTATAGCGACCGCTTCAATGCCATATCGCTTAACCACATTCATACTGTAATGAATCGCCTCAACATCTCAACTGATTATGAACTTGGTGAAGCTTTTTTCGCGCCCAAGGGGAAGGAAGCGGTTAAAAAGTTGCTTGATACGGGCGTAGCCGTACAAAATGAAGACGGTTCGATCATTGTGCCGCTTAGTGAATATGGTTTTGACGTGCCGCTTCTTGTACAAAAAAGTAATGGTGCGGCGTTGTATGCAACAACCGACCTTGCGACGATTCTTTACCGTGAAGAAAACTGGCACCCCGACAAAGTAATTTACGCCGTCGGTGCTGAACAACAGTTTTACTTCTCACAGCTCTTTGCTATGGCTAAAAAGCTCGGCATTACCACTGAACTGATTCATCTTTGGTTTGGTGTTATTGACCAGCGGAACGATGATGGCAGCCGTGAAAAGATGAGTAGCCGTAAGGGTGTCGTTCTTATGGAAGAACTACTTAATCAAGCCGAAGACAAAGCCCGAAGCACTGTTAAGGGCCGTGATGTTTCCGAGGAAGATGTAAAGAGAATTGCCCTTGGCGCGATTAAGTTTAGCGACTTTATCTCTGACCGCCGCACGAATATTTTGTTTGACTGGAATACCATCTTTGCACTGACTGGGGTAAGCGGGCCATACGTACAGTATGCCGCCGTGCGGGTAAACAAAATCCTTCGTGAAAACGGAACGGGCAACGCCTTTGATGAGCAGTACGACTACACGGCTGAAAAAGACGTCATCGCCAAGGTGTTTGAATATCCCGATGTAGTGCGCCGGGCAGCAAATGAGCTTGAGCCGCACAAAGTAGCAAATTACCTTTACGAACTCGCCCGTGAGCTTAATCGCTACTACGAAGCAACCCCCGTTGCTACGGGTGATGTTGAACACTCAGTCCGCGAGGCTCGCCTGGGTGTTATTGCAAAAGCATCACACGTATTTAGCCACGGGCTTAACTTGCTCGGTATTGAAGTACCAACGCAGATGTAGATAGACATTTAATTGGTAAAATGGTATAATATAGTTATATGCCTGAATCTTTTAAATACTCTGCGAATCGCCGCGCCGGACACGGGTACGAAGTGTTTATCCCACATCCCCAGCCAGGCCAGAGTGTTTATGAGGACAACTCTCAACCGACCCCCATGTTTAGAGAAGTGGACTATATCGGTCCCCTTGCCACAAGTGATACGTCGCTGTTAATTGAAGGTGAACCTGGCTCGGGGAAGTCACACCTTATTGATGACATTACGGTTGTGTATGGTGCAGAAGAGCATCGCCCTTTTGCTGCGTTACGGCTTCATATTAATGGAGCACATCGGGCGGGGATTTCCCGTTTCCGCGAAGCAACCGACCATTTCCGCTCTCTAGAGGGCGATAAACTCGTTGTCATCGACAACGTTGACTACATTGGCTACAAGGGGCATCGCCGCCAAAACCTTGTATCCGAGCACTCCAATCAGGCGCTTGAGCTTATGAGCGAACTTGCCAAAGACACCACAGTAACGCTTATTGGCATTGCCCATGACGATGAATGGCGAGAAGGAAACTGGAGGTGGCCGCGCGACCATGTTATTTCGGAGTTTGCCCAGGAAGCCCTTACGCTTTTTAATAAAAAGTATACATTTCATGGTGATTTAACCGCGCAGGGCTTGGCGGATATCGTAGCCCAGCGGCACCTTGGCGATGACTTTATCGAGGCGCTTCAAGAAAGAGGACTTACGGCCTATTTTTATGCCAGTCTTCTCGACGAAACCGCCTTTCTGCGCGACCCAGAGAGAGAAATACGCCGCATTGAAGATATTCGACGATATCAACACAAGAAGCAAATAAAAGAATAATTGTGCTATTATAAATCCAATAAAGAGAAGGACTAATGATAATGACGCAAGCGAAGAATACCTCAATCAAGTCTAAAATTGCAGAAAGCGCAAAGAACGCTGCGGCAAAGACCAAGCAGGCAGGTAGTCACGCAAACGGCTTCCTCGAATTCGTTCGTACCCAAGGTGTCGTTGGCCTGGCGGTAGGTCTTGCCATCGGTACTGCCGCTGGTGACACAGTCAAAAAGCTCGTTGAAGGATTTATTAACCCAATCGTTCAGTTTATTGTGGGCTCTCAAGAAGGCCTGTCTGCCTCGGTGTGGCATATCGAACTGTGGGGCCGTACCGCTGATTTTGCATGGGGCGCTGCGGTATCTTCAGCAATTACCCTTATTGCCACCGCCCTTGTTATTTACTGGATTATTAACATCTTCAAACTCGATAAGCTTGATAAAAAGAAAAGCTAATGGACAAAGCACTGGTCAATAAAAAGCAGCAACATCTTTTGTGGGTCGATCTTGAGATGACCGGCCTTGACCCGGTTGAAGACCGAATTCTTGAAGTCGCCGCAATCGTTACTGATTGGAAGTTTAATGAAGTCGCAACCTACGAAGCAGCGGTGCTTGTTGGCCCGCGTATTGTTGAGCGGCGCATGTTTAAAGGCCCTTCGGCTGCTTTTTGGGAATCGGTGCCAGCAACGCGCGACGCGCTTGTAAAGCAAAACACTGAACACGGCCGCTCTGCTCGAACTGTCGAGAACGAACTACTTGCTTTTCTTGATGAGCACTTTGAAGATGGAATACCTATCATTCTTGCTGGCAACTCCATCCATATGGACCGCCGCTTTATTGAAAGCCAGTGGTCTCGGCTGAACAAACGCCTCCATTATCGTATGCTCGACGTCTCTGCCTGGAAGGTAGTCTTTGAACATGCTTACAAGATTAAGTATGCTAAACGCGAAGCTCACCGAGCGCTGGATGATATTCGTGGGAGTATTGAAGAGCTTCGCTATTATTTACCCAAGCTTAAAATAAAGTAGTGCCGCAATGAAACTATCAGCAGGGAGAAAACACAACATAAAATGGCTCCTTGTTGCTGCGGTGGGTGTTGGTGTCGTTGTGCTGCTCGGTGGGTGTGTTGTTCTGTCGCAACTCCAAGCCTCAATCAATAGGTCGGAGCCCATCTCGTATAAAGATGATCCTCGCCCTTTGCGAATAGACACGAACACGCTCTTCATGGGTAATGTCTACTGGGGACGCTTTATTAACGACTGGTCTATGAAAAGTGACCTTAAAACGGCCTATCCATTTTCGCGCTTGCATGAATTCAACCGAACGCAGTACGATGCCTGGATTGCTGGCCTTGAATGCCCAACGGTAGCTGGCTTCTCTCAAACGGCTGCCGAAGAAGACGCAACGCTCTCATTTAATTGTTCACCGGATTATTTACCCGAGGCCGCAAAATGGTTTACTGCCTTTACGCTGGCAAATAATCATACTGACAACAGAGGGGAGGTGGGATTCGCTGAAACGAAACGGCAGCTCGAAAAGCACGGTATTCAATACTTTGGCCATTATGACCCCTATGTTATTGAGGACGCTTGTGAAGTCGTTGCCCTGCCCGTACGCGTTACCTATAGCAACGATGAAACCAAGCCGCACCACCTGCCAATTGCCCTTTGTGGCTATCATGGGGTGTTTAAAATTCCTCCCCAGCGCGCAATAGACCAAATCAAGAAGTACGCGGCCATAATGCCGGTTATTGCTCTGCCTCACATGGGCGCAGAGTACGTCGCAACCCCCGATTCGATCAAGACAACGACGTATCGAGCTATGATAGATGCCGGAGCAGACATGGTACTTGGCGACCATCCGCACTGGGTCCAGACAACGGAAGCGTACAAAGGGAGACTCATCGTGTACTCGATGGGTAATTTCATATTCGATCAGCAGGGCTACGCTGAGCTTACACGCTCGGCTGCAATTAATGTTGCTATGCGTACCGAAGGTGCTGATACTAATCAACTGGCGTCATGGTTAAAAATAGGAGAGCACTGTAAAGAATTTAAGGACGACTGTCTTGAGCGGGTCGAGCAACAGAATCTTAAAAAACTCCCCATACACTACGCATTTGGCGTGGTAGGGTCTGATAATAACGGCAAGATAGTAAAGCCGGCGACAGAATCGCAACAGGCGTCTATTTTGCAGCGTTTACGCTGGAGCCAGACTATGGGCCAGTTGCAGCCACCCCAGGGAAGCCTGTAGAATAGACCTATGACTCATAAAGAACTTGAATCACACCTCCTTGGCTATCCAAATACCTGGCTTGATTTTCCTTTTGGCGAAGGCACGAGTGTTTATAAGGTTGGCAATAAAGAAACAGGCGAAGGAAAGCTGTTCGCCCTTATTGCCGATGGCAGTAAGCCACTGCGCGTTAGTCTTAAGTGCGACCCTGTACTTGCCGAGAACCTTCGAGGAAAATACGAATCAGTGCTTCCGGGTTACCACCTTAACAAAAAGCATTGGAATACTATTATCTGCTCAGGCCAGCTGACTGACGAAGAAGTGTTTGACCTTGCACGTTTAAGCTATCGCCTTGTTACCGAGTAGTAGACGGCCCATTATTCGTTAATTGCATTAAATTCTGCAAGTGACTTTTGGGTGGGAGCAAGGTTGTTGTACGTAGTTTGCAAATAGGTTCTTGTTGCCTGGCCGCTGCTCTGTGCATAGAGCTCTTGTAAAATTGACAACAGACTGCCTAATTGATAGGCCATTTCGCGAGCGTAAGTGCTATCGTACTTAGCATTGAGCCGGCCGGTCTCAAGCCGCTCCATCGGGCTTTGTGCTTTTTCGATGGCTACGATTGCGGGAGGGAGTTTTTTCGCATCAACCCCAGCTGATAACAGATAAGGCGCAAGGTCACGGCGGGTATTGGTAATAAAAAGCGTAATTGAACTATTGAGTGTTCGCATGTGTGAGCTTTTTAGTTTATCGCTAGCACTATTTGCCATTGTTTCAACGGTGTTCATTTTAACGACGAACTGCGCCCAGGGCTCTTTTCTAGAAGCGGCAACCGAATTAACCAACAGCGCCACAATGGTAACGACTACAACCGCCCCAAGCCCTATGACAATAAGCATCATTGGCTTTGATTTGAAGGCTGTTGAGCGTTTGGGTGCTTCGGGCGCAATTTGGTTTAAATAGTCGAGCGGAGATTGCCCATTTGATTGCGGATTCATATCCTCATTTAACCATAATCGATAACAGAGGTAAAGGTGCTATTTTGTGGTCACCTCTTAAGGTATAATGAAGAGTATGCAAGATGCTAAAGAAGAGGTGCGCGCCCGGTTAAACATCGAAGATGTTATTGGCGAGTATGTCCAACTGAAGCGGGCTGGCCGTAACTTCAAAGGCCTCAGTCCTTTTTCCGGTGAAAAAACACCGAGTTTTTACGTCAGCCCTGAAAAAAATATTTGGCACGACTTCTCTTCAAATAAGGGCGGCGATGTGTTTAGTTTTGTTATGGAAGTTGAAGGTCTCGATTTTCGGGCGGCGCTTGAACTTCTCGCTCAGCGGGCCGGGATCGATCTTTCGATGTACGACTCTAAGGGCAGCCAAGAACTTGCAAGAGTCAAGCGTCGACTTCTCGAAGCGCACCAACTGGCCGCGCGCTACTATCAACAAAGTCTTTTGCAAAATGAGCGAGCGCTTACGTATGTATTTCAAAAACGCAACCTTAGTAAAGATATTGTTCAAACCTTTCAAATCGGCTACGCACCAGATAGCGGCGATGCTTTGGTGCAATTTTTAACAAAAAAAGGGTTTACGAAGCAAGAACTTGCAACGGGCGGGCTGACGAATCGGTTTGGCGGCGATCTATTTAGAGGTCGCATGATGGTTCCCCTTATGGACGCCGCGGGCCAAGTGATAGGTTTCACGGGCCGCATTATCACCGATGAACCCAACGCACCAAAATATCTTAATACCCCGCAAACCCCGCTGTACGATAAAAGTCGCCACGTTTTTGGGTTGAGCCAGGCGAAAGAATCGATTCGCAAGGGCGACTATTCAGTAATCGTTGAAGGTAACCTTGATGTCGTCAGTAGCCACCAGGCCGGGGTTACTCAGGTCGTTGCAACTGCGGGTACTGCTATGACCGAAGCGCATCTTAAGGCACTGGTACGCCTGAGCGGTAATGCACGCCTTGCGTTCGATGGCGACGCTGCTGGGCTGGCCGCCACTGAACGCGCCATTCCAATTGCGCAACATGTTGGGATTGATTTAACCATTGTGTCACTTCCTGGTAGCGCCAAAGATCCGGACGAACTGATTCAAAAAGACCCTGCGCTGTGGCAAAAGGCAATCGATTCGTCAGAAGGCGTGATTGACTGGCTCCTTGAGCAATACACAAAGCGGGAAGACATGTCGGCGCCAATAGGAAAGCGTCGCTTTACTACGGCAGCACTTGCGGTGGTACGTTCGCTTCGCGATCCGGTCGAGCAAGAGCACTATTTACAAAAAATTGCTGGCTATACGCACACTTCTCTTGGCACGATTAAGCAAAAGCTTGAAACCGGTGAGCGCGAGCATGAAGAAGTACTCAAAAAGACCAAGGCGCCTCTTGCCAACGTCCAGTCTGACCCCACGGCCTATCAAGATAGCGCTCTTGCCCTCGCCCTCATTGATCCTGCAACCCGAGAGGTCTTCGCCGAGATGACCGAGGAGATGCTTCCAACCGATGAGCGCAAAGAGGTGCTGCGATTTATTCGGAATAACCCGGAAGTAGTCTCTATGCCCCCAAAAGAATTGCAAAATTATGAAACCTATGTCAAAATATTACTATTAAAGGCCGACGCACGTTACGGGCAATGGAGTGACAAAGATCGTTACTTCGAAGCAGCTCGTCTGGTCCGCCTCACGGTAACCGAACATAAGCAAAAACAGAAAGACGCACTCACTGAAGTGCTCCGCATCGCCGAAGATAGAGGCGATGAAGAGGAGGCTTTGCGTTTGAGGCAATCACTCAACGAATTAATAAAGGAGATATCTCGTGCCAAGAGGTAAGAAAAAAGACGAACCAGTACTTGAAGATGATGTGCTTGTAGAAGAAGGAACGGGGGAGAGCGTATCACTCAGCGATGCGATTCCAGCCGAATTTGACGGCCCCGACCTCGAAGAACTTGAAGAAGACGTTGATACCGACGAAGATCTTTTAAGCCAAGAGCAATACTTTGATGATGCCAGCGACGACAGTGTTCGCCTGTATCTTCGTGAAATTGGTAAAATCCCGCTTCTTAACGCCGAAGAAGAACTAGAGCTTGCCCAAAAAGTAGTTGCCGGCGACAAAAAAGCCAAAGACAAAATGGCCGAAGCGAACATGCGTCTTGTAGTGTCAATTGCTAAGCGCTACAGTGGCCGCGGCCTTGACTTCCTCGACCTTATTCAAGAGGGGAACACCGGGCTTCTTCGTGCAGTTGAAAAATTCGACCCAGATAAGGGCTTTAAGTTCTCAACCTATGCTACCTGGTGGATCCGTCAGGCAATTACCCGCGCTATCGCCGACCAAGCACGGACCATTCGTATTCCGGTGCACATGGTTGAAACGATTAACAAGTTACTCCGTACTCAGCGCCGTATGACGCAAGAGCTCAACCGCGAACCCACCATTGAAGAGCTTGGTAAAGAGCTCGAAATGGAACCGGAAAAAGTTGAATATGTCATGAAGATCAAGCAAGATATTACTTCCCTTGATGCCGGCGTTGGCCGTGATGGTGACGACGAAGATTCGGTCCTTCGTGATTTTATTGAGGACGAAGAGTCAGCAACGCCAGAGGAGTCTGCCGCTTCGCAGCTTCTTAAGGAGCAAGTTCAAGCAGTTCTTTCAAGCCTTTCAGACCGTGAGCAGAAAATTATAAAAATGCGCTTTGGTCTTGAAAACGGTAAATCGCACACCCTTGAAGAAGTGGGGCAAGAATTTGCCGTGACCCGTGAACGTATTCGCCAGATTGAAGCCAAGGCGCTGGCCAAGCTTCGTAAGCACAAAGACTCTAAAAAGCTCCACGAGTACTTGTCTTAAGCTTGCAGTGGCGCTTGATTTGCCGTGAGCCTGAGCCCTAAAGAAGCCCGAGTTCTTCGCCAACAGCCTCGAGCTGCTCGGTAAAATGTTCCATTGACCCGCTATTAATAATGTAGTGGTCGGCTATAGCAATAGGCCCGCCTTTTTCCAAGTTTTCAATCTCGGCGGTGTCGCGCCCGTAAGCTTCGGTGCTCGTAAGGGGGCGAACAGGCCGCTCGCTTAAGCGATGGTAGCGCAGGTGGCGTGGCGAAACAATCGCTACTAATTCGAGCTCGCCTGGAAAGGCAGCCTTCAAAACCCTATACTCGGTCCAGCTATACAGCCCATCGGCAATAATATGGTGTTGGCCGGCCGCCGCAAGGTGTTTAATCTGTTCAACAATTTTATTTGCGACGGCGTCCTTTCCGTACTTTTTGCGAAAAGCTTCGCGGAAAGGCTTCTCGTTTTCTTGAGTGTGCTCGAGCCCGGCTTCGGTCATTGCATCAAGAATGACTCCGCCAAAATATACTTTCGGGACTCCTTTTTCGGTAAAATATTCAACGGCCGTTGACTTGCCGGAGCCGGCCAGGCCAACAAAAGCAAGAATTTTAAGATGTTCGCGAGAGTGTGTCATGGAGTTATTATAACAGATGAAAAAGGCTACGCTTGAGAAGGCGTGCCTGGCGGGGTATGATGACGGGAGAGTAATAAAAAGAGGTGCAGAGTGATAAGAAGTGGCGAAACAGCAAGGGAAGGGTATAGTGGTGACGCATCATTTGCCGACCAGGAGGAGTTTACCCCTAGTGAAGTCGACGGGCCTTTGGCCTGGCAAGTGGAGGCGTTGTGTGCGCAAACCGACCCAGAACTGTTCTTTCCTTCGGAAGGGAAGTCCGCGAAGGCCCCGAAGCGTATCTGTGGTGCGTGTGCTGTACGGGCAGTATGTTTGCAATACGCGCTTGACCGTAATGAAGAGTTCGGTGTTTGGGGCGGCTTAAGCGCGAGGGAGCGCCGTGCACTGATTCGAAGGCAGCGTAAGTAATAAGCGCTCCGAAGAACTGCTCTCGCAATAGGGTATACTAAGGGTATGAAGAAACTGGCAGTCATCGACGGAAAGTCTATTTTTTACCGGGGCTATTATGCCATGCCAGGGTTGTCGCTTCCTGATGGCACGCCAACGGGCGGAGTATTTGGCTTCGCGTCAATTGCCATTGAACTGATTAAAAAAATAGAACCCGACTATGTAGCAGTCGCTTGGGATAAGCCCAAAACCAATATTCGTAAACGCCGCGAAATTTACCCTGAGTATAAGGCGGGTCGTAAGCCAGCCCCGGCGGATTTTTATGCCCAAATTCCAATGTTAAAAGAGCTGCTTGATGCCTTTGGGTGGCCTTTTTACGAGATTGACGATTATGAAGCCGACGATATTCTCGGTGCCTTTGCAAAGCAGGCCGAGGCGAAGGGTATTGAAACCTATCTTCTTACCAGTGACCTTGACTCGTTGCAGCTGATTAGCCCCATGACCAAAGTCTACGCTATAAAAAATGGGCTCTCAAATATAGAAGAATTCGATGTTGATGCGTTTGAGAAAAAATACGGCATTGATGTTGAGCAATTTCTTGATTACAAGTCGCTTGTAGGGGATTCGTCGGATAATCTTCCAGGGGTTCCTGGGGTTGGGCCGAAAAGTGCCACTCAGCTTTTGCAGGAATTTGGCACGCTTGATGGCATTTATGGAAATCTTGAAAACATCAAGCCAACCATCGCCAAAAAGCTTGAAGCGGGAAAAGACCTTGCCTACATGACGAAAGAAGTGGGGCGCATCTGGACCGATATTCCGGTAGAACTTGATTGGGCGGTTGCGAGTGTTGAAGATACTGACCTGCCAAAAGTTGCCGAAATCTTAAAACGGCTTGAATTTCACTCGCTTGAAAGACGGCTTCCAAAGCACATGCAGTTTATGCCGGCTACCGAACTTCCGGAAACGCAGCGGGGGAGTAAACTTATAGAAAAGCCGTGGCCGGAATCACTTCTTATTGACGGCCCGATATACGTAGAGCTTTTTAGTGAAACATTGTGGGTTTCGGTTGATGGTAAAACGCTGCACCAAAAGCCAGTTGCTGAAGTGAGTGAAAGTGTTTGGCGCACACTCGAGCTTGCAGAAGTAATCAGTTACGATGTCAAGGCCCTGTATCATGCACTCGCTGACCACTCTGTAAAAGTCCACTTTCCGACTGTTCACGATATTCGCCAAGCTGCCTTTCTTATTAACCCGCTTAGTCGTGACCGTTCCCTTGAAGCGCTTAGTGGTATGTCGGCTGCAGACGACGGGGTGGCTGCGGTTATGGCAGGGCTTATTACAGCACATCAACAGCAGGTAAGCGTATTTATGCAAACACCGCGCCTTGCCGCGATTGCTCGTGAGTATGATTTTCCGCTGACCTATACCCTTTTTAAGATTGAGCATGCCGGGGTGAAGGTTGATGTAAAGCAGTTTGAAAAGTTAAGCGAACAACTTGGCAAAGAACATGCCACGCTTGAACAAGAAATGTATGCAATGGTGGGCTACGAATTTAACATCGGCAGTCCGGCCCAGCTGTCAGAAGTGTTATTTACTAAGCTGCAACTGCCTACCCAGGGGATTAAAAGGGGCAAAACGGGGTACAGTACCGGGCAGGCCGAGTTAGATAAATTGCGCGGCCAACACCCCATTATCGAGCTCATTGAACAGACCCGCGAACTTGCCAAGCTAAAGAATACCTATGTTGACGCGCTACCAAAGCTTGCCGATAAAAAGCATCGCATTCACACAACCTTTAACCAGGACGTTGCCGCAACGGGCCGCCTTAGCAGTACGCACCCTAATCTACAGAATATCCCCATTCGCACCGAACAGGGAAGGCGAATCCGCGAAGCCTTTGTAGCTGAACCGGGTAACATACTTGTTAGCGCCGATTACTCACAATTCGAGCTGCGCCTGGCTGCCATTCTGTCAAAAGACACACAGCTCATCGACGACTTTAATAGTGATGTTGATATTCACACCAAAACAGCCAGCGAAGTCTACGGCATCCCAATGGGCGAGGTCACAAAAGACCAGCGCCGTGCCGCGAAAGTGATTAATTTTGGGGTTCTCTACGGTATGAGCCCCCATGGTCTTTCTGCTGCAACCGGCATGTCATTTGGCCAGGCGAAACAATTTATTGATCAATATTTTGAACTACGCGCCCCAGTTCGCACCTTTATTGATGCTACGCTTAATCATGCTCGTACCGAAGGCTTTGTTGAAACATATTACGGTCGCCGCCGTCCAACACCAGACATCCATAGTTCTAATTTTATGGTTCGTGCTGGCGCTGAGCGCGCAGCGGCGAATATGCCTATTCAGGGGACCGAAGCCGACCTTATGAAACGAGCGATGCTTCAGCTCGATGCAAAACTTGAAGGCCTCGGCGAGCAGATTTTACAGATTCACGACTCAATTCTCGTAGAATGCCCTAAGAACAACGCCGAAAAAGTCGCGGTACTTCTAAAAGAAACCATGGAAGCAGTTGCGCCAGAGCTCAACATTTCGTTGAAGGTAGACGTTCACATTGGAACGAGCTGGGGTGATTTATAGTGATTAAAGCAGTCATTTTTGATTGTTTTGGAGTGCTTTTGGCCGATATGCATCGCCAGCGGCTCACGGTGCTTGACCAAGAAGCGCCCGAGAAGGCTCAAGAGCTTCGTTCTATTGTTCATGCGGGTGACCTAGGTATACTGTCGCGTGCGGAAATTGCAGAATATGCCGCGAAACTTCTTGGCATAGACCCCGAAGAGTACCTCGAGGAACAAGACAGAGGCGAGGTGCGCAACACGGAACTTTTGGCCTATATTGAAACGCTTAAAAATCATTACAAACTTGCAGTGCTGAGCAATGTCAGTAGCCGCGAAAGGATTGGTATGCGGTTTGAGCCAGGTCAGCTTGATGCGCTGTTTAACACCGTTGTTGCCTCTGGCGACGAGGGCTACGTGAAGCCGCAGCCCGAGCTGTACGAGATTCCCGCCACCCGCCTAGGGGTTGAGCCTAGCGAGTGCATTTTTATTGACGATGTTGAGCTGTACTGCGAGGGGGCTCGGGCAGTTGGCATGCGAGCGCTTCATTTTCAAACGACTCGGCAATGCGTCGAAGACCTTAAAAATCTGCTTGCGCTTGACAGGGGTGAGAAGTAATGCTAAAATAAGCCTATGGCTCACTATAAAACTTCTCGAATTCTCCCAACGTTTCTGGTTATTATCGTTATTATTATCGCAATTGCGGGATTGGTTGCTGTGGCGCGGGCACTTTTCTTTCCTGGCTCTTCAAATACGAGTAGGGAACAGGTTGACTTAAGCCAACAGGCGCTGCTTAACACTGCGGATGGAAGCTCGGTTCAAATGGCCGTTCGTGGGCCTATTGTTGCAAACGAGAACTTCCGCTCGTACAGCATCCTTATTTCACCGACGCAGCGCACCATTAAAACGTACACAGGGTACCTCGATACTGTATTGGAAGAGCAAACACTCGATAACAACACCGCAGCATATGCCGAATTTGTCCATGCCTTGAATTTGGCGGGCCTTTCAAGGGGTGTGCAGCTTAAGGAGGATGATACCCTGCTTGGCATTTGTGCTGGCGGCCGCCTCTATCAATTTAGTACTCTTCAAAACGCCGACCCCGTCGAAACCCTCTGGACCTCTACCTGTAGTGGTTCAAAAGGAACGCTTCGGGCAAGCACCGAGCAGCTTTCGAATCTTTTCTGGGCTCAGATTCCTAGCGCCGGCACGATGATTCAAAAAGCCAACTTGCGATAAGGGGATATATGCCGGAGCTGCCTGAAGTTGAAACGGTCCGCAGGGGGCTTGCAAAGTTGATTATTGGCAAGGTGGTAAAGGCCGAGTCGCATGACACCGAAAAGGGCTTCCCTAATACGCAACAAGATGTTCGGGCGTTTCTTATCAACGCCGCCATTACCGATGTACGTCGCCGGGCGAAAGTATTAATTATCGATCTCTCAACCGACTACTCTTTAATCATCCATCTTAAAATGACCGGGCAGCTTGTATTTGTGGGTGAAGAGCGTTTTGGCGCTGGCCATCCTAATGACAGCCTTATTAACGCCCTTCCCGACACCTCAACTCGCGTCACACTTACCTTTACCGATGGTTCGAAGCTTTTCTTTAACGATCAGCGTAAGTTTGGCTGGATGCGCCTTATACCAACCGTTGAAATACCGAATATCGATTTTATGCGAAAAGTTGGCCCCGAACCTCTTGAGGATTCATTTACTGCAAAAGATTTTGCCGAGCGCCTTAATAAACGTCCACGTTCGAATATAAAGGCGACACTGTTAGACCAAACCGTGATTGCCGGTGTCGGTAATATTTACGCCGATGAGTCACTGTGGGGCGCAAAAATACACCCACAACGCTTAACAGGCAGCTTAACGAATCGAGAAATTGAGCAATTGTACCAAGAGATGCGGAGCGTCATGAATCTTGCAATCGAAAAAGGCGGCTCGTCTAACCACACGTACATTAATGCCGAAGGTAAAAAGGGCAGTTACATGGATTTCGCTCGTGCCTTTCGCCGTGAGGGCTTGTCGTGTCCGCGGTGTGGCACGACGATTGAAAAAATGCGCGTTGCAGGGCGGGGGACACATATTTGCCCTTCGTGTCAGGTGCTGTCGTAGCCCATCGTCATCACCTCTACTGGGTTCCTGGTGCTATACTAGGTAAGCAATGATAACTTGGCTTATTGGTGAGAATTCTTTTGAAATCCGTGAGGCGCTGCAGGCGCTGAAAGCGGATTTTTCAGGTACCCTGGAGCAAAAAGATGCGAACGAACTTGTACTGGCTGATCTTCCGGAGCTTCTTATGGGCGTGAGCCTTTTTGCGACCGAACGGCTGGTCATTATTAACGACATAACACTCAATAAAACCCTGTGGGAAAGACTTCCCGATTGGCTGCCTCGAGTCAGCGACGCAATTCATCTTGTATGTATCGACACAAAGCCCGATAAACGGACGCTGAGCTATAAGGCGTTGAAAGCAGCAGCTCATGTTCAGGAATTTCCAGCCTGGACCGACCGAGATATAGTGAAGGCCGAAGCTTGGGTGCTCCATCGGGCTGAAAGTAGGGGCGTTCAATTCTCTCGTCCGCTCGCAAAACATCTTGTTGCACGTGTCGGCCTTGACCAGTGGCAACTCGCCCAGGCGCTTGACGTTCTTTCGCTTCTTGATGAAACAACGCCCGAGGCCATTGATGCTGTAATTCCTGCCAATCTTTCAGAGAATATTTTTCAGCTTTTTGAAACAGCCCTTGAGGGTAAGGCGCAGCACGTTGCCGCAATGCTACAAACACTTGCCTTGCAGGAGGACCCTTATGCGCTGTTTGCCCTCCTTTCATCGCAGGCAAGCACCCTGGCAACAGTAGCCTTTGCTGAAGAGGGGAGTGACCCGGCAAAAGACTTTGCAACACACCCTTTTGTCGTCTCAAAATTAAAACGTCACGCCACGCGTTTAGGAAAAGCAAAGGTTGCGGCTATTATTGAGCTATTTGCCCTTACCGATGCTGATCTTAAGCGCTCGCGCGCGGAGCCGTGGCTTTTGCTTGAAAAGCTTCTCGTTGGCATTATTGCACTCTAAACAAAACCCCGCTCGGATTGAGCGGGGTTTTAGAAGAGGGAAGAAACTACTTGGCAGCAGGTTTCTTTGCTGCTGGTTTGGTTGCAGGGGCCTTTGCCGGTGCTTTTTTAGCAGCAGGCTTTGCGGTAGTTTTAGTTGCAGCTGCTTTTGGAGCAGCCTTAGCCTTAGGTGTAGCTTTCTTTGCAGCTTCAATCTTTACGCCAGCAGTCTTAGCTATCTTGGAGAGAAGAGCTTTGCGGCGAGAAGCAGTATTCTTGTTAAGAACATTTTTCTTTACTGCGGTGTCGATGGCGCTTTGCGCTGCAGAAAGCGTTTTTGCACTCGGGTTTGCGTTAAAGGCCTTAACGGCGTCTTTAAGTGCGCGCTTGGTTGCAACGTTACGTTCGCGGCGTACAACAGTTTGTTTTGCTCGCTTAATAGCGGATTTGATAATTGGCATGGAGTTCCTTTACCTTAGCGTTTATTACATCAATCAAGGGGTAATTATAGAGGAAAACAGTTGAAAAGTAAAGGGCTTCGCCGAGCCGAGCCCGGTGCGCTCGAACAATAAAGCGACTGTTCGCCATACTGCTAGCTACGGAGTGCAAGCTGTCTTTCGATCGTAACGAGCCGTGCGGCGTGTTTTCTTGTGGTGCCTTTAAGCGACTTTTCGAGCTCAAGAAAGGGAAGGTGAAAGGCATCGAGGAGCTCGTAGTGGGCGGTGGCGCTGTCGTGTATGTGGGTATCCAGCTTTGCCTCAAACCGACCAACTCGTGCTTCAAGCGTATCCATCCTTGTCTCCAGTGTATCCATCCTTGTCTCCAGTGTATTCATTCTTGCCTCTAATGTATCCATTCTTGCCTCCAGCGTATCCATCCTCGTTTCAAGCCGCCCGACACGCTCCTCAAGCCGCCCGACACGCTCCTCAAGCGTATCAATCTTTTTGGCTAGGTCATCAATTTTGTTGCTTAATTCCTCGACCGCCGTGCTAAGCCGTGTAATTACCTGTAGTAGTGAATTATATTCAGAATGGTTCATTGTACCTCCTTGTGGTTGTTATACTCTTACTTCTTATTAAACGCTTTAATTATTAAGTCTCTCTTAAGTAATTTTTCTAAATTGTTGTAAAAAATTCCGCATGCCATAAAGCGAGGGGGTGTACTAGTGACTGCGAGTAATTGGCAGCAAATAATGTATTTGACGCAGTGAAAATCCTTATGGTATAGTAAACCAAAAGCGTCTTATAAAAAGGCAAAAAGAAACATCATGGATCAGCTAAAAACTAAACAACAGGTCATCGAGAAAATTAAAGAATCTTCAAAGATTCTTATTACCGTGTCCGATAGCCCATCGGTTGATGCGCTTTCGGCAGCACTTGGGCTTACATTACTTCTTGATAAACAAGAAAAGTATGCAACGGCAATTTTTAGTGGGGCGATTCCTCCGGCCATTGCCTTCCTTGAGCCTGAAAAAACCTTCGACAACACCACCGATAGCCTCCGTGACTTTATTATTGCGCTCGACAAAAATAAGGCAGACCATCTTCGTATGCCTCAGCCCGAGCCAGGTTCTGATGTCGTAAAAATCTACATTACCCCCTATAAAACGGTGATTACCGAAGACGACCTTGAATTCAGCCAGGGCGACTATAATGTTGAGCTTGTGATCGCCTTAGGGGTTGATACCCAAGAAGACCTTGACGCCGCTCTTGATAATCATGGTCAAATTCTCCATGATGCCGAAATTATTACCGTAACAGCCGGTGGCCAAACCAGTGACCTTGGGGGTATTGATTGGCATGGTGCACAGGCTAGTAGTTTGAGCGAAATGGTGGCCGACCTTGCAGATACGTTTAAGGATGAAAAAAAGAAGCCATTGCTCGATGCGTCAATTGCTACGGCACTCTTAACGGGTATTGTGGCTGAAACGGAACGCTTTAGCAACGAACACACTACCTCGGGCGCGATGACCATTGCGGCAAAACTTATGGCTGCCGGTGCTGACCAGCAACTTATTGCTACCGAACTTCAGCAATCGCAAGGGGTGTCGGCGCCAGAGCCCATCGAGGAAGCACCAGACGAAGCCCCTGTAGAAACTGCCGAGGCAGTTCTTGAGCAAGAGGTAGCGGAAGAAACCGCCCCTGCACCTAAACCGCCTGAAGACACTGGCCTTGTTAGCATCGATCATAGTGGTGAAACGCTCGCCGATCTTGACCGCCGAGTGCGCCACGAAGATGAGGTTGCAGAGAAGCCCCCTGTTGTGCACACTACAGTCGCACTTCCTGATGAAATAACGAACCCTTCGCTTGGGGGAACACTTAACGCCACCACCGAACAGGCTGCAGATGATGCCCGCCGTGAAGAAGCCAGCGATAAAAACCGAACCATTCTTTCGCATTCCTCCCTTGGTGAACCGGCCCCGGCTCCTGCCGAAGAAAGCGCACCCCTTGCGGACGAGGCGCTGCTTGACGAAACTGTTCATTCTGCCTATTCGTTTGATGGGCCTACCGACGAGCCTGCGTCGATCCCCAATGGCCAATCATTCATAAATAGTGGCGAAAAAGTCATTCAACCCCCAGAGGCATCAGTGGAAACCACAGTACCATTACCAGTGGCCCAGCCTGTTACTCCGGTATCACCGGTAGACTTAGGGCTTCCATTGCCGCCACCGCTGCCTGATTTCTCACAGGGTGCACCTGCAGATTTCGCTGCACCGGCATTGCCACTTCCTCCGGTTGCTCAACCAGAGCTTCTTGGAGATATTCTTGCCCCTGAGCCGCAGCCAGTGGTCATGCCCTCTGCTCCGGTCTCGGCGTATAGCCTTGACCCCTCACTCTTTACTGCCCAAGCGCCCATAGAAGAGCAAGTACCTGCGCTGGCCGCAACACAAGTGTCAGCTGTTCCTAGTATTCCTATTGCAACTCCGCAGCAAGTTGCGGCTGCTCCGGTTATGCCCCAACCAACCGACTCTAGCCAGTACCAAATTCCACCCCAGCAGTAGCGTAGAGCGCAGTCATGAAAGAAGATGCTATTCGGCTAGTAGACAAACCCGCGGGTATTACGAGTTTTGGGGTGGTTGCCAGGGTGCGTCGGCGTTTGTCTGAGCAGCTGGGTAAAAAGGCAAAAGTAGGGCACACCGGGACACTTGACCCCTTCGCAACCGGCCTGATGATTATCGTAACGGGTAAAGAATGCCGTAACGCTATGAACTACTCAAAGCTCGACAAAGAATACGAAGCGACCATTCGCTTGGGGCAAACAAGCTCTACCGGCGACCCGGAAGGTGAACTGACGGTAGGGTCGAGCCAAGTCCCCACGCGGGAGGCTGTTGAAGCTGCGCTCGAGCGTTTCAAAGGCACCATTACTCAGCGTCCGCCTATGTTTAGTGCCATTAAAATTAACGGCCGTAGAGCCTACGATTTAGCGCGAAAAGGCGAGGTCGTTGAAATGCCCGAACGCCAGGTAACCATTTATGCACTCGAGCTGCTGGAGTACACCTACCCGGATATTCGCATTCGTACCCACGTGAGTAGTGGAACATACATCCGCACCCTTGCCGAAGATATCGGCAAGGTGCTTGGCACGGGTGCTTACTGCGCTGAGCTACGCCGCACGAAGGTGGGGCAGTGGAGCGTGGTGGGCGCAGAGAGCCTCGAGGTTTAAATCCCTAAGGTTCTTCCGGTAGCCCCACCGAGCGTCGAAGGTGGTTCTTGACTTCTTTGGTAAGAGTGTTGCCTCCAACCCTGTCGGCTTCAAGAATTTCGTTAACACGGCTAAGATCGAAGGCTCGCGAATCGATAGCTTTTGTCTGGGCCTTGGGGTGTTGAGCAATGAAGTCTTTGTCAGAGAGCCCTGCCCACATAGCGGCGTTACTTGTGTGCTCAGAGAGGAGACCGCCGTTGACCGCCCACTCGGTAAGGTCGTTGCCCTTGGCCTTAACATCGGGGTGATTCGAGAGAAGGTTCTCACGAAGATACTGCTGTATGTCAACAGGTATGTTCGTGCCAAGGTCTGTAATCTCGGTCCGGAAGGCATGAAGCCCTGCGCCACCCGATTTAAGAATTATGTTCTGGTAAGCCCGTGCTCGAATGTCATCACCTTGCTGAATGGCTGCGCGCATCGCGTTAGTGGCTGCCCTGAGGCCATCGGCGCCTGGTGGGAAATCAGCGGCGTCCTGGATATTCTTGATGTTTTCTGCATCCATACGATTAATTGATGCAACCGCGTCGGCGCGAGCTCGAATTGCTCCGTGTTCCCCAGCAACACTTCCGGCGATTGCCCTGAGTGCGGCTCCTGCAACATCCTCGGCCTTCATCGCGTTAGCGATATTACGAGATACTTCATACTGCGCCGAAGTCAATCCCTGCTTCTCGGCGGCAATCTGAATAGAAGAGTCCTTCATTTCTGCAGTAATTCTGCCGAGTTCACCAGTAAGTGGCAACTTACCCGACTTCATCTCATCGACGGTGCGAGCAAGGGTCGCGGTTGCGTGTTCGTTCTTAAGCTTAGCATTCTCGGCTCGCGCATTTGCCACGTTAAGTGCTGAGCCCATGGCTGCCTTCTCTTGTGTCAGCATCGCCTCGGTGTTTGCCTTGGCTGTGTCAAGGTCAAGCTTGCCGGCTTCAGCCTTCATCGTAAGACTATGCAGTGCAGTGCCCTCGGTATTTTTAAGTTTTTCGACATGTTCTTCGTGCGCGTGGTGAATGCGCTCTTTCTCCATGTCGGCTCGCGCTTGGTGCTCGTAAATGTGGCCATACTTACGCTTTTGCATGCGGCGGTTTTCGGAGTCTTGTTCGTAGGCCTTCGTTTGGTCAAGGTCATTCTTCTCGTCGTCACCGGTCCGCCTTACGAGGTCGGAGCCGTTCATAACGCCCCATGCTTTGCCCCATCGGCTTGTAGGGTTGTTTGCCATTGTTCGGCTGCGTATTTTGTCGCCCTTGCGGTCTGCCCATTTGCGGCTGCGGTCGAGAAGCCCCTTGTTTGGATCGTTGGCAAGCTGCGCAATGCGCGAAAGCAGGTTGCCTCCAAGCTTAAACATGAGGGGGGTGACGGCGAGCGGTGCAATTTGAACGGCCATACCGAAGAGGATGGTAATAATATTACCGTTAGCGTTCATAATAATAATTTGCCCGGCAAGTTGGGCCCCGCCGAACACGAGCGAAAACCCTGGGAAGAAAACGAGCATTGTCATGAAAAGGCTTTGCCACTTCTTGTAGAGGTTTTCGGTATTAGGGAGTAGGTTAGCTACAAAAGCCAGGGGAGCAATAACAACCAAGAGGATAATAATCGCTTGGCGGGCTGCTAGTACCACGAGTACAACAAACATGGTGATAACCAATAGTATGAGCGTAGGGAAAAGGGCAAAGATCGCCCCACTTACCACCGAGAAGCCAATACCGTATAAAATTCCCCCTCCGCCTAAAATAATGGTTGTAAGGTTAGTCCAGGCATTGCCCCACTCTCCTGCGGTGTCATCGGTAATATTGAAGACATCTTTGCGGATAGTCTCGAAAACATCTTGTAGCGAATACCCAAGAACATTGGATATGTCGATGGCCAGCGCAGAAATATAGAACGAAATGTTCACAAGAATAGCTGCCACGACAAGGCGCGGGATGAGCTTTTTGATGCCGTAATTTGTTACACCAATGTTAGTGAGCTGTGAATAGATAATAATAATGAAGGCAATCACAAAAGCGATATTCGCAATACTGCGCATAACATTCCAGGCAACGTAAAGCCCGTTGGACGGTTCGGTAGTGAGTGTGAGCGGCTTTACAACTAAGAAGTTCTGAATAACATCAAAAATCCAGTCCATCGATTCAGCAAGGAATACCGAGACGGGGCAAATAATCCAGCCAATGCCAGACACACTACAAGCTGACTGGTAGCCATCTGCTTCCCCCTGGGGGGTTACCTGTATGACTGCCTTGTTGCGCGCATTATTGTACACGCCCCCACTAAGAGTGTAGGCAATATAGGTTGCACTTGTTGCTTTTGGCGGATCGGTGCCTGGCGCGAAGTAAATAAAGAAGGCATCGTTGCTGCCAGCGTTCGGGCCAGAGCCTTCTTGTGGAATATAGCTATACAGGGGTGCTGCTTCATCGATACCTAGCTTTTTATTCAGTTCTGGCCCCGCCTTTGCGTAGGCGTGCGTATCGTAGAGAATGGCATTGCCACTCCAGGCTGCCTCCGGGGCAGCATGAGCGGTTGTCCCTGCAATGGTAGCCCAAAGAAAAGCGGCAACTATTGCCGTGAGAACAACACCAATAACACTTCGTACAGAGAGCCCTCCGCGCGAAGTGGACCTCGCAAGTTCCATATCTCTCTCACTATACCATTTAACAGGTAAAAAGTCAATGCTCATGGTTATAAAAAGCTTTCTTGTGGTCGATCAGGGGAGAAAATAGGGTAACCCCTTGAACTCTGTGGAAACTTCTGATACAATACACACCTGATGATTACAGCAGAGAACAAAGCAAAGGCATTTACCCTTACGCAGAAGCACAAGACCGACGTCGGAAGCCCAGAGGCTCAGGTGTCTGTTCTTACCGCTCGTATTAAAGAGGTAACCGAGCACCTAAAGCTCAACAAGCACGACCACATGGCTCGCCGCGGCCTCGTGCAAATGGTAGGGCGCCGAAAACGCCTTCTAAAATACTTAGAGGCCAAAGACTTCGAAGCTTACAAAGCCGTTGTCGCAAAACTAGGGCTCCGCAAGTAAGCGGAGTTCTTTTTTTGCTGAAAATAATTTATAGTAGCGTCATTAAGCTGTAACAATGACACGAGTAAAAAAAGACACAAAAAAACTCTCTGGTCGCCAAAAATGGGCGAGCATGTTTCGAGTTGCCTCTATTAGCTATAAGGCAGTACCGTCTATCCTTTATTTACGCATCGCAAGTGCCATCCTCGATGCTGTTCTTCCTCTGTTGACAACGTTTTTTGCTGCTCAAACAACCTCAGAGTTAGCCCGTGCCTATAATGGAGAGGCGGGTGCAGGCCAGGCGGTCTTGTTTTACGTGGGGCTCACGGCCTTGTTGGGCGTTATTACCACGGCTTGGCATGATGTTGAGCGGTATGTAAGCCGTATGGCTCGATACAAGCTTGAATCGGCGGTAAGGGACCAGCTGGTTGAAAAGTACCTTGCGCGTAACTTCTATCGAGATAGCCCCGTCGTCATTCTCGATGAACCCACCAGCGCCATCGACGCCCTTGCCGAGTCACGTATTTTTAAGCGCCTTATGGACCAAAAGAATAAAACAATTATTACCATTAGCCACCGCCTCTCTACCGTTCGCCGCGCCCGTCGCATTTATGTCATGGAGCAGGGCCGTATTGTCGAAGAGGGGACACACGCCGAGTTGGTGGAAGCGAGGGGCGCTTATTATCGGCTGTTTGAAAGCCAGTTGGTGGATTCCGGGAACCTATACCTTGCGTGAATATTACCAATCAACAGAGCAGTTTCGCTCTAAAGCTTCTGGGTACGAACCGAAGTTGGGCGATGTTGTGCTGTACGACAGCCCAAGCCCTCATGGCCAACATACGAACATTGTTGTTAAAAATGATGGCGGCATGATCACAACAGTAGGCGGTAACGAGGGGAATAAAATACGTATTCAAACGCATCGCTTGGCAGATGACCCTGGCCTGATTGGCTATGCCGTACTTAAGTAATTGCGGCGAACTAGAGTAGTCGCGGTGAACCAGTGCTCACGGATGCTACAATAGGTAAAGAAATCAGACACAATGAAGGAGCACTCCTATGGCCTACGAAGGCACCAAACTACACGATTTTGACCCACGCCGCGAGGTGGTGAAAGAACTTGAAATTATTGATGTTGAAGTTGGCACGGGCGAAGAAGTGAAGCCGGGCGCAACAATTACGGCGCATTATACTGGTGCGTTAGTGAAAAACGGTATTATCTTTCAAAGTAGCTTCGATTTTGGCGATGCGATTACGTTTGGCCTCGACCAAGTGATTCAGGGTTGGACCTTGGGGGTCCCGGGTATGAAGGTAGGTGGTACGCGCCGCTTAGTTATTCCGGCTGAACAGGCCTATGGCTCAGCACGGCCGTCAAAGAACATCCCACCAAACAGCGACTTGGTGTTCGATATTGACTTGGTAGCCATTCCGCGGAATGGCTCGTAAGGGCCTTAACCTTGGTGCTTACCAAGCACAACGCCAAAACGACCATTGACACCCTGGCTTAAAAAGCGACTTTGCGAGTAAAGGGTTGGGTCGGTTATGGTATTGTCGGTACTGAATTCAACGTGGCCATGGGGAAAGCCGGCTTCTTCGAGTTGTGCTTGAAGCGCACGTTTCATATCAAGTTCAACCGAGCCATCAGGCCTATACACCAAAAAGTCGGCCAGCTGTTCACTCTGGCTAAAGCGGTCAACAAGTCCGTTATTAACTTGGTTAATAACGTAGCCTGCTTGGGCGTGAGGCGATACGTAGGCGACCGATTGTTTTGGGTTAATTTCGGTAGCTTCAATGGATTTTTCAAGAATTTTATTATCAAGCCCCACGTATCCTGAGTGAACTTGTACGAGACGGCCATTTGTTGGGTCAACAATGCTTGTTATTTGGCAGTCAGCTGGTGCAAAAGCCGAACCAATACCCGCTTGGTCAACGACACTAATGTCGGCCTTGGGGCGCTTGGCAAAAGGGACGTCAATCGTGGCGCTCTTCAGGTGCATGTTTAGGTCCAGAACTTCTAGCCCGTGAACGGGTGATGGATAGCCAATTGCCTGTAGCCCAAGAAGGCGTTTTAGGTCGGCATCTTGCCTGCGCACCTCGGCTTCAATGGTCGCCACCCAATCTGCAAACGGACGCTCACTGCCGGCTCGCTGGTGGTTTTTCTCTGTCAGTACGAGCGGTATAGCTCCGGCGTATTCCTGAACGCTTACATTACCATCGAGCAATTCAAGTGGAAGGCTTGGGTCGCGTCGAGTTTCGGCATAAACAACGCCAAGCCTCTGCATGCTGGGGCTTTTGAAAACTTCTGGGGTAAATTGCTTAATGGCCATGGTCGGTTTCTTCAGGGGTATCAAATGTTGCCGGTTGCTCTGCGGGCCAGCCAAATTCCGCTACGCCGTTAACCGAGGACGTGCGGGATATAACGGTAAGTTGGTCACCGGTGCCTGCATGCCAGAACTCAGTTGGATTCTGGTATAAGCCTACCGATTCAAGCAGCGCGTGCAGAGCGCGAAGGTTTTGCTGGGCAACGTATTGTGCAAGTGATTCTGGGGGAGCGTGCTCAAAACGGTCTGGGTCGGTGTTAAGAATGTGACCCGGTTCCTTGCCGAACCAAACGTTAGTATTAGGGACGAAATCGAGTGTATCTTGCTTGTAGCGGAATGCAAGGTCAACAGCTGAACCAGTTTGATGAGGGCCTGGTGAACCAACCCCGTATTCTTCTGGGGCGCGAGCGCTTTTTCGGTCGCGCTCATTGCGGATGTCGTTAATGGCAAGACCGGCAACTGATGCCCCAGTTTCTTCGGATCGAACTAATTTTATAATATCGGCAATGTTTTCATCGGTAAGCTCGACACCGGCCTTCTTAGCCATTTCCTTGGCGACAATTGGTGGAATCATTTCGTGATAGCCTTTTTGCTGAATGCGAGGGTCGCGGTAGCCATCGTCAACGCATACTTCTATTTCGCCTCCAAAGAACCGGGTTATCTCTGGGTGTGAAAGGGCGCTATTAAGGGCCGCTAGCTTTTCGGCGACGGATTGGCGAACAAAGATATCTGGCTTTACCCCTGGCACGGGAGCGCTTGCAGCACTGGCGCGCGAGAAATAATTACGGTTTGGCACATTATAATCACGAAGGGATACAAGTGGCTCATCGGAGTTTATTATAGGAATGTCGCGGTAGTCCGGTTTTACGGCTCGTGCCTCGGTAAAGTCGCGTACAGGCGAGAGCAGGCTACGAGTAAGTGAAGGCAGTTCACTAAGAAATGTGTCGCGGTAACGTAGTTCTTCTGCGTAATCATTCCAGGCATCTTTAGCTGCGTATTCCATTTGCGTGTGGAATGCCCCGCCGAAGGTGCTGGTGACTTCGGTGCTGTCAACATCACCAATATAGGCACTTAAGTAACTAGAATCATCATAAAACTGTTCGTTATTGTAAAGAGAGAGTGCTCGTTCTTGAAGGTTAGCCATTGCGCTCATTGCAGCATTTAAGCGTTGTTCGCTTCGCAGGGCAACACCCCGTTCAACCGACGGGACTTCTTCGCGTCGGGGGAATGGGGCGGGTGAGTTGGGATTCATTATCCACTCTATTTTAACATATTTTGTTGGAAAATGCAATAAGCACGTAAGCGGCTTATGCTTGCGCAACCCAACCTTTACTATAGTTGTAATCATCGCAACAATATTAATAAAATAGTTAATAATATTTTAATAATGTTATAATACAATTATGATTATGACGACGATTCAAAAGATTATAAGGATTGGCTCAAGCAAGGGGGTGACCCTGCCTGCGAAGCAACTGAAGCGGCTCGGTGCTGATATTGATGACGAAGTGCGCATCACTGTTGAAGTTGTTAAAAAGCCCAACTCGCAAGATGAACTGATGCGAGAGTATAGTAGCTTCGTTGCGCAGTATGACGAGACGTTAAAAAACCTTTCAGATCGGTAGGTGCGCATGGTGAAGTATTTATCGGTTGAAGAAATTCTTCGGCTTCATTATCAAGTTATCGAGGATTACGGCGGTTCGCATGGTGTGCGTGATGAGGGTCGGCTTAAATCTGTGGCTGAGGCCCCGCGACAAGCAGTTTTTGGTGAAGAGCAGTATCGCACAATGTATGAAAAAGCAGCGGTGTATATGCGCAATATCGTCGGCGACCATCCGTTTAGTGATGGTAATAAACGAACTGGTGTCACGACAACGGGTGTTTTCTTGATGCGCAATAATATATTGCTTACCGCATCATCCTCGGAGCTTGAAGACTTCGCCGTCTCCGTCGCAACCGATCATCTTGACGTCGAAGCGATCGCTGCGTGGCTTGAGTCACATAGTACCAGAGTAGCAGGGGTGCAATAAGTTCTATGGCACACTGGCAATCCGGCCGCGAATCAGCTCTACTCGACGATATTATCGCTGGTCGTAAAACAATCGAAGGCCGCCTTAACAAAGGCAAGTTTGCCGATTATCGGCCCGGCGATACGGTGTCACTCCGCCGTGATATTCGTGGTGACGACGGCATTTTGCGCGATGGACAACCCGGTCCGGCCCAGGTAACGGTAGTTGCGATTCGCCACTATCCGGATTTTCTTTCGATGGTAACGACCGAGGGTTATAAAAACGTTATTCCACATGCAAAAACCGCCCAAGAAGCAGCAGATGAGTATAATCGATATTACTCAGCGGAGGATCAAGCCGCGTATGGAGTTTTGGCGATTGAAATTCAGGTCTAATATGGCTTCTTAGGAAGCCTTCCGCACCATATCCACAACTGGTAACAATGTCTCACCAAACATACGTTCACTTCCGGGTATGGCCACAAAGCCCAGCTTGCCGTAAAACTTTTTCGCCCGTTCGTTGTAAGAAGCAACGGATAGAGTGATATCGTGGCCTTCGGTCCAGGGAAGAAATGCATCCCACAGTTGCTTGCCAAGGCCGGTTCCATATGTATGTTCAAGGGTGTATAGTCCGTCAAGCCAGTAGGTGCCATCTTTTATGCTGCCATCAATAAACCCTACGAGCGCTCCTGTTTCATCGCGTGCAGTACGAAGGAAGTAAGCTGGGTCGTCATGAGACTTCTGAATCATAGCCTTGCGTCGCTCAAGGCCTTCGTCACTTAACCGTGGACGGGTCCATTTTTCAATGTATTCATGGCTAATGCCCAACGCCTCGTTTGGATATGTTTCAAGCCATGCTTGAACGTGGATAGTAGCGAGCTCAAGGATTCGTCTGGTTTGGGCTGTAAAACACGGTAATTCATATGGGTCCAGTATAGCAAAGACTTCAGCCTGAGGCGCTATAATTGTGGCATGACCCATGCAGCAAAAGTCCTCCTCAAAGCCCCAAACCAACAATATCTCCTGCTTATTCGCAGTGACCATCCAACATTTCCGAACGATCCAGACCTTCCGGGCGGTACGGTCGAGGAAGGCGAAGATGTGCCGATAGCGGCGGTCCGCGAGGTCGAAGAAGAAGCGGGTATTCGCATCGATCCGAGTCGACTAAAGCACATCTATACAGGTAGTGATTTTTCAAAACACGGTACCGTCTACACGCTTTATACAGCAGAAGTCGCAACCAAGCCAGAAGTTACGATTAGTTGGGAGCATGCAAGGTACGAATGGCTAACGCTCGAGGAGTTGCTTGGCAGGGCAAAGGTTGCGGCCGATACGTATATGCAGATGGTGCATGAGCAGTTACTGAAAGGATGATAAATAGCGATTTATTTTCGGGTGAAAGGGAGGTAGGCGGTCGGAACAATTTACTTTTATCGTGAATGTGCTATACTAAAAGCAGGTATCAGCTGTGCGAAAAACCACCCCGAATGGGGTGGTTTCCGTTTTGCTTAGCGCTTGGTGGAGCCAGAGAGAATTGAACTCTCGACTCACAGGTATCAGCTGTGCGTGTTACCACTACACCATGACCCCGAGAGTGATCTGACGAGAACTCATCGCCAATCATCTAAGCTGTTCTTATTTTCCCATGCAAATCATCAGTCGACAATTCTTGAAACGAGATAATTTTACGGGGGTAATTCAGCAAATTTTTCTTAAATTTGTAGCGCCAAAAATTAAGTGAGCCCCGATCCAAGGAGCGGGGCTCACTTGGGTCGGGGCTGATGAGGGGTGAGGGTTTAGCCTCGGGGGATGGTGATCGCGAGATCCATCTTCTCTTTCCAGTAGCTGGCGATGTTGATGAGACCGTTAGTGAGGATTTCGTCCTCACTGTAGGTGACTGCGATACCGCGTCGCGTCCGCTCGTCGTACTCGATGAGCACGGTGTCGAACGGTGCCTCGGGGGCACCGAGGTGCTCATACTCCGCGATGATGAGCCAGCTGGGCTGATCACGCTTGTGGTAGATCGTCGGCTTCAGGTGCTCACGAGGAATGAGATCCATGAGGATGGGGTCCTCGGTGGAGTGGTCATGAAGCGTCTTTACAACCACGCTAACGATTCCATCGTCATTCAGCGAGAAGCCCTTGCGATGCGGCACGTCGGACAGTGTGAACTGCAACGGCTTGTCCTCGAAGATGCTCATCATGATGTCCCAGCGTGAGGGTCCACCGATGATGTAATGCAGAGTAGCCATAACGGCTTCCTTTCGATCTTTCAACAGATGAGCTGCTGAACCTCCTGTACCGCAGACGCGGCGTCCAGCCCATAACGAACTGTATCTATGATTATAGCATATTTGTATAAAAAACGCAAGCAACGCATCAAGGAGCAGTATGCTATAATAAAACTACCCACCAGCGACTAAGTGAAGGATACACCAGCTCGAACAAAAAGTTTGAACTCCTGTACCCGTTACTTACTCGCAAAGGTCATCCGCATCGTATTCGGTTGCGCGGCCAACACAATAGAAGAGTGGGCGTAAAAACAAGGAGGTTCCATGCCAACGATTAACCCGTACGGTAAGGACATTATTAAACTCACGACCGAATTTGAAGGTCGTCCATTAACACTAGAAGTAAACCGCGTTGGTTTTCGTACCACTGGTTCGGTACTGGTAACCTACGGCGATACGGTCGTTCTTGGTTCGGCTCAAGTCGGCACTCGTCCAGTGCAGCTGGATTATTTCCCGCTGAGCATCGACTATGAAGAAAAATTTTATGCAGCGGGCAAAATTAGTGGTAGTCGCTTTATTAAGCGTGAGGGTCGCCCGAGCGACGAAGCGATCCTTATTGGCCGCCTCATCGACCGCCCAATCCGTCCACTTTTCCCTAAAGGCTACCGCCAAGAAGTACAGGTAGTCGCTAGCGTATTAAGCCTCGACCCAAGTTTCCGTCCTGACCTTATCGCGATGATTGCGGCTTCAAGCGCCCTCATGCTGACTGGTACGCCATTTGACGGCCCGGTTGCCGGCCTTCGCGTTGGCCGCGTTAACGGCGAGTTTAAGGCTTTCTTAAGCCCTGAAGAGCGCGAACAATCCGACCTCGACCTCGTAGTTGCTGGTATCGAAAGTGGTATTACCATGGTTGAAGCCGGCGCCAACGAAGTGCCAGAAGAAGTCGTTGCCGATGCACTGGCTTGGGCGTTTGAACATTACCAACCAGCGATTAAGTTGCAACAAGAATTGGCCGAAAAACTCGCACCCGTTGCCCAGGAATACACGCTTGTGCTTCCCGACGAATCACTCCAAGAAGTTGCTAACGTCTGGGTGGATGGCAAGCTTGGTGAGGCTATTCGCAAGCCATACCCAGAGCGCAACGAGCTTATCAACCAACTTCGCTGGGCCTTCCACGAAGAACAAGCTGCTACCTTTGCTGAAGAAAATGAAGGCGCAACCTACCCGCGCGACAAATACGACGAAGCTTTCACCGCGGCGCTTCACAAAGACGTTCGCAAGGGGATTGTCGAACACAAGGTTCGCCCAGACGGCCGCCAGCTCAACGAAATCCGCCCACTTTCGAGCGAAGTAGGGGTTCTGCCGCGCGTGCACGGTTCGTCAATCTTTACCCGCGGCCTTACCCAGGCGCTCAACATCGTTACACTTGCACCACTCAGCTATGCCCAAATGGTTGACACCATGGAAACCAACGACGGCGAGCGTCGCTATATGCACCACTATAATGCACCGGGCTATACGGTAGGCGAGGTACAACGCCTTGGCTCGCCAGGGCGCCGCGAGATCGGCCATGGCTACCTTGCCGAGCGTGCCTTGATGCCAGTCCTTCCTGCCGAAGAAGATTTCCCCTACGCTATTCGTAGCGTCACCGAAATCATGAGCCAAAACGGTTCGACCTCAATGGCGGCAACCTGTTCAAGCTGTCTTGCCCTTATGGACGCCGGCGTGCCAATTAGTGCGCCAGTATCGGGTATCGCCATGGGCCTCATGGTCGACGGTGATAACCATTACATCCTCAGCGACATTGCCGACGCCGAAGACTTTGCCGGAGACATGGACTTCAAGGCAGCCGGTACTGCCAAGGGTATCACTGCATTGCAGATGGATATGAAAGTTCATGGGCTTCCGGTTGAAATTCTAAAAGAAGCAATTCTTGCCGCTAAAACCGGCCGTGCCTTCATCCTTGAAAGCATGCTCGCTACGCTTGCCGCGCCAAAGGCAGAACTGAGTCCGTACGCACCGCGTATCGAAAAGATTAAAATCAACCCAGAGAAAATCGGTGCGGTTATTGGTAAGGGCGGAGAAGTGATCAACAAGATTACTTCAGAGACTGGTGCCGAAATCGACATTAAGGAGGACGGCCTCATTACCGTTGCTGGTAGTGACCCAGAAGGCATTGCTCGGGCTATTGCTTGGATTAAGAGTCTTACTACCGAACCCGAGATCGGCACCATTTACGAAGGTAAAGTCGTGACCATTAAAGACTTCGGTGCTTTCGTGAACATTTTACCCGGCCAAGACGGCATGGTGCACATTAGCCAGCTTTCCGACGAGCGTGTCGAGAACGTTAGCGATGTTCTTACCGAAGGTCAAATCGTGAAGGTCAAGCTTGTTGGTATTGATGAGCGTGGGCGATTGAGCCTTTCGATTAAGGAGGCTAACCGCGAGTAAGTGCTAAGTCATCTCAATAGCAAAAACCCCTCATCATTGATTGAGGGGTTTTTGATGAGTCGTAGTAGGGGCCATCCTTGTAGTGCCTACAAAGAAGGAGTATAATGTATACATGAAAAGCATACAGTACACTATTCGTAATATTCCTGAGCAGGTCGATGAGGCTTTGCGTGCTCGAGCCCTTGAAACACGCCAGAGCTTCAATCAAACGCTTATCCAAGCTCTCGAGACAGCAACTGGTCATCAGGGAGATCGTGTGCATTTTGATGATCTCGACTGGTTTATCGGGAGTCGTATGCAAAAAGACGAGCACTTTGACGAAGCGAAAAATTGGCTTGATAGCCTTCCGAAAGATCTTGAACGATGAAACACCTCGCGCTCGACACCAATGCATACCGTGCACTCGAAGAGGGGAATACTACCGTGGCCGCTGCAGTACGTCAAGCAACGCACATCGCACTGCCCATCATCGTGTTAGGCGAACTGTACTTTGGGTTTGAAAACGGTACACGCAAAGCCAAAAACACCCAGCAACTCGATGATTTCTTGGCGAATCACCGTGTCGAAATTTTGCATGTCGATACGGCCACAGCTCGTATTTTTGGTGAGGTCGCTACCGAACTTTTACGAGCTGGCAAGCCGATTCAACAAGATGACATGTGGATCGCCTCCCTCTGTAAGCAACACGGATACACACTCGTAACGGCCGATAAGGGCTTTCAGGCGATTGTCGGGTTGGATGTTGTGCCGTTTATAGCGCGCTGACGAGGCTTCAGACTTACATAACGGATCTTTACGATGGTATTGACCTATTATTTAAATGCTATAGTTATATTTAGTAATGAAAAGAATAGCTGCAATTAAACCATTTACGAATCAGTTTGTTGCCCACGTATACGAGCATATAGTGGCTTCCTCGACTATGCGCGCCTTTAGAGAACACGGACTTCTCCCATACATTGATTATATGCTCGACGCGAAGACATATTATAAAGGTGCTGTATGCCTTGAAGTGTATCTTTACTCGGACGAGGCGAAGGCAATAGGTGAGGATATTCTGAAGCTTGATGCCGATGTCTCGCAGGAGAGTATCGACACTGCACTCCTTCAGATCTCGGCTGAGAAGTCGTTGGAGTTTATGTATGTCGATTATAAATTGTTAAAAAAGATCTATGTGTGCTTTATGACACGGCATGGCAGGATGCGCGTGATGGTCTCGTGCTTTTGAATCAAGAGGACATGCCACTTGATTATGCCGGGGTAACATATAGAAAGCTCAAACCACGGAAGAGACTAACATTTGAACAGTCTATTATCCTTACTCGTCGTAGTACTGACGCGGGCGAAGAAGAGCGCTTTATTCAGGCAGTAGCACTGGTGCTGGCGCATATTCTGCAAGCATCACTTCAGGAGGATGTCGCCAACTCCCTTCGGTGTTATAGTGCTGAGTCGCGTGACTATGATTCGACTACCTCAATTATATTTGCAAATAAGTTCTCTACGCTTAAAGAAGCTGGCATTGATGCGGATGCGTTAGAATCTCTAGCAAATGGCACGCTACATATGTTTGAAGACCCTCATTTTATACAGCGACTTGCGAGGCTTGATATTGAGGATGAAGATACCGTTCCGGCGTTGAAATCAATGCTAGAGTATCTCGGCATGGGCATTAACGCCCACCATTGGCGCAGCACGGTGAACAACGATGTTGTTCGCGGCGCAGTACGGCTTTTATCTGTTATACAGGGCTAGCGCCTCCCTTAATTACGATTGACTTTCTATATAAAATATGTTACAATGAAATTGTCTCGTAAGAATAAAATAAACAAAAAATGTCTGAAAATCTAACAGCTACAAATATCGAAAGAGTAAAGCGACAACTTGGCAAGGTGGAGGTTCAAGCACGTTTAGGCGGTGTAGCCAACAAGTTACTATTACTAGCCGATAACCTTTATATACCTGACGTATCGCAAGATGGTCGTTTGGCGGTTGAAGAGGTCGGTATACCTATCGTTTCTCTTGAGGCAGGTAGAGAGCTGCAACTATCGGGTGACGCTTTAGGTTTTTCAGAGGAGCAACGGAAAGCGATGTGGGCAAAGGGTATTAGCCTCGGCGAACAAGATAAGATGGAGGGTGTGCTGACCGACAGGGTGTTTACGGTTCCGAACTTTATGCACGGTGCTGCCATTTCCCGAAGAGGCACTTATTCTACAAAGGCAGGTGATATTACTGTTTCTGGCAGACCTATTGTCGTGCTGAACGGTTCAAACCCAGCGGTTCAAGTTGCAAACACAACCCTTGCTCACGAGTTGGTTCACGTTGCGCAAGACCTAGATAAGCCGTTTAAGCATAAATCTGGCTACCCGATGGTTCAACGTGAGGCGGAAGCATATAGTGTTGAGGGGCATATACAGGCTGGTTTGCAAAAAGGTGAGCCTAGGGCGACCAAGGCAAACCGTGTTATGAGTGCTTATGAAGACTTTCGCAGGAGCGGACGAATTTTGAAGGAAGAAGCCGACCAGTTGGATTTTGAGCGTCAGTTGAGAGAGCAAGGTATTGGCATTTTAGGTAAGAATATCAGTATGCCTACTGATATTCATGACCACTAAACTATTATGCGACTTGTGACCTTATGAGCAAGTCTTTGATATTATATACTTTGCTTTCACTATAGTTCATGTTGGATTCCGGCCACTGACTATGCTATAATAAACTCACCCAGCACCACCAGGTGCTCATCTTATAAAATCTTGTGTACATAAAGCCAGACGTTTTCGCGTATCGCCCCAACGCAGCGCATTGAGCGCCCGTAGTTGCCACAAACGCCTCGCACTATATGCCCAAGAACCTTAGTGTCTTGTGCTACTATTATTTACTTTGCTCGGTGCTTGCCGAGCGACTCCAGAAAGGGAGAAAACATGAACAAAGATCAAACAGCCTCACGGGTACTCCGCCAAAAGGCGCAAAAGGCCGCGCGTACTCTCGCGCCGTATCGTAAAACAAAAGCGGCCAAGCTCGCAGGCCTTAAGCCTGACACTTTGCGAGTGATTCCGCTCGGCGGACAGGACGGCATTGGTGAAAAGAACATGATTGTCGTCGAATACGGCAATTCGGCGCTTATTCTTGATGCCGGCTTCGACCTCAGTGTCGATATCCCTGGTATCAACTATGCCATTCCGGCGATTGATTACCTCGAAACCATTAAACACAAAATTAAAGGTTACGTTATTAGCCACGGACATCTCGACCATATCGGCGGGCTGATTCATGTCGTGCCGCAGTACCCAGCGCCTATTTACGGAAGTGATTTTACCATTGCCATGGTGCAGGCGCAGTTTGAAAAGTTAGCCGAGCATGCCACGGCACAGCCATTTGTACCCGAAACGGTAGTAATGAACATGGACACTCATGAAAAACTTGCAATAGGGGAGTTTATGGTTGAGTTGGTTCGCGTGACGCACTCGATTCCCGAATCATCCGCGATTGTTGTCGATACGCCAGTTGGCCGCCTCATTAACACCGGCGATTTTCGCCTGGACCCCGAGCCGCTCGATGCTAAGCCAAGCGATATTGCGCGGCTTAAACAACTCGGCAAAGAGGGTGTGCTGCTTCTAATGAGCGAAAGTACCAACACCACTAAACTTGGCCGAACGCCCACCGAACACACGCTGCAAGATAGCTTTTATGACCTCGTAAAAACGACGAAGGGTCGGTTGGTGGTCGCGGTATTTTCGACCAATATGAACCGTATTCAAATGATTATTAACGCTGCCGCAAAATACAACCGCAAGGTGGCGCTCGATGGCCGGAGCATGGTACACGTTGCTGAATTGGCCGTTCGGTTGGGTCGTTTAAAAATTCCAAAGGGCACGTTAGTAGCGCTGCGCGAAACTGCTTCAATTCCCGATAACCAGCTTATTATTATTTGTACCGGTGGGCAGGGCGAGCCCGGTGCTGCACTGAGCCGGATGGCGATTGGTGAGCACGCGACCATCAAGCTCAAAAAGTCCGATACAGTGGCCATTAGCAGTACGCCAATACCCGGTAACGAGCAAAGCTATGCTCGCATAGGTGATTATCTTGCGCGCATGGGCGTAAAACAGTACCGCCACCCCACTCACGAGATTGATGGTTCGGGGCCGCTCCATGTTTCGGGCCACGCTTTTCGGGATGAGCATGCCGAGATGATTGCACTGACACAGCCACGCTACCTCATGCCGATTTATGGCGGCCCATTACCGCGCCGGTACCATCAAGAACTCGCGGTTGCCGCTGGTATGCTACCGCAAAATAGTATTATGGCGGATAACGGGGAGGTGCTTGAGTTTCAAAGCGGGCGACGGCCTATGAAGGTGGGCAAGGTGACGAGCGGTTCGCTGCTTGTTGACCAAACTGGCAGTGTCGTGCCGACTGTTGTGAGTCAAGATAGGCTGCTGCTTAAAGATGATGGCTTTATTGTTGTCGTGCTTACAGTGCACCGAGGAGGTCGCTTGCTCTCGAGCCCCGACATTATTACTCGTGGCTATATTGCCACTAAAGAAAACGTTGCTCAGCTAAATACGCTGCGTGGGTCTCTGCGCACGATGCTTACTAAGGCCGGCCCGCTGCGCTCTCGTGCTCAGATTGATATGTTTAAAGAGGCCCTACAACGAAACGTGCAAGCCCATGTATTTGACGCAACCGGTATGACGCCGTTTGTTGTTCCGGTGGTAAATATCGTTGACGCGGGCGGAAGGGCTGGGTGTTATACGACTCAAGAATCGCTTGGTACGGTGGCGTAAGCTTAAAGCGAGCAGCTTTCCCAAGCGATACCCAATAAAAATGAGGAAGGGCCGCGACAGTATCGTCGCGGCCCTATCCAACAGGGTGAGGTGTGGCCAGCGTTATGCCGGTTGCACCCCTTGGCCTTGGGCGGCGGACGTCTGTTCTTCACCGCCGCACCGAGCGATTACATCGAACACCGTCGCCAGAATACGCAGGCCGCGGGTTTCCAGGCGCTTCAGGTGCTGATGTTCGACGCCAGTCCACATCCGGCCATACTGCTCGCTGAGCAGGTGTTGGGCACGATCGAGTTCGCTGGCGTACCGATTCATCTGCAGGTTCAGCCCGCTGTAGGCGGCTTGCAGATCGTCGGTTGCTGGCAGCAGCGCTTGTGCGCGCACCAGCTGCTCAACCAAGTCCCCGAGCGAGCTGAGGCTGAAAAGTTCCAGCTCGGCGGGTGTCGGTCGGGCGCTGATCAGGCCGTACTGCTCGGTAAACCGTTGCAGAACGGCGAACCGAGCCTTTACGAGCGCCTCGCTGTCAACCAGCGAGGGGTGGTCTCTTACAAATGCGCTCATGAGCACTCCCTTGTTGGGGTATCGGGATTTCCGAACAAACATATTATAACATACTGTGCGCGCACACGCAATAATTAGTCATCGCTCAAGAGGCGGCAATGGTATAATAAGCCTCGTATGATTATTTCCGCGACCATTCAAGAGAAGTCCTTTGGCGATAAGCTTCTTCTTAAAGATGCTTCGTTTTTTGTTGACAACGGAGAGAAGGTGGGGCTCATTGGGCGCAATGGTGAGGGCAAAACTTCATTATTTAGGGCGCTCGCCGGGGAAGACACCGACTACCAAGGTGAGGTGAATCTTGGGAAGGGAGTTCAGCTGATTTTTACTCGGCAAGAGCACCATGGGTTTGAGGGCACACCGGTGCTTGAATACATTCTGCACGACCTCCCACACTATACCAAGCTCAAGCATATCCTCGAGACGTACCCTGAAACAATGGGCAACAACATGCGGCGTATTCACGATTATTCTGAGGCACTTGAACAGTTCGATGCGTTGGGCTACTACACGATTGAAAATGAAGTTGAAAGAATTCTCGATTCGTTTCAGTTGGGCGACAAACTTATGACGCCTATAAGTAATTTAAGCGGCGGGCAGAAGCGGCTCATCGAGGTTGCTAAGGTGATGATCTCGAATGCTCAGTTGGCACTCATTGACGAGCCAACCAACCACATGGACTATGTTGCCAAGGATAAGTTTTTGGACTGGATGGCCAGCGCCAAAGATGCCATGCTTATTATTACGCACGACCGTGACGTGCTTGAAAAGGTCGACCGTATTCTTGAGATAAAAGACCAAAAAATTATGAGCTACAAGGGCAATTACACCGATTACCTGCGCCAGAACTCACTTTCGACGGGCTCATCCATGAACGAATACGAGCTGACGCAGCGTCGCATTAATAACCTTAAGGCTAAGAGCATTGAGTACCAGCGTTTTAAGGAGAAGGCTCGAGACCCCGGCACGATTCAGCGTTTCAAGCGACTTGAACAACAAACGCGCGACGAACTGGCTCAGCTTGAAAAAATAGAGAAACCAACCTTTTGGGTAGACCGAGAGTCGGTGCAAGACATGGGCCTTAAAACGGGTGAACAATATCAAAAGTACAAAGCAAAAAATATTCGGCTGAGCGGCGTTTCGGGGGAAGAGGGCTTTGGCCGCTTGTTGGTGACCGCCCAGGATATCGCGTTAGGATATGGCGACGTGCCGCTTTTTAGCCCTGCGAGCTTTCAGATTCGGGAGGGCGAGGTTGTAGAGGTTCGTGGGCGCAACGGTGCAGGTAAAACGACACTGATTAAGACATTGCTCGCAACGGTTGCGGCAACTCATGCAGGTACAGCGCGGCCACTTACTGCTGCCAAGGTCTTTAGTGGGCATATTGAGGTAGATAAAAAAATCCGCGTGGGAGTGTACGAACAAGAAACATCAAGTGATCTGTTACAAAAAACGCTGGCCGAAGCCATTGAACACATATTTTTATCACGTGGCCTTAAAGTGGGGGACACCAAGGTGCGTCAACTCATGGCCGATTATCTGTTTGTGGCCGGCGACGCTACAATACCCGTTTCGAGGTTAAGCGGTGGCCAAAAGGCGCGGCTACAACTTATTGATATGCTTGCCGATACTCCCTCGCTCCTTGTGCTTGACGAGCCAACGAATCACCTTGACCTACCGAGCATTGAAGAGCTTGAGCAGGCCCTTGAGCGATACTCGGGCGCCATCTTATACATCTCGCACGATACGCATTTTCGTAAACAACTTGGTGGCACTGTCGTCGCACTTTAAGTATAAGCTTTAAGGCTTCTCGGCCCGTACAAAGACTGATATACTAACAGCATATAATCGTCAATTGTTGAAGAGGAAACACTATGAATCCACAAGATCCGAACGAGGTGCCAGCGGCACCAGCCGCCCCAGCAGAGTCGTTGTCATCACCAGAGCTACCGGTGAATGAGGGTGCTGTGCCTATGCCCGAGGTTGTACCGGCCACCCCCGAAGAGTCCGTCCCGTCAGTTGCACCAGTTGATCCAGCGAACTTGACCGCGCCGGCCGCACCAGTACCCGATGCTACCCCATCCCTCGCTTCAGCTCCAGTCTCGCCTCCAGCGCCCGAGGCTCCTGCAGCTCCTGTAGCCCCCATGGATCCTGCTGCTCCTGCAGCACCTGTCGCCCCAGAGGCGCCGAATCCTTCGGTAAGCGCACCAGTGGCTCCTCCTGCGAGCGCACCAGTGCCGGCACCGCGGGGGAGCAATAAGAAGATCTTCGTCATTCTTGGTGTCGTTGTAGGGGCTCTTATTCTTGGCGGTGTTGGCTTGTTTGTCGCTCTGTCGTTCCTTACGGTAGGGAAGGCCGACTTTAAAGCCGCCTACGACAATGCAAACGATATGCGAGGCGCTTATACAAAAATGTACGGGGCTGCTTATATCAGCACAAGCACCACCGACACCGAGCGGACGAACGCCATCGATTCACTTAAAAATAACATGACCACTTTTGACGATGCCTTTAAAAAGCTTGAAGAACAAAAAGCGATCAAGCGCGACACTCAGGCAGCAGCACTTTTTAACGCCTTAAAGGAAAAGAAGGTTAAGTTTGACGCAGCAATGGCCGCAACATCCGAGGCCTACGAGTTTATCGCACTTCCAATTAGTGAGCTTCGAGATGTTTCATCGCGTAATACATCTGGTATCGACAAGGCCTTAACGAGTTTTCAGGACTCAAAAAGCAAGGTGAAAGATGCGAATAACAAAGAGTTCGTCGAAAAGATGATTCCGCTTCTTGAACGATACAAAACCGTTGCCGAGCGCTACCAAGCGGGAATCAACGATTATAAGAAGTATGACTCAGGTATCGCCTCGCAGTACCTCGATCTTGCAAGCGATGTCTCTAATGCAATCCGTGACTGGTCATCGAACTTCCAGAAGAAGACCGATGATGCTGAAATTAACAAAGAGTTTAACAAACTTGGCGAATATCTCGCCGAAAAAGCATCGGGTAATTAACACCTTCTATGATACGAGAGGGGTCGTGGCAGGGCCTCTTTTTTGTTACACTACAGACATATGGACCAGCGAGCAAACCAGTTAAAAAAGCTTGAACAAGAAATTATCGCCAACGATACGTGTTTAGACCTTGCCGCGCAAGCAACGCAGCTTGTTATGGGTTCGGGGAACGTTATGGCAGACATAGTATTTATTGGCGAAGCACCCGGCAAACGCGAAGACGAGCTTGGCGTGCCGTTTGTGGGGGCCGCCGGGAAGTTCCTTGACACAATGCTCGAGGCGGCTGGTATGGTGCGTGACGATGTTTACATTACTAACATTGTAAAATACCGGCCGCCAAATAATCGCGATCCGCTGCCTGAAGAAAAGGCAGCCTTCTTGCCCTACCTCTTAAAGCAACTGGCGATTATTAACCCCAAAGTGGTCGTCACGCTGGGGCGTCATAGCATGGAATATTTTTTACCGGGCCTTACAATTGGCGCGGTACATGGCCAGCCAAAGTGTATTACGTTTGGCGACCGAAAGATTGTTATTATGCCTTTGTTCCATCCAGCGGCTGCACTCTATAACGGAGGCTTACGTCAAACGCTTATTGACGATTTTCTAAAGGTACCAGCGGTTGTGCGACAGTTGGCTCTTTCTGAGTAGTTTGCTTTTGATGAGGTGTTCTGTTGGTCAATTGTCACAGAGAGATATGCTCAAAGGGCACATTGCACTATCGGTCTGAGTGTGCTATACTAAAACTACTTTCAAAGGGGAAAATAATGCATCAATGGCAATACCCCGCCCTTTATTTTCGAATTATTAATTAAATTGTTAAATACAAAGAAAGCTTCTCGGCACATAGGCTAAAAAAGAAAGTAAGCCGTCGAAAGAACTCTTGTGACAAAAGGAGAAACAACACATTATGGGAGGACGAAGACTCGCAACTCCACAGGCAGATGATGCCTCTAAGCAACAGCGCGGCTCAAACGGTTCAAGCAATGGGCGCCCAAAGCAAAACAACACCGTGCTTGCAAATACCCAAACCCGTCGTGGTGAAGTATTCCGCGCTCAGCGCCGCACCAGTGACGATGTGAATGCTCGCGCCAGCCAGCACGTTATTAATGTGCCGGTAAACAAGTCAATCTACAACGGCTATGGTGGTAAGCAGTTTAGCATGGCCGACCAAAAGAAACAGCCTCGCACCCCAGGCCCACGCCTTCGGGTAATTCCTATTGGCGGCCTTGGCGAAATGGGTATTGGTAAAAACATGATGGCCATAGAATACGACAACGATATTATTGTTATCGACATGGGCTTCTTGTTTCCGGGTTCCGACTACCCAGGCATTAACTACATTGTGCCAGACATTACCTACTTGCTTGAAAATAAGCATAAAATTCGCGGCATTGTCTTTACCCACGGCCACCTTGACCACATTGGGGCAGTCCGCCACCTTCTTCACCAGATTCCTGCGCCGGTCTACGGTTCTAAGTTTACCCTCGCCATGGTCGAGAAGAACATGAGCGAGTCAGTCGTTGAATATGAGCCAGAATATAATGTTATGGACCCAGAGGCACATGAGCAAGTCTTCCTTGGTGATAACTTCAGCATTGAGCTTGTTCGGGTAAATCACTCAATCCCCGACGCAACGGCGGTTGTTATTCGCACCCCTGAAGGCGTACTTGTTGATACGGGTGACTGGCGGTTTGAGGATGCGCCGGTTGATGGTAAAAAATTCGACCTTGAGCGTCTTACTGAAATTGCAGCCAAAGAGGGGATTACACTCCTTATGAACGAATCGACCAACTGTGAATCTGAAGGTACCCATACTCACGGTGAATTTGATATTCAGGTAAGTATGGGGCAGGTGATGGACAAACACCAGAATAGCCGGCTTATTATTAGCTGTTTTTCAAGCCAGATTCACCGTATGCAACTTATCCTTGATGAAGCAAAAAAGCATGGCCGCAAAGTTGCTTTTGCCGGGTATAGTATGATTCAAAACGTCGAAGTAGCACTTCGCACAGGTACTATTACGGTTCCTAAGGACGTCATTGTCAAGATGGAAGACATCATCAAACTTCCAGATAATAAAATAACTATTGTATGTACTGGTTCGCAGGGTGAATTTAGTGCCGTGCTTAACCGAATGGCCAGCGGCTCGCACCGCTTTATTAAGATTAAAAACTCTGACATCGTTGTATTCAGCTCGAACGCTATTCCTGGTAATGAAAAGTACGTTGTTCGCACGGTTGATGGTTTGATGCGTGAAGGAAGCGAAGTGATTCAAAATGGCAAAACGCATCTTACTGATATTGGTCCACTTCACCTTTCGGGGCATGGCTACTACGATGATCACGTCAAGCTCATCTCGGCGCTGAACCCTAAGTTCTACATGCCAATCCACGGTGAATTTCACATGCTTGCGCATAACGCGCGCCTGGCCGAAAAAGAATGTGCTATCCCTCGTTCTAACATTTTTGTCTGTGATTCGGGTGATGTCATTGAAGTTTCGGGTGGCGTTGCTAAAAAAACCGGTCGCGTACCCGTTGGTGGCATTATGTACGACGATTCAGGCGCAATCGTATCGGAAGTGGTGCTTAAAGACCGTATTCACATGTCGAATGAAGGCATGTTTGTGGTGGTACTGACTGTACAAAGGGGAAGCGGCCGCCTTATGACCAGCCCAGATATCATTAGCCGTGGCTTTATTTATCTTCGCGACAGTGAGGAGCTTATGGGCGTCATTCGCCAATATCTGAAGCAAAAAGTTGCGCGCACTTTCAATGGCCGCAAGGTTGACCTTGACGTGGTGAAGAAGGAAATTAAGGACGAACTGACCCATATTCTTTACGATCAAACTCGTCGTACTCCAATTGTTATTCCGGTCATCAATGAAATTGGCGGTGGCGGCGGAAAGCCGCAGGGTGGTCAACAGCCACGCCGCAGTGGGCACGAAACACCTGGTCAAGCAGGCCAACAGCACGGACGTGGTCGTTCAAACCACTCTCAGAATGGCGCCGCAGGAGGTGTTTACAACCAAGAAAGTCGTCCCCCAAAAAAGTTTCCAGCACCAGTCGAGCCCGACACTGAGGCAATAGTGCCAAAGCAGCGTGTTGATAATCGGGGGTATTAAGAATCGAGCTGCGCACAGGTCCTGTTATGCACCTTATGTTTATGCGATAATAGGAGCGTGACCCATCGAACCGTTAACGATCGCCAGCCATTCGTAAACGCCGCGTCAACTGCGCGCCAGCGTTTATTTGAGGAGCGCAAACGGCAATCGCAAATTGACCCATGGCATCGCGCCGTCGATAGTTTTAGCGCTGGGGTATCGCAGCGGCGAATGAGTGGCCTTAACTCCTTACAGGCGCATGAAGTCCCGGACCTAGAGCTGCTCTCTGCGCCAGAGCCGATTCGCACAGAGGTGGTGGTACCAGAGCCAGCACGACGCCTTACGCAGGTGCTAAAGAAGACTCGTATAAAGGTACGCATTTTTGAAAGAAAGGAGCGGGCCAAGGGTGTTCTGTGGTACACGGGCGCGGCGCTTCTTTCAATGGCGGTGCTCGCTTTTACGGGGTATATAGGCATCGACACCTGGGTAACCAATTCCGAAGTAAAGCAAGCAGTCGCCGAGAAGAAACAAGCAGCCGAAGGCGCGGTAAGCGTCGGCGAAGGCGAAGATGAAACCGAAGTCAAGCCAAGTGCGGTTGATGCCTATAAAGTTGCTGCCGACCTTCCACGAATCCTTACGATTGATCGTATTGCGGTTCGCGCCCGCATTTTGCCAATGAGCGTGAACAATGACGGCGCTGTTCAGGCTCCTATTAATATTTATGATAGCGGCTGGTACACTGGGAGCGCGAAGCCTGGCCAAAAGGGTGCGGCTTTTATCGATGCTCATGCGAGCGGCATGACTCGCGAAGGCCTGTTTGCCTACCTCGATAAGCTTAAAAAGGACGATACACTTTCTGTTGAATTGGGGAGCGGAGAAGTGCTGAAGTACAAAGTTGTTCACACTGAAGCCCAAAAACTTGATGCCATCGATATGGCGAAAGTGTTGCGGCCCTATGCTGATGTGCGCGAAGGGCTCAATCTTATGACCTGCACCGGGAGCTGGGTTAAAGACAAGAACACATACGATAGCCGCGTAATCGTGTACACCGAACGAATTGCCTAACAATCTGCTTGCTATATAACTATTTAAGATTTGGCTGCCATAATAGAGTGTATGAAGATAGATGCACTGCAATTCGACTCCATCATGCAACTTCTCGCCAAAATCAGCGGGCAATATGTCGAACTCGATAAAAAACTCGACCGAGAACTCGCGCTCATCCGCCAAGAGGCCAAAGAGACCGCTGAACAACTACGCCGGGAGATCAAGGACACAGCAGACCAACTCAGGCAAGAAATAAAGGATACCGCTGAGCAGCGCCGACAAGCATGAGGCGCGTCTTACCAAGCTTGAGCGGTCTCAAGGCGTTGTTAAAAAGGCCCCTGGTCGACTGCGAGGCGCATCAACAGCGTGAGCGGCCCCAGGAAAAACATAAGCTACTTGCAAAATGTAGTAAATTTTGCTATAATACATATGTGCAATAAGGGGAACAACCCCGTATAATAAAAAGATATGGCAAAAAAGAAAAAACGCAACTCAAGCAAACGAAAAGCGCCAGTAAGTACCGCTCCGCGGCATACGCTCCCTGATGGTTTTTGGGCGCAAACGGGCGCGTTGTTACTAATTGTTTTTTCATTTCTTATTATTCTAGGGTGGTTTGGCCTCGGCGGTCCCGTTCTTGACTGGCTTAATATGGCAACGATGGCAACTATTGGGTATGGCGTTTACGTGGTGCCGGTGGTGTTTATTTACGTTGCTGTTGAGATTTTCCGTGCCGAAGAGAACCGCATCCCCTTTGTTATGAAGCTTGCCACTGCGGTTGAGCTTGTCTGGTTTGCTGGGCTCTTTGGGCTTCTTAAGGATAAAGCAGGGGAGCCAACGGGTGGCTTCATTGGGCAGACGGTTAACTCGGGTATGCTGGCATTAGTGGACCCTGGCGTTGCTGCTTTCGTGTATGTACTGCTCATTTTGCTTACCGCCCTATTCATCCTTCGCGTTTCGCCGATAACAATTATTAAAAAGATTTGGGAAATGACCCGCCGCGATATTTCCGAGCAGGAGGAAAACGTCAAGGTTATGCGTACCGCAGCTGCTATCGATACACCTAAAAAGGGTGGCGCGATGGCCGATTTCAAGCTCAATGCTGGTGTGCCAACGCTTGACCCAACCGATGAAGACTCCAAAGAAAAGAAATCATCTCACCGGAGCACACTTCGTAACAGCGTTACTAAAGATAAGGCGGCCGAAGAAAGCGCTGCGCTTGTAACGGTAAGCGACCCAAACTGGCAACCGCCAAGCCTCGACCTGCTTGAAAAGAAGCAATCGCCAGCCGACGCCGGTGATGTTCAGCAAAATGCTCAAATCATTAAAGATACCATGGCCGAATTTAATATTGCCGTTGAAATGGAAGGAGCCAACATTGGCCCGAAGGTGACTCAGTACACCCTTCGCCCACCAAGCGGGGTAAAGCTTACTAAAATTACCCAGCTAGAAACAAATATCGCTCTTAACTTGGCGGCTCAAAGCCTTCGTATTGAAGCTCCCATTCCTGGCCAGAAGGCAGTGGGCATTGAAGTGCCAAACCGTAAGGCGGCTGATGTGCGGCTCCACTCTATTCTTAATAGCAAGCAGTGGCGGGGTGACGGCGAGCCGTTGGCTTTTGCAATCGGTAAAGATATTTCTGGCGAAGCTGTGGTAGGCGAACTTAACAAGATGCCTCACCTGCTTATTGCTGGTCAAACTGGGTCTGGTAAGTCGGTAATGATTAACACGCTACTTACCAGCCTTCTTTACCGCAACAGCCCAAGCGAAATGAAGCTTATTATGGTTGACCCAAAGCAGGTAGAAATGGCGCCCTACGAAGATATTCCGCACCTGATTACCCCTGTTATCAACGAGCCCGAAAAAACCATCAGTGCCCTTAAGTGGGCGGTGAATGAAATGGAGCGCCGGTATAAACTGCTTGCCGAGCATAAGGTTCGTGATATCAAAACGTATAACAGCCTGCTTGCGAAGGGCGCGAAGAAAATTACTATTCAAGATGAAGAAGGCCACGAGCAACAACACGAAAACGGCGAAATGCCGTACATTGTGATTGTGATTGACGAGCTGGCCGACCTTATGATGGTAGCGGCTCGTGATGTTGAGGCGCTTATTGTTCGCTTAGCGCAAAAAGCCCGCGCTGTTGGTATTCACCTGGTGCTTGCGACTCAGCGTCCATCGGTTGACGTCATTACCGGTTTGATTAAGGCGAACGTACCGGCCCGCATTGCCTTTACGGTGGCCTCGCAGGTTGACTCTCGTACGATTCTCGACCAAATTGGCGCAGAAAAATTGCTTGGCCAAGGTGACATGCTTATGAGCACTGCCGCAATGCCAAAGCCAAAGCGTATTCAAGGGGCGTGGGTAACTGACGATGAAGTAATGAAAATTACCGACCACCTTCGCCAACAATCTCCGCCACAATATAACGACGAAGTAGTCAGCCAGCCGGTTCAGCTTAACGGCAAGGGCGGCGTGGTTATGGACTTTGATAGCAATAGTGGCGGCGGTGACGACATGTTTAAGGATGCTGTACGTGTTGTGGTGGATAGCGGTAAGGCTTCTGCAAGCTTACTGCAGCGACGTTTGCGCGTTGGCTACGCCCGAGCAGCCCGCTTAATCGAAGAGATGGAAGAGCAGGGGATTATTGGCCCAGCCGATGGCGCCCGGCCTCGCGACGTACTTGTTTCGAGTTTGGATGAGGTGTTTGGTGGTGCAGGGAGTGATGAAGATTTAGGGTAGCATTTGCCTTTTCGTTCATAACAACTTAAAGTTTTGCTGCCATACTAAAGGGTAGGTAGTGAAGCCGAGGCCACGGGCCGGGGGTCGCCTTGCAAAAAGGCCTGCTCTACGGTATAATTACTACTGTTATTAACGCTAAGCTTACCATTATTGGAATAGGTAAGCATCTATGCGGCGAGCGACTAGTTCGCAGCGTAGATTCCAAAAGGAGCAATCTAGTGAAGGAATACGAACTTACTGTTCTTATCCACCCAGATCTCGAAGCAGATCTAGACACGCCACTTGCAAAGGTGCGTGACATTGTCACCGGTGCTGGTGGTACCATCACCCGTGAAGACAACTGGGGCAAGAAAAAACTTGCATACGCAATCAACCGTGAAGAATTCGCTGTATATGTATACATGGACGTCGAACTTCCTGCTGATGCGCCACTCAAGATCAGCAACACACTTAACATTACCGAAGAAGTTCTTCGTTACCTTCTTGTAAAGGTAGACCCCAAAGCACGTGCAGCACTTGCTGAACAAGCTAAAAAGGCAGAAGAAACTTCAGACGATAAAGAAGCCTAAGGGTTTCAGAGGGAGATAGAGGGGGAGTACGATGGCACGAAGCATTAACCAAGTTATTCTAATGGGGCGCCTTACGCGCGACCCAGAGCAGCGCACGACAACCACTGGCAAAACAATTGCAAGCTTTAGCATTGCTGTTGACCGTGGAGGGCAAGACGACACCGCTGACTTCTTTAACGTTACCGCTTGGGAAAAGCTTGGCGAGCTTGTTATGCAATACCTCGCTAAGGGCCGCCGCGTACTCGTACAGGGACGCCTTCGCCAAGACACCTGGGACGACAAGGAAACCGGTAAAAAGCAATCTCGTATTGAAGTTGTTGCGACCGACGTCACTTTCCTCGATAGTCCTAATGGTGGCGACGGTGCACCTGCTGGTGCAAGCAGCAATGCTGGTGGCTCATCAAGCCGCAACAACAGTAAGGATGTTGTTATTGAAGACATCGACGACAAACCAATTGATTTAAGTGAAATTCCATTCTAGGAGAATACAACAATGGCAAAACGACTCAAAAAAGACGTACCTGCATACTTTGACTACAAAGATGTTAAAACCTTGCAGCGTTTCGTAAACATTTACGGGCAAATCGAACCAGTAGGTAAGACAGGCCTAAGCGCTAAGCAGCAACGCCAACTTGCTGTTGCAATCAAGCGTGCTCGCCACCTTGCATTACTACCATTCGTAGCACAAGGGTAACCAGGCATGGCTCAGTTGCAACCAACTGACCTTAAAAAAGGCGTTGTCGTTCAAATAGACGGCAAGCCTTTTAAGGTTATCGACTACAACCAAAAGGTAATGGGCCGCGGAGGAAGTATCGTGAATGTTCGACTTAAGAACCTTATTGACGGTGCGGTAATTCCTAAAACCTACAAGGGCCAGGAAAAAATCGACTCAGCAGAGGTAAACTACCAAACGGTTCAATACCTGTATAAGGACGCTGATGATTTCCATTTTATGGACCCTGAAAGCTTCGAACAATTCCAGCTTCCGGCAGATGTGTGTGAAGATGCGGCGCCGTACCTTAAAGAAGGCGACTCACTTTCACTGCAGCTGTTTGACGGTAAGGTGATTAACGTAGAGCTGCCAAAGAACCTTTACCTTGAGGTTACCTACGCTGAAGACGTTGTAAAGGGCGACACCACAAGTAGTGTCCTTAAAGACGCAACACTTGAAACAGGCCTTGTTATTAAGGTGCCGGCGTTCATTAAGGTTGGTGATGTTGTTTCGGTTGACACCGAAACAGGCGCTTACCGCGAACGAAAGAAAGATTAGCGAGGTGTGAATGAAGGCTCGGCTCGATGCAACGATGGTGCAACGGGGGCTTGTGCCGACCCGTTCACAAGCCGAGAGCTGGATTAAGCTCGGTAAGGTTACTGTTGATGGCCGCGAAATGACGAAGCCGGGGCATTTTGTAACCGAACAGTCAGTTATTACACTCAATGCAAACGAGCAGTACGTGAGCCGGGCTGGCCTTAAATTGGCGAGTGTCGTGAAGGTACTAAAGGTGAATTTTCAAGGTAAAATAGTGCTCGATGTAGGAAGTAGCACCGGTGGCTTTACCGATTATGCACTGCAGCATGGTGCACAAAAAGTGTATGCAGTTGACGTAGGGACTGAGCAACTTCATCCCAGCCTTCGAGACAGTGAAAAGATAGAGCTTCATGAAAAAACAGACATTCGTGATTTTCGACTTACCAAAGAACATCGCCCGGATATTATTGTTATTGACGTATCGTTCATTAGCCTTCGCGATATTCTGCCGCATATTGCAACTGAGCTTATGAATGAAACGACGCAGATTGTTGCTATGGTTAAGCCGCAATTTGAGGCAGGGAAGCATCAGACGAACAAAGGAGTTATTAAAAATGATGGCGTCCGCCGGCAGATTTTAAAAGAATTTGAACTTTGGGCGCGTGATATTTTTGTGATTAAAGACAAACGAGACAGCGAAGTAGCGGGGTCGAAGGGGAACCGGGAGCGGTTTTATGTGCTACAAGGCAACGTATTGCAATAGTGCATGCATGCTATCATGAATGCATGAATCATTCAACGCAATATACCGTTCGGCAAGTGCCTCATAATGTCGATGCCTATCTTCGAAGGCTTGCTCATGCAACGGGAAAAAGTCTAAACAAGGTGATTGTTGATGAATTATCGGAACGGGCTGGCGTACATAACGACGCTGCCTCGATTGTCGATAGACTCGATTGGTTTATAGGTATGGGCCTTGATGACGCAACGGCCGAGGCGTTAGATGCCTACGATACGCAGCAGAAGCAGCTTATTGAGCGAGAACAACTTAAGCGACAAAGTGATCTGAAGGGCATTACTTAGGGCACTTCATGATTATCGATACTGATATCTATGTCGCGCTCATGAAAAACGATGCCAGGGCTGTTGAATTCCTTCGGGGCGTCCATACTGTATATTTGCCATTTGTTGTAATGGCCGAGTTGTGGCAGGGGTTCTATCAAGGCACTCGCTTTGAGTAAAATGCCTCAGCCCTTGCTGCTTTTATGGCACAGCAAGGTGTGGTATTGCTTCATGAGGATCAGGGGACGCCGAAAGTTTTTGGGGAACTTGCCGCATATTGCCGTAAATCTGGGCACGCACTTTCAGAAGGGGATTTGTGGATTGCTGCGCTTGCAAAGTAGCACCAGCTTCCGTTGTTAACATTAGACCGTGACTTCTTGGCGCTTGCAAGCTTGTTTGGCAAGCAGCAGCTTGTTGTGCTATAGGCTTCCTTTTGGTAACTCCTCATAACGTTTTGCTTTACTTTTTCCGCAAAAAATGGTATATATAAAGGCAATGTCTTAACAGGGGTAATCATTCCTCGTTAAGATGTAGTTCTGTCCTGTTCGACGCCCCCATATAAGGGGCGTCTCCATCAAGAGAAAGAGAGACGGATGAAAATCATCCAGCGGTTGCGCGTGCGTACCGCGGCCTTGGTGGCCGTGGTGTTGCTTGCGGCGTTCGGCATTGTCGCTCCGGCGGCGTATGCCGATGACCCGGAGCCGGCACCCTGGGCGGAGATCGGTGCGGCCCAGCAAAACGGCGACGACGGGGTTTCCCGGAGTCGCATCAAGGTCTGGGGGTGGATCATCTCGCTCGGTGTCCTGGCGGATACTGTCGTGGCGGTTCAGTCCACTGATTGTCTCGGCAATTCGACCAGCATCACGCCCATCTACGAAGACGGCACCTTCGAGGTGGAGGTCTACGGCGACTACCCGGACGGTGCCTGTACGGTCACCACCCAGGCCTTCGTCGACGGGTCCCCGACCGGGGAACCGTTCCCGTTCACAGTGCGCTTCGCGCCCGAACCGACCCCCACTCCCACTCCGGAACCGACGCCCACCCCGACGCCGGAGCCCACGCCGGCTCCGTCTGCCTGGGTGAAGTCGTTGGATGTGGTCGTCGATTCGACGAATGCAGCCACCGTTTCGGGTGTCGTGGAGCTCGAGAACTTCGGGCCGAACGACACGGTGAGAGTCGCGGGATTGGACTGCGTGGGCGTGTGGGGCCTGCCGCTGCAGGCTGATGGGTCGTTCAGCATCTTCCGTCCGGGTCCGTTCCCGGGCGGAAGATGTGTGTTTGGCGCGTGGGTGTTCATCAACGATGAGCTGAGCGGCGAGCCGGTGTACGTGGAGGTCAACTTCGCTGACGTGGAGCCCACCCCTTCGCCCACTCCCGAACCGACCTCGGAACCGACGCCCAGCCCCACTCCGGTGGAGCCGACGCCGATCCCTGAGCCGAGCCCCAGCCCGACGCCGGAGCCCACGCCCACCGTGGAACCCACTCCGACGCCGACTCTGGAGCCGACGCCTTCGCCTTCGCCCACGGTGGAGCCGTCTCCGTCTCCGTCACCGACGGCGACGCCCACGGCGACTCCGACGGCCTCTCCCACTCCCACCGTGACGCCGGCCCCCACCCAGGGGCCGGGTTCGAACGGGGGAGACCCCGGGAGTGGGTCGGGGGGAAGCGGTGGTAACCCCACCGGCGACTCCTCGGACGGTTCGCAGCAGTTGGCGGCTACCGGTGGAGACCCCATCGGCGCGGCCACCAGCGGTGGGCTGGCGTTCGCCCTGCTGGTCGTCGGCACCGCCCTGGTGGTGCGGCGGCGCGTTTACAACGCGTCATAGCCAGTCGTAAGGGTGGGGCAAGGAAGTTTTCTTGCCCCACCCTTACCGGGTTTTGATGGATAGCAGGCAGAAAAAGCTCTGGCCCTTCGGCCGGAGCTCTTTCATTTAGAAAAGAAATTACTTACTTACTTACTTACTTACGTTAAACCGAAATTCAACCACATCGCCGGGGCGCATAACGTAGTCGCGGCCTTCGGTGCGTACCTTGCCTGCAGCTTTTGCGGCAGGTTCGCTCCCGGCGGTTATAAGGTCGTCGTAGTCAACAATTTGAGCAGCAATGAAGCCTTTCTCGAAATCGGTGTGAATAACCCCGGCAGCCTGTGGGGCGGTGCTACCTTGATGAATGGTCCAGGCTCGGACTTCTTTTTGCCCAGCGGTAAGGTAACTTTGGAGGCCGAGGGTATCGTAAGCAGCTTTTACGAGCTGAGCAAGGCCGGTTTCGGCGACTCCGTATGCTTCAAGGAGCTCAAGGGCATCTTCCTCGGGAAGGTCTTTAATTTCTTCTTCAATTTTGGCGCATACAAAAATAGTTCGGGCGGGGGCAACGAGCGCGACGAGCTCGTGCCGATTTTCTTCGTTCACAAGAGTGGACTCATCAACATTGAACACATAAATAACTGGTTTTGCGGTGAGAAGGTGAAGGTCACCAATGAATTCGGCATCGAGCGAAGGGAGCGCAGAAAGAGGAGTGCCAGCTTCAAGGTGCCGCAAAAGCGATTCTAAATAACTAATGTGTTCACGAGTTGCAGGTTTTGCCTTTGCTTCTTTTTGAAGTTTTGGAATGCGCCCCTCGATGGTTTGCATATCTGCAAGAATGAGTTCGGTGTTAATGATCTCAATGTCTGCCCTAGGGTTTACCGGTGATTCGTCGTGGCGCAAAATAGCGCTGTTTTCAAAGGCGCGCACCACATGAATAATCGCATCGGTTTTACGGATGGTATCAAGAAACTTATTGCCCAGGCCCTCGCCCTTGCTTGCCCCGGCAACTAACCCAGCTATGTCAACGAAAGTAACAGTGGCAGGAATTACTTTCTCGGCATTGTAGAGCGTTTGCAGGTGAGTCAGCCGCACATCAGGTACCGGAACAATACCAGTGTTTGGCTCAATTGTTGCGAAGGGGTAGTTAGCCGCCAAAATATTGTTTTGGGTAAGGGCGTTAAATAGGGTAGACTTGCCGACGTTGGGGAGGCCGACGATGCCGATGGATAAACTCATATATATCTATTCTATCATATTTTTAAAACTTTTTGCTTAATTACCCCTGTAAAATACGTGTAGCAGTAACACGCTGAACTGAAACCTCAGAGTCGCGGGTTCGACTCCCGCTGGCTCCACCAAGCAACCTAAGTCAGAAAACACCCCGTTATGGGGTGTTTTCGTTGCTGAACTGAAACCTATCTTAATAGTAGCACTCCAGAATCGATGAGACAATCTCTCTTGCTACGGATAAACTGTTTTGTGAACCCTATTGCCACACATCCTAGGCATACTGTAAGATGAATGCATAAGTAGTATAGTTAGTGGGAAACAAGGAAATGGGTGGTTTTATGCAGAGCAATCGCAGAAAAAAAATGATTATAGCGGGCGCATCTCTTCTTTTGGCGGTTGCTGTTGTTGCGGTTGGGGTTTGGCTTGTTGTTTCGGGGAGGGTAGTTGTTACCTTTGTCGCTGGTGGCAAAGGTGCAGGCTCGGTCTCGAGGGTTTGTGGCGACTCTATTGTGGCGACATTCAACGAGGCAGCTACTTATAAGGTGCGTGATGATAGTTCGGACAGAATAAGCGTTGACGAGACGGGACTTGATAGGGTGGTTACTAATATAAGAAACAATACTGGGCATGGAGATGACGCAACGTGTCAGACTATATTGCTTCGCTATGGAATAATCAAAGGGGATGCTGGAGAGGCTTCTAGGGCGCTTGGGGAGGTTAAGCGATTGCATGACTTGGCAGAATATGCAAATAATAACCTTACGGGAGTCGATTCGCTAGTGGGGTATCAGACTTCTGTCGAACAGCTATCTTTACAGCTTAAGGGGGGCAGGGGTGGCTACTAATAGTATAATAAAATATTTTGTCGCCTTAGCGCTTACTATTATTATCGCTGGTTTTTTTGTTACGTTGAGCCCCAGTGGGGTCGCAGCAGAGGCTTGGGTAGACTCCGGAGACAATGCTAGCAGCGGCAGTCCGGGGTGTAATGGGGGAGGGAAAGACGGTTGTCCCTGGTCATCTAATGGATATGGGTGGTACGAGTTACTTATTGATGGAGGCTGGGGCGCTCCTAAGGGTAATGGTCGTTGGGACGGTGCGGTAAGCAAGTGCAGGGCCGTTGGTGCTAGGAAAATAATCGCATTTGTTGTCTTTACGGGTGAAAAAACCTGGGATAAGGCATGGATAATGAACTGGGATGGGGCATCCGATTGGGGCAGCCCCTATACGGGCAATATTACTACTACAATCGCAAATTCACGCTTCGATGAGCTGCCGAGCGATGCCAAAGTGGGCTACACGTTTGCTAGTAATGTTGGAGTATTCTGCTACGACATCGCCCCTCCACCGCCACAATGGTCCCTCAACGCCCAATCCTACATCCTAAGGCAGGGCGCGTCATCTTGTACTCCGGCTACCAAGACACAAGCCTCGTTTATAGATGCTGGCAGCGCCGCCCAGCCACCAAGTCCTATCACTGCGTATCCCGGTGATTGTCTGTTATGGAGGCATGCAATTCGCGCTACGAATGGTGTGGTTACCTCGGATATTACCCATGCTCTTTACGGAAGTGGCTTTAGATCAAGCGTTATCCCTATTATCTCAGACCCCCGGCCATATCTTATTGAACGTTCAACAACGAAACAGCCGGTAGAAAATGATGCTCTTGTAACTTGCCGGGCCTATGTAACCGATAGCGGCTGTACTACGTCTGAGTACACCAGATACAATGTCACTGCAGAGGATGCCGGAAAGACGCTCTGCCAATGGGTTGCTTATACCCCCATTTCCCCGAGTAACGGTGGTCGCGCCGAGACCGATAAGCGATGTGCCACCATTCCTTACAACTTCACTCTCGTGCCCGATGTCTCAATTGGGAGTATGTCTGTTGAAGTAGGTACTGATCAAACGGTAACGGGTACGGTTAAGAACAATGGCCCCACAAGGTCTACGGCAGCAGTAAGCTATCGGCTTACCAGGTTTGTCTACAAGTCAGGAGCCTCTTTCTCTACTAGCTCGATAAGTAATACGACCAATGACGCGTGTGCTGCCTTTGCCGGTGGGTCAACGCGACTAAGCTGTACTGCGGTTGCCGATGCTTCTGGTACGGTTGCAGATGGCTACACACATGATGGTTCTGGCTCGTACCCAACAACCTTTACGGTTGATGACCTAGAGGTCGGCACACAAATCTGTTTTGTTATGTCGGTAACACCTAACACGCACAGGGCTGGTTCGGCGTGGCGTCATTCAGCAATGAAGTGTCATGTAATAGGTAAGAAGCCCAAAGTGCAGGTGTGGGGTGGTGATGTGCTGGTTCGTCAAAGAGGAACCTTGGCCGGGGATATCGCAACCAGTATTACCAGCCAAAAAGATGGTACACCCCGAGCACCAACCTCATCACCGGGCCTTGTATGTCCAACTGCTTATATAGCGCCTACACATGAGGCTATCCCCAGGGCAACGGCTGATTTCGATCTTTACCCCAGAACCGCCCTTTGTGGTGGTAGCCTTGATAAAAAATTTGTAGTAGCTGGGGATAAGTTTGATATTGTTGCACAAGTACATAACGCCGGAACAACCAAATCGCCCGATGGCAGTAGTCTTGGGGAGCATGTTCCGTATACGCTCTATGCGTACAATGTAAAAACCACCGCTGCCGCGACAATGGAGCCAGGACTTACCGCTAACTTCACGGAGACTGTTCCGGCTAACCTTCAGGGGGATATTGGTAAGGTCCAGTACGCAGAGAAAGACTTCGCCAACACCGACCCTGGGGGCTGCGAATGGTTAGCTTCTACTCTTGGTGGAACAAGTGCTCAATGTCGGGTGACTGCCTACAATAGCAATAATAAGCGCATTCAATTCGATGTCTTTACATCGAACAAGAACAACCTTATCTCAGGTCATTACGCATCAGGCGCAGGGACGAACGGAAGGCTTACGCTTGATACAACCGGCTACGTTCCTGGTGACCGGGTTTGTTACTTCCTTGCAATCCGCCGGTTTGATGTGGCTCATAACTTCATGACAACTGCTCGAGACAGCACTAACCTTACCCGCCGCGTTTCGAGGCCGGTTTGTGTTGACATCATTAGCTCGGCTCCTACAGCGACGGTTAATAACTATGGTTCTTGGGGTGAATATGCGCTCGTGAGCCCTGGCGAGGTAAGGAATATGGCCTCTGGTTCGGGCTTTCAAGGGGGGTCGGTGTCTAATAATATTTGTGGAACTGGTTCGTTGAGCCTGCTTACCTTCAATAACTGGGAAGCGACGTCGGCGCTTTGCCCTCCGGGGAAATACGCAACGGGTACCACCTCACCGGCGGTGGGCTTGGCTAAATACTTTAATGATCAATCGTACCAATCGCTGACGAGTAATACGATTGATCCCGAGAACGTTGCGTCGTCACCAGGAGTGTACCGGCCAGCTGCATCGGCGGGCGGCACCATCACCCTTCAAGCAGCAACGGGTACCACAAGTACCATACGGGTAGGTAAGTGGGCGGTTCTTTACGCACCGGGTAAAGTAGTTAACATTAATAGCGACATTCGGTACCAAAATAGCAGTATTTCCAGTGCGCGCAGTATTCCTCAGCTGGTTATTATTGCTAACCAAATTCGTATTGCCAGCACCGTCAAAAATGTTGATGCTTGGTTGGTAGCAAGGCAAGATGGAACCAGGCCGGCTATAATACATACCTGTGGAAACCGCGACGACCCTAACGCTACGCAGTGTAATGACCGCCTCCGCGTCAATGGCCCTGTTATCACTGAACAGCTTTTGCTTAAGCGTACTGCCGGAGGCGGGGTGGCTGCACAGGCTGGCGAGCCGGCCGAAGTCTTTAATGCTCGCCCCGATGCATACCTTTGGTTTATTGAAACCTTTGGCGGTGGCCAGCGGCTTCCAACGGCGAGCACAACAGAATTGCCGCCGCGGTTCTAAAGCGAGGTACATGTTGGGGTTGCATTTACGCTTATGGTTCCCGTATAATTAAAACCAATATGATAGCAAATGGCGTGGGCGACTTTTTTGGACTGGATATTGGCACAAATGCCGTACGTGTCGTTCAGCTTACCCCTACGGGGCAGGGCTGGAATCTAGTTCACTTTGGGTATGCACCTTTAGACGAAAAAATCGGTAGTTCATCATCGCCCGAGGCGCGGCGTCGCCTTGGCGAGGTCATCATGACTGCCGTAGGGCAAAGTGGTATTAGGGCTAAAAACGTTGTAGTGGGCTTACCGTCAAGCAAAACTTTTAATACGGTTATCGAAATGCCCATTATGCCCGATAATGAGCTCCGTAACACTCTTAAATACCAAATCGACCAATACATTCCAATGGCGGTCAACGAGGCCAAAGTAGACTGGGCCCTTCTTGGCCCGTCGTTGCACGACCCTACCATGCAGGAAGTGCTTATTGCGAGTACAGCTAACCAGTACGCTGAAGAGCGGCTTGAATTCGTTGAGGGCCTTGGCTTTAACGTTATTGGCGCTGAACCCGACCCTCTTGCCATGATTCGTTCATTACTTCCTACTGGTGTGCCCGATGCTCGCCTTATTATCGATGTGGGTGAACTGTCAACCGATTTGGCTATTACCTATAATGAGGCACCGCGGCTTGTTCGCACTATTCCAATGGGGGTTCGCTCGCTTGTAAAAGCAGCGGTGCAAAACCTCAATGTTCAAGAAGACCAAGCGCGGCAATTTATTCTTAAGTTTGGCCTTGCGCCCGATCGCCTTGAAGGCCAGGTGCACCAAGCTGTTGAATCAACCCTTGATGGTTTTGCGGTTGAACTTACCAAGTCGGTTAAGTTCTTCCAAACACGGTATCCAAACACACCAGTTGGGGGCATTCTGCTTTCCGGTTTTGGGGCAGTGGTGCCTGGTTTTGAGCAGTACGTTGGCTCAAAAACCGGTATTTCAGCGGTTATAGCTAACCCTTGGCAAAAAGTAGCCGTAGGTCAGTCTGATCAACAGCAACTTGCTCCCGTGGCAAACGAGTTTGCGGCGGCAGTTGGTCTTGCGCAGCGGAGGAACAAATAAATGATTGAAATTAATCTTGTCCCCGATGTTAAGCAAGAACTCATTCGGGCACAGCGCCAGCGAGCGGTGGTTATTTCGAGCTCTATAGTCATTGGGTTAGCTGCACTTGGGGTGCTTGTGGTGTTGCTTGTGTATATTTTTGGTGCTCAAACAGTACGACATGCCCTTGCTGATAGCGGTATTAAAGACCAAAGCGATACACTTGCCAAAGTGCAGGGGTTGTCAGAAATGCTTACCATCCAAAATCAGGTATCCATTATTAATAAGCAAGCCGATAGCCGTATGATTAATTCGCGCATCTTTAATGTTCTCGAATCAGTGGTACCACCCGAGCCCCATAATGTTCGGTTCTCAAGAGTGTCGGTAAATGCTGAAGACAAAACAATCGTGCTCGAAGGCCAAACACCGCGCTACGAATCAATGGAAACCTTCAAAAAGACCCTCGAACGAGCGTATGTACTGTACAAAGATGGTGATGAAGATAAAGAAACTCCTGTTGCGTCCAATATCAGCCTTGGCTCGGTAAGCTTTGGCGAAGACGCCGGTGAACAGCGCGTTGTTCGCTTCAACGTTACCTTCACTTATGCCGAAGAACTCTTCCTTGCGAAGTATACCTTTAATGCAGTGGCCATTAAGGCTCCTGATGGTACGAACGTAACCGACTCTCGGCTTGGAGTGAGAGACATATTCATCGATAAAGCTAAGGATGAGGTAAAGGAGTAGCGTATGGCTAAAGATGATGTTGCTATTCGAAAGCGAACCCAAATTGCAAAAGCTAATCGGACGATGTTTATGTGGATTGCTGCTGCTTCGGTTGTCGTTGGGGCGTCTGGTGTGGCAGGCTACTTCCTCGTGCAAAAGTTGGTGTACTCCGAAAAAGTACTGATTGAAAAAAACAAGACGCTCGCAACGCTTGAAAAAAACAATAAGGCAGTTGCCGACCTTCGTAAGTCGGTTGACGTGCTCGATACCAACCAGGCGCTTATGTCTATTAAAGCCAATGATGACGATCGTGCGCTTCAGGTAGTCCTTGACGCTTTGCCTGCAGATGCTAACTCTTTGGCTTTTGGTGCCTCGCTGCAAAACAAACTGTTTGCGGGTATTGACGGCCTCACTATCGAATCAATGAGCATAAGCCCAACCGCCGACGAATCGGCAACTGCTGACAGTGAGGGTACCGGGTCAAGTGCGGCCCCCTCGGGTGACGGGTCGGAAAGTGGCACATCATCTATCGACTTTCAGTTTATGGCCAGGGGTAATAGCGACGCTTTGCGGCATCTACTAGCTAACCTTGAACGCTCGATTCGTACCATTCAGGTGCTCTCTATGGACATCGAAACTCAAGAAGGCGTTCAGACACTTACTGTGTCGGCTCGCACCTTCTACGAACCAAAAAAGACTATTCAACTCCGTGAAGAGGAGGTCCCACGATGAAAAAAACCGACATAGCCATGATTATTCTTATCGCGACCGTTTCGGTACTGCTTTCTTTCTTTGTCACCCGAGCTATTATGGGTGACCCTGCTGATGAGGTGGTGAAGGTTAAGAAGATTGACGCAATTAGCGCAACGATTGACGATCCAAGCGAAAAAATATTCCGGAGTGATGCAATCAATCCGTCGGTAGAGGTGAAAGTTACGCCAAGCGGTGAGTAGGGGGTAAGCGAATGTCACTTCTTACTGACGACATGCAAGAAAAACTCATCACGCTGCTTATTGAAGAGGGGCTTGTTGCCCAGCCGGTACTTGATGAGGCCAAGCGGGAAGCGGCTAAGAATTCTAAGCCACTCTTTACTCTGTTGACCGAGCAAGAGGTTATCGATAACGAGCTGCTTACGCACGCCATTGCTCAGGTATCGGGCGTGCCCTACGTCAATCTTGCTAGCACCTTTATTGATCAAAACATCCTGGCGTTGCTTCCAGAGGATATCGCCGAGCGGTTTATGGCTGTGCCACTTGCCGAGGTTCAAAACCGCCTGGCGGTCGCCATGATTGATGCCAACAACGTCCAGGCGGTCGATTACTTAGCGAACCGTATTCAACGCCCGCTTAAGGTCTTTATGGCCTCGGAAACAGGGGTGCGCCACGTTCTTGATCAGTACAAGACCGACCTTTCGAGTGTCAACCAGGCTGCCCAGGCCTCTCAGGCCGAGGCTAAGGCCGAAGAAGTCAAAGATGTCAAAACGATTGTTCAAGACTCGCCAATTAGTCAGGCGCTGAGCAAAATTCTTGAATATGCTATTAAAGCCCGCGCCAGTGATATTCACGTTGAACCGCTTGAAGGCACGCTTAAAATCCGAGTGCGGGTCGATGGGGTGCTTCGGGAAATCATGCAGCTGCCAAAGAGCATCGAGCCAGCCTTGGTAAGCCGTGTTAAAATTTTGTCTAATCTGAAAATCGATGAACACCGTATTCCGCAGGACGGCCAATTTGCCGTCAGTATTGCCGGCAAAGCGGTTGATCTTCGTATTGCTATTAGCCCAGTGGTGTGGGGTGAACAAATCGTCATCCGTTTGCTCGATAAGTCAGGGAACAGCTTTGACCTTGAAGAAATGGGCTACGCCGGTCGCTCGCTCCGAGCGATTCGCCATGGTGTTAAGCGGCCGAATGGTATGGTACTTACGTCTGGGCCAACCGGGTCCGGTAAGTCAACCAGCCTGTATGCGCTTATTAAGGAAATCAAAGATGACACCGTTAATATTGTGACATTGGAAGACCCGGTTGAGTATAAAATGGATGGTGTTAACCAAATTCAGGTTAATGCCGATGTTGGCCTCACCTTCGCGAATGGCCTTCGTTCCATTCTTCGTCAAGACCCCGATGTTGTGATGGTGGGTGAGATTCGTGACGGCGAAACGGCTAACTTGGCGGTCCAGGCCGCCCTTACGGGGCACTTGGTGTTTAGCACACTGCACACTAACAGCGCTGCTGGTGTGCTGCCGCGTTTGCTCGACATGCAAATTGAGCCCTTCCTGATTGCCAGTACCGTTAATACAATTATTGGCCAGCGGTTGCTTCGCCGTGTTGCAGCGAAGCGCGAAACCTATCAGTCGTCGCCGATTGAAACGCAGAACATTATGGCAACTGTCGGCCATCTGTTACCTCGGGCGAAAGAAGACGTCGCCCGTGTTTCGGCCGATTTAGGCTATAAAGACCTACCATTAGCGGGCCAAAGCGCTTATACTTTAGTGAAGGGGATTGATACCCCTCAAGCGCCAGGTGGATATAGCGGCCGCGCCGGTATCTACGAGGTAATGGATGTCAACGAAGATATCCAAAAACTCATCGTGGCTCGGGCGAGCAGCAGCGAAATCCAACGACTAGCCGTGTCGCAGGGGATGATTACCATGCGCCAAGACGGCTACCTTAAGGCTTTAACGGGGGTAACAACATTAGAAGAAGTAAATCGCGTCACATCAGACACGGCATAATATAAATATAGGTGGAACTATGAATAGCAATCAAGAACTCAGAATCGAAATACTCCTTGAAGAAGTCGTTAAGCGTCGGGCTTCCGACCTTCACCTCCAGGTAGGCCTTCCTCCTATGCTTCGTGTTGATGGCCAGCTTTCACCAATCGGTGGCTTTAACCCGCTCGACGAAGCGGCGGTCGAGTCATTGGTGTTTGCCATTCTCGACCAAGATCAGCGTCAGATCCTTATGAAAGACAAAGAATTCGACTTTAGCTTTGCCTTTGGTACATTGGGGCGTTTCCGTGTGAATGCCTTCCACGAACGCGGTAACTTGGCGGCGGCGCTGCGGCTTATTCCAAACGAAATTAAATCAATTGTAGAGCTGGGTATGCCGCAAGTAGTGCTCAGCTTTGCCGACCTCCCGCGCGGGTTGGTGCTGGTCACCGGGCCAACAGGTTCGGGTAAGTCGACCACGCTTGCAGCGCTGGTTGATAAAATCAATAGCGAAAAAGCCTCGCATATTATTACCATTGAAGACCCAATTGAGTTTACGCATAAGTCAAAGAAGTCGGTGGTGGTGCAGCGTGAAGTCCACTACGACACCTACTCGTTCAGCGCGGCGCTTCGAAGCTCACTTCGTCAAGACCCAGACGTTGTGCTTATCGGTGAGATGCGTGACCTTGAAACCATTTCAGCAGCTATTACCATTGCCGAAACTGGCCACCTTGTGTTTGCCACGCTGCACACCAACTCGGCAGCGCAATCAATCGACCGTATGATCGACGTCTTCCCGCCACACCAGCAACCACAAATTCGCGCACAGCTCTCAAATATTCTTATGGCGATTGTTTCGCAGCGTCTGGTGCCGTCCATTGGTGGCGGTCGTGTTGCTGCGGCCGAGATTCTGGTTGCCAACCCTGCAGTGCGCAATATTATTCGTGAAGGTAAGGCGCACCAGCTCGATGCCATCATCCAAACTGGCGCCGACCAGGGGATGCAAACCATGGACCGCACGCTTGCCAGCCTTGTTCAGGCCGGTACTATTACCTACGATAACGCTCGCGAATTTGCCGTTGACCTTGTTGAATTTGAAAGGCTTATGAGGGGGTAGGTAAGCTATGCGAAAATTTCAATACGAAGCTCGGGACCAGGCGTCGAGCAAAATCGTAAAATCGGTCATTCAGGCCGATTCTGAGACGTCTGCAGCCCGGCTCCTTATGAAGCAAGGCTTTGTGCCGCTTAATATTAAAGAACAGTTAGGCGAAGGCGGCTTTTTAGAGCGCTTTACTGGCCGCATCACTACCAAAGATAAAGTTGTCTTTAGCCGCCAGCTCGCCACCCTTATTGGTGCAGGGTTGCCGTTAAGCCAAAGTTTGCACACCATTGTTGATCAAACGCAAAACAAGCAGCTCCAGTCGGTGCTTCAAGACATATCGGCGTCGGTCGAAGGGGGCAAGGCGCTGTCTGATTCATTCGCTAAGCACCCTAAGGTCTTTAATGAAGTGTTCATTGCGCTTATCGCGGCTGGTGAGCTTTCTGGTACGCTTGATGAATCACTGCAGCGGCTTGCCGCACAGCAGGAAAAAGACGCCGCTATTGCCAGCAAAATCAAGGGGGCATTAACCTACCCGGTTATCGTGCTTCTTGTGATCTTCGGTGTGATGATCTTTATGCTTACAACCGTGGTACCGCAAGTAGAGGCGCTGTATAAGGACCTCAAAAAGCCGCTCCCAGGCCTTACCCAGGTAATGGTTAACTTGGCCAACTTCCTTATGGACTTCTGGTGGCTGGTGCTTATTGCTGCTGGTATTGGTGGGTACTTCTTCTTTCAATACCTTAAAACAGAGTCGGGTATACGGTTTATGGATACCTTTAAGCTACGGGTGCCTTTGTTTGGTAAGCTATTTCGGGAGCTTTACATGGGCCGGCTAACGCGTACGGCGCAAACGCTTCTGAGCACTGGAGTGAGCATGCTTGATACCCTTAAAATTACTGGCCGTGCGGTGAATAACACGCTGGTCGAAGAAAGTATTACCCGGGCCGCCACCAAGGTACAAGGGGGTAAGGCACTTTCATTTGCCCTTGAAAAAGAGGAGATTATTGACGCCCTGGTACCACAGATGATTAAAATTGGTGAGCAGTCCGGTAAAATTGACGAAATGATGGGGAAGGTAGCGAAGATTTACGAAGACCAGCTCGACGAGCAGATTCGTACCATTTCTACCGCTATTGAACCGGTGCTGATGGTGGTGCTTGCGGTAGTTGCCGGGGGTATGGTAGGGGCGGTGCTGTTCCCGATTTATGCCTTGGTAAACGGCATGAATATATAGGCGTTTTAAAAAATCAGGGTAAAAAATCTAGACAAATGCCAGGACTTGGTTTACGATAAGCATAAGTGATTTAATAGTTCATCGAAAGGTGGGAACGTTCACATGAATTC